>JBNKTW010000132.1:0-9909 GCA_050298295.1 Rhodomicrobiaceae bacterium
CGCTGCCGCGAACTCTGTGCGTGTGATTTGGATGGTCATGCGATTCCCCCTCCCGAATCAGTATTCGCGTAGAGGAAATCACATCGGCTGGGGCTTGGGAATCCCCGCCAGAGGAGTCAAAATTTCTGGCCGTTGGTATTATGGGGTGTGATGCACAAGCACGTGACACACAACAAGTGCTACGCCACATCGCGGGAGTTCGCCGGCGAAGTGCTCAGCTTCTTACGCGAGAAAGTCCCGCAAAACTAGGAGCAGTTGCGCGATTCGGTCACGGACAACTTCCGCGTCATCAACCCAAAGCATTTTCGGGTTTTGACGTGAGCGGAGTATACCAAACGGACGTCAGCGATTTCCCGGCAAGCGTCCCAACACCCGCCTAGCGCTCGTCCGCAATCGAGGGTGCTGCGGTCATGGTGGGTACCGTTCCGCGGACTGAGCTTCAAATCGCCTCGGGCACCATGGCGATTGCACCGCAGGGGCATTCCTGGGCGCACACCCCGCAGCCCTTGCAGTAGTCGTAATTGAACTGGAAGCCCTTGCCAGGGCCGAGCTTGATCACCGCGTTATCCGGGCAGACGCCGTAGCAATTGTCGCACTCGAAGCAGTTGCCGCAGGACAGGCAGCGCCGCGCCTCATAAAGCGCATTGCTCTCGTCCAGGCCCTGCACCACCTCATCGAAAGTCGCGGTGCGCCGCGCGATTTCAAGCATCGGGCGGACGGTCTTGGGCGCCTCGCCGAAATACCAAGTGTTGAGCATTTTCGCCATGGCCCTCTGGCGCTTGGGCGCGGGCTTGTACGGCACGCCGCGCAGCCAGCCATCGATATAGCGGGCCGCCTTCTTTCCGTGGCCCACGGCGATGGTCACCGTGCGGTCCGATGGCACCATGTCGCCGCCGGCGAAGATGCCAGGCGCGCCCGTCATCATGTCTGGTCCGACCTGCACCACACCGTCCTCGATTTCTAGGCCGGGCACGCCGTCCAGCAGCGACAGGTCCACATCCTGGCCCAGCGCCAGCACGACGGTGTCGGCTTCGAGCGTCTCGAACTCGCCGGTCGGCTGCGGATAGCCGTCGTCGTCGAGCACCATTTTCTCGATGGTGATTTCGCCGGCCCCTGCATTTTTGATCGTCGAGAGCCACTTGATAATCACACCTTCCTCAAGCGCTTCCTCTACCTCGAACTTGTGGGCCGGCATTTGATCGCGATTGCGCCGGTAGACGATCACGGTTTCGTCCGCACCGAGCCGCCTAGCCGTGCGCGCCACATCCATCGCCGTGTTGCCGCCGCCGTAGACCACCACGCGGCGGCCGAGCATGGGCTTCTCTGCCCCCTCCATCGAGCGCAGCACCTGCATCGCGTCGAGCACCCTGGCCGCGTCGGCGGCTGGAATGTTGGTGCGTTTGGCGATATGCGCGCCTACCGCAAGAAAAGATACGTCGAAGCCACCCTCGGCAATAGTGTCCGCCAGACGCGCCACCCGGCAATTATATTCGATCTTCACCCCCAAATCGGTGATCCTCTTCACCTCGGCGTCGAGCACATCGCGCGGCATGCGGTATTGGGGAATACCGAAGCGCATCATTCCGCCGGGCAGCGGCCCCGCTTCCTTGATGGTGACGCTATGGCCCATCCGCGCCAGTTGGTAGGCCGCCGACAACCCCGAAGGACCGGCCCCAACCACCAGCACTTTCTTGCCCGTGGCCTCGGCCGCTGCGGGAAAGCTCCAGCCCTTGGCGATGGCGAGATCGCCCAGGAAACGTTCGACCGAGTTGATACCGACCGCGGTATCGACCGAGTTGCGGTTGCAGGCGCCTTCGCAGGGGTGATAGCAGACCCGCCCCATGGTCGCCGGCAGCGGATTGTTCATCGTCAGCGCGCGCCAGGAGCCTTCGTAATCGCCGCTCTCGGCCAGTTCGAGCCAGCCCTGAATATCCTCGCCCGCTGGGCAAACGGCGTTGCAGGGCGGCAGCCGGCGGACAAACTCGGGCCGCTGCGTGCGCCCGGAGCCCGTGCGATTGACGAGCGAGGTGCCAGCTTCGAGCGTATTCCCAAAAGTATGCATGGACTTCATTCAGGCCTCCGCCTCCTCGCCACCGGCGAGGCCGTATTCGGCAATGTTGGCATCGCAAAGCGCTTGCAGGCGCGCCACACGCGGGTCTTCCCCAGCGCCGCTGAACAAGTGCGCGAAGCGCCGCTGGAGCTTGAGATAGTCGCGCACCGGAACTTGCCGGCGGATCGTGCGAACCTGCGTGACCTTGCCCGCCTCGGCTTCGAAGATCGGGTAAAGGCCGCATTCGATGGCTAGCCGCGCGAGTTTGATCGTGTCGTGCGGGGCCGAACCCCAGCCGAGCGGACACGGAACATGGATCTGGATGTAGCGCGCGCCATGGATGGACATGGCTTTCATGACCTTGCGCTCAAGGTCGTGAAGATCGGCGACGGATGCGGTCGCGGTGTAAGGTATGCCGTGGGCAATCGCGATTTTTGGCATGGCTTTGCCGGTTCCGAAGACGTTGCCCGGTTCGGGGCCAGCGGCCGGCGTGGTGGATGTGCGCGCGGCTGGCGGTGTCGCCGAAGAGCGCTGTGTGCCGGTGTTCATGTAGCCTTCGTTGTCGTAGCAGATGTAGAGAACGTCATCGTTCCGCTCGAACATGCCCGACAGGCATTGGAAGCCGATATCGGCTGTGCCGCCGTCGCCGCCTTGAGCGATCACGCGAACCTCTGGCCGGTTCTTGACGCGCATCGCGGCGGCGACGCCAGCGGCGGCTGCTGCGGCGTTGCCGTAGAGCGAGTGCAGCCAGGGGAGCTGCCACGACGTTTCCGGGTATGGCGTGGTGAAGGACTCGAGGCAGCCGGTGGCGTTCACCGCGATCAGGTTCCCGCCGCAGGCGTGCATCGCGGTATCGACGGCGTAGCGCGCGCCCAGCGCTTCGCCGCAGCCAGGGCAGGCGCGATGGCCGCAAGTCAGCGCGTTCGAGCGGTTTTGGCTTGCCTGAACGGTCCGCTCGGCCTCCGCCACCAGCCGGTTGCCGACGGTGAAGGTGCCTTTTTGATAGTATTTGAGCTTCTGCACGGCTGCGCTTTGCTCGTTCGCGGCCTGATCGCCCGCGCCTTGCACCGCCTGGGCGCTGGTGTGAGACGTTTCGCTCATTGCTGTTCCCTCAGGCCAAGCTCACGCAGGATATTTTCAGCGGCAGGGCCGGAGTGGCGGTTCACGCCGGCGCGATGGATTTCATGGCCTACGATGCGCTCATCGAGATCCAGGAAATGCGTGCCTTCCCACCGCTGCACAGTAGCCCGGCGAAACAGCCGGTGGAGCGATTCCTTTGTGATGGGCCTCCCGCCCAGCCCCGCCACGGCGGAGTGCAGGCGCGGCATGTGGGTGAGATTGCGCAAGGCGGTGCCGACATTGCCGGCGAGTGGTCCGCCCAGGCCAACCGCGATGCTCTTTTCCACAACTACTACGTCTTCCGCTCCGGCAAGCGCATCGCGAAGCGCGTCCACCGGGAACGGCCGGTAGGAAACGACGGTCACAAGCCCGATGCGGATGCCCTCTTCGCGCATCTCGTCGATGGTGTCCTTGATGGTTCCGCAGACGGAGCCCATCGAGACGACAAGCATGGTGGCGTCTTCCGTGCGGTAGGTGCGCAGGAGCCGGCCGGATTCGCGGCCAAAAACCTTTTGGAATTCTGCGGCGTATTCCGGCAGCAGTTGCAGCGCCCTGGTCTGCTTGTAATGGGCGAGGAACTTCACCTCGGTGAATGCGTCCGGCCCGACCATCGCGCCGATGGAGACTGGCTTGGCGGGGTCCAGGACTTGCACGGGGTCGTAAGGCGGCAGGAAGGCGTCGACGGGGGCCTGGCCGGGCACGTCGATGCGCTCCATCGCATGTGTTAGGATAAAGCCATCGACGCACACCATCACCGGCATCGAAAGCTGTTCCGCGATCCTGAATGCCAAGATATGCAAATCCACGGCCTCCTGGTTGGTCTCGGCGAAAAGCTGTATCCAGCCCGCGTCGCGCATAGACATGGCGTCGGAATGGTCGTTCCAGATGTTGATCGGGGCGCCGATGGCGCGGTTGCCGATCGTCATCACGATGGGGAGGCCGAGGCCCGAAGCGTTATAGACCGCCTCCGCCATGTACAAGAGGCCCTGACTAGCCGTCGCGGTGTAAGCCCGGGCGCCCGCCGCCGACGCGCCGACGGCGACTGAGAGCGCCGCGTACTCGCTTTCGACGTTGATGAATTCGCAATTGCGCAGTTGGCCCATTTTTGTAAGTTCGCCCAATCCTTCGACTATCTGCGTCTGCGGCGCGATGGGATAGGCGGAAATCACCTCCGGCCGGCATAGCGCTACGGCTTCCGCCATGGCGCGCGAACCTTCGATCTGTTTCAGCATGGGCCGCTCCTTAGGCCGCGCTGGCGGCGCGTTGCTGCTCAGTCACGAACTCATAGGCTTGCTTCGCGGCTGCGATGTTGGCCTCTCCCGCGACGCCCGGGAAGGTCTGCGCGATTGCCTGCTGGACGTTGTCGAACTGGACGAGATTGGTGAGCGCCGCGAAGGCGCCAAGCAGCGCCGCGTTCGGCAACGGCCTGCCGGTATGCTTCAACGCTAGCTCTGTTGCGGGTACAATGACCGAATGGCCTGCGGGAAGCCCGTCCGCGACCGGCTTGATGTGGAGATCAGCAAAAGTTTTCTTGGAGTTGACGAGCAGATAGCCCCCCGCCTTCAGCCCCACGAACACGTGCATCGCCTTGAACAGCGTGGGGTCCAGCACAATCAGGCAGTCCGGCTCCAGGACCGGCTCGCGCAGCCTGATCTCCTTGTCTGCGATGCGGCAGAAGCCGGCCACGGGCGTGCCCGCCCGCTCTGAGCCGAAATTTGAGAACGCTTGTGCGTGGCGTCCCTCGAGATAGGCGGCAATGGACAATATTTTTGCGCTAGTCACTGCGCCCTGGCCACCGCGGCCATGAATGCGAATCTGGAACATTGACCCTCTTGCCATCAGGAAATCGAAGCTAGGCACATCACCTCCGGAGCCTACGAAGGAACCAGGCGGGGGAGAAGTGCTGCGCCGGCGTTGCGGAAGCACTCCTCACAATGCAGTTCCAACGCATGAGTAGACTGTGTTTCTGTGGCTTGGCTGGTGATCTGGATTTGCCGGCTTGCCCAAGTTAGGGTTGGTTTATACAAGCGGCGGTTCTCAAGCGTGACCAGGTTGCTCTGGACGCATATCGCCATCATTTGCGCAAGCCTCCGCGGGACAAGATACCCGCTCGCGGGCAGTCGCGCAGAGAGCGGTAGGGCGTTCGGACGCGGACGATAAATATAAGAGTGGCATCCGCCCAGTCTGGCGTGCAGCCAACGATCTCACCCGGTCTGATCGAAGCCTCATCCATAGTGTGCCATCCCTGTTACCATGCTGCCAGTATAGCTGCTCTTCAGGCAGTTCGCCGATGCAGCGGCGCGCGATGTTCACTCTAAGGCTTTTCTCTGAACGTTCCTGTCGCCAAGCCGACAGGAACGGCGGCAAAGTTGCTCCTGGATAAAGGTAACTGGATGATGTGCGCTCGTGCAGCTTGAAGGTTACCTGGGGCGCTTTCAGACGCCGGCCGGGCCGCAGAAGACCTGCGCACGTTCATGCAGCCCACATCTGAAACCCTTCACGAAGCATGGCTCATGGCGCCGGACGACGACGTGAACGTTTTCGGATGCCGGCCCACGCCGAACCTCTCAGCATGTACCACGGCCGGCGTTCGAAGACGTCCGATGAAGGAACACGCGGGGTGCAGGGCACGGGTGCCCTCTCAGCTTATGGGGATTTCAGCAGCTCTGGCAGCGAGGGTGCTGCGGCTCTTGGGTACATTGGACACAAACGGCCGCGCATAATGCACGGACACAACGCGCTAAAGGCCGGGCGGGTGCGGAACCTGGGGCCAACCGATGGCAATTGACCTGCAAATCCCCATAGCCCGTGGATAGGTTGCTGCTCCCGTAGTGCCCTGAACCCGCGATTTCGTGCCTCGATGCTTTCCGGACGCCTGCCCGGAGTGCGCGGATGGCCAAGCCATGGCAGGCATCCGGAAACCTGTACGTGAGCGGACATTCGCAAGGTTGATGATCCAAAACCGACGCATGTGTGGGGCTCCGTCCGGACAGTCCCTGTTAGCTGCCGCGGAAGAAGAGCGCTCGGGTATGTCCACGCTGCGATGGACGCGGGGACAATCTTTAGTACATAATTATATCGCGCCCCGCCGGTCTTCCACTGCCGCTGGTGGCCGAAGTGATTTAATAGCCTCCACCCGCCCCCCTCTGAACGCAACGGGCCGGCGCAGCACGGTGGCGTTAGCCAATATTGTTCGTAAAAAAAGCGCGCAAAACCGGGACCAATTCAAAGCCTAAGGGGGCGCATCGATAACCGCGCGCAGCATGCGTACCTCTCAAAACATATTCGAATATATGCTCTAACTAATAATCGCCTCCTGGCACAATATTCATCACATATTTCTTGGCCCGCGCGATGCTTACGCAGCATGTCACGCGTTGACAAAAATCAATCACGAATAATTGATTTACCAAAAGTTGGGTATTTAAGTCGTGTACACGCCACCGTGCGACATATTGTCTTTCTTTCTAATTGCTCGATGACTCAAGCCGAATAATTTGGAATACTTTGTGAACGATGCTGCACCAATAAGGCGACGTATACAGCATGGTGTACAAGTCCATCGCATTCAATGTTAATGATCATGTATATTCTACCATTGAATGCAGTTGTTGCGATATTACATTAGGTAACATGCTGGATCAAGCGGCTTTTATTCAGCCAAACAGAGAAGCGTTTATTGGTACAACGAAACGCTACACCTATGCGCAAGCGCGTACATTTGCTGATAGACTGGCTTTTCAATTATTACGTTTAGGCATACGGCCTTCTGACCGCGTCCTGATCCAGCTGCCTAACTGGCCAGAATTCGTCATACCTTATTTCGCATGTCAGAAAATCGGCGCCATAACTGTACTATTAATCGAACGTTACCGACCCTTCGAAATCAGCCGCTTACTTAGTCTTACTGGCGCCACAGCGTGGATTGCGCCCAAGCAAACAGGGAACGCTGATTTTGCTCCCATTATCGCGGATGTTGTAGATGCTCATCCGGAGGTTAAACACGTCATCACAGTTCGCGGCAAGATTGATCGGCATGGCGCCGTGAGCCTTGAAGAATTGCTGGAAGAAAGCGCGGTTACAGGAGACAACCTTTTTCACTTAGCCCAAGGCAAGCCGAATTCTCATGACATCGCCCACATGGCACCCACTGGCGGCACCTCAGGCGAACTAAAAGTCGTTCCCAGAACCCATGAAAGTTTACTGTTAGGTGTAGCGTATTGCTCGGCGTCTTGGGATCTGCATTGTGAAGACATTAACATGATCATTGGTCCGATCGGACACGACCTTTCCTTTACTAAAGGTCTTCTTGGGAGCATCGTTACAACAGGAAAATTGGTTTTTCAGGAATCCCGGAAGGCAGATGACATATGCGAAACGATTGAGCGCGAAGGAGTTACCGCAATCGTGTGCGTTCCAACTCTTGCTCAAAGAATTTTGCAACATGAAAAGCCGGACCGGTTCGATCTGAGTTCCTTGAGGAAAGTCCATGTTGGGGGCGGCGCAAGCCACCGCGGCATGGCCGAGGGGTATATGAAACGGCTTGGGGTTCGCTTGTACAGTGGTTACGGCGGGACCGAGGGCATGACCACCATTACCCGTAGCGGCGACGATTTCGAGACAGTTTGCAGCACCGTAGGTAGACCGACCTGTCCATACGATACATATAAGGTGGTCGATCCAAATGGTCAGGAACTGCCACCAAACAATGCTGGCGAACTTCTCGTAAAGGGGCCTGGCATTTTCTCCGGCTATCATAATAATCCAGAAATGAACGCCGCTGCGTTCGACAGCGAAGGTTTTTTTAGAACCGGTGACATAGCACGTATTAGGGAGGACGGCTACATTACGATCATTGAAAGACGTAAGGACATAATCAAACGCGGCGGAGAAAGCATCAGCGCTGCGGATATCGAAACCCTTATCAATCTTCACCCTCACGTGGCTGCAGTTGCGGTAGTGCCCATGCCAGATCCGATCATGGGTGAGCGCGCGTGCGCTTACATCGAATTAAAACCAAATATAAGGCTAACAGAGAAAGAGGTTATTGAATTCCTAAAAGAACGGAAAGCTGCCGTACTTCAACTGCCAGAGCGCATTGAATTTATAGGCAAAATGCCGCTTACAGTTGCAGAGAAGGTGGACAAGTCGTGGTTGCGCAAAGACATTGAAAGCAGACTAAATGGGAACGCGCACCCATTCTTTAGGTAGGCAGAAGGGTTCGTTGTGCGATGCCGGCATTTAACCATGTGACGTCTGCATCTTTTTTGAGAGTGGCGGCCAGGATTAACGCGTTAATTAATCGGGGGTGTGTCATGAACAAATGTGCGTCGATCTTAAATAAGACATTCATATTTTTGAACTATGTAGTCAACGGAACTTCTTGCATGTATTTCGAGCTTGATAAGCCCCTCGATACAGGCGTCCTGCAGAGGGCTTTAGAAATTCTCGTCGCCCGGCATCCGCTATTGAATTGCCGCTTAGCCAAGACGCTACTCGGGTACGAATGGCGCACAGATCCGCAGTTAGGCGCCATCAAGCTCCAATGCCAAGCGATGGAATCGGCGGAAAAAGGCGAGATTCTCGATAGGCTCTGCGATAATGCCTGGCAACGCCCTTTTAGTTTATTCAAGGAGCGCCATCTTCGTGCTTATTATCTGCAAACACCGAAGCATTGTTACGTACAGTTAGTGCCAAACCACATTCTTGCGGACGCGCGTTCCTCGGATTTGTTGATGGCCGAACTCGCGCACATCTACGACCAGCTTTCAAAGAGCAAGCCGATCTCACGGCAAGAAATGGACGTATCGCAAGGCTATTCGCTAGACTCGACGGCACTGTTCGCGGGGGATTTGTCATTCTCTAAAACGCTGCAGATGTACTTGTCCGCGCTCGCCAACATCGTTGTTGACGCTTTCCGGCCGCAAAGCGGAATTGCAATTGCTCCGCGTGGCCGTAAAAGCAGGAAGAGAGGGGCCACTAGGGTCCTGACCAAAGAACTCGACGAAGTTTTAATCGAGAATATGAAGTCACGCTTGAAACCGAAAGGCTTCACGATACACCCGGCTCTAGTCCTCTCTGTTTTGCGCAGCGTTGAGACGTATAACGCGCGACGCAATAAAGCTACGCCAATTATTCGCGTCTCGGATATGTTTTCACTGGTGCCGTTTGCGCAGGAGGACCTAACAAACGTATATGACTGCTTCGTTGTGCCATTCACCTCGTATTACGAAATGGGCGGCGACGACATGGGGATGCTAGGAGCCATTCGCGACGAAATCGCGTATTTCAAAAAGGGTGGCATTCTCCGCGAGCTATTCCGTCAAAATATATATACGATTACCGGCGCTCTTTCGCCGAAGAAATTGGCCACGCAGCTTGTAACCCGTTTTATTGCAAAGAGTAATATTGTTATAAGCAACCCCGGCCAGGTCAAGTTCGACATTCCCGACTTTGGTGACGCGAAAATTGTGTCGTACACGAGCTTTTCGCAGCTGTTCCCACCAGCCCGGATCTTTTTCTTGTTTTCTGGTTTTCGCGGCAAGCTGCGATTGAACATCCTTTACGATGAGAATGCATTCACCGCCGAAGAGATCGAGCAGGAAATATACGCTAGTTTCGCGATGCAGCTGCAACAAATTTTGAAGACTCTTGGCGAGAACGCAGCGCCGCAAATCGGCAAGACGCACCCTGAAGAGGTGGTATTCAATTAAAGCGCCATCAATGGCGAATTCGGCGGC
>JBNKTW010000133.1:0-50695 GCA_050298295.1 Rhodomicrobiaceae bacterium
ATGAGAATTCTAGCTACAGACCTGGATCGTACACTGCTTCCGAACGGCCATTGGCCTGCGGACCCTGACGCGATCGCGATGTTCAACGAGTTGACGCGTCAGCACGACACCTTGGTGGTTTACGTGACGGGACGCAATCTGGACTTGACGGAGAAGGCCATCGCTCAATACGGCGTCCGCTATCCGGATATCCTGTGCGGCGACGTTGGTACGACCATTAGAAAATACCGGGACGGTTCGTGGTCGTTCAACGATGGATGGGCGGCCCATGTCGAGCGCATGAGCCCGCGATGGGATGCCGGCGCGGTCCGGGAGGCCGTGGCTGGCGTCGCAGGATTGCGCGAACAAGAAAAAGAGCACCTGAACCCGTTCAAACAAAGTTATTACGCCGATCACGGTAAAAAGTATGAAATATTGAGAGCCGTTGATGATCGAGTAAAGGGCAAATTCGACGAAGTCGCCGTGTATAGTTTCGATTCCCAGGACGGAAAGGGGCTGCTCGATTTCCTTCCCCAAAGCGCGACGAAACAGACCGCCTTGGAATATGTTGCGAAAGAATTCAGCGCGGATCGCAAGGAGGTCGTTTTTTGCGGTGATAGCGGCAACGATATCTTCCCTCTGACAGCCGGTTTCGCCGGAGTGCTGGTTAAGAATGCCGACGACCAGCTCGTGGCCAATGTCAAGAAGGCGCAACAGGACGATCCGGACCTGAAGGTGTATTATGCGAAAGGGGATTTCAAAGGATTGAGCGGATACTACACCAGCGGGGTAATTGAAGGCGCTTATTACTACGGGGTGTTCAGGGAATAGCGGGGATCTTGTACAAGAACCATGTCTCAACGCGCCTGCCATTTTATGGCAGTTGCGGCTCCGGCCTGCCGCTGGAGCTTTTCCTTTTTTCCCGGTGTTTCCGTCCCCGCAGAGACGCCGGGAGATCGCTCGCGTGAACAAACGGTTTCTATGTCCGTAGAAACCGGTCATGGTTACCTGCATGAAATGAACCGTTCATTCTCCCGCTGGAAGAACGCGTAAAATGCCGCCGTGGTTAATGACGGCGGCTTTCATCCAGAGTAGGTCAGAACTTCCTGCGGTTTGTACTAGCGCGCGGGCCGACGCCCGCGCAGCGCGGCAATAGCGTCGTCTATAAGCCGGTTCGCCACCGCCATCTCGGATGCGGCGGACGAATCGCCGCAGCAGTCCGGATGGCTCGCCCGCGCAAACTGGCGTCTCAGCCGGCAAAGCTCCTCCATCGAGGCGGCCTTTCCAACCTGTCTTTCCAAATCCGGCAGCGAGAGCTGCGGCTCAGGCTGGGGCGGTTCATCCGGCGCGGCCTCATAATGCGGGGATTGCCGCCGGGGCTCTTTTTTTTTCAGGGGACCAAGCGAAGCCACGATCGAGCCGGCGCGCGCTGAAACGCGAAATTGCGGCTCGCCCAAAGCGCTTTCCCAGGTTTCCTCCGCGCCGCCAAGGTCGTTCAATACCCGGCTGAAGCTCCGCACCATCGCGCCTCTTCCTCCAGTATGGGCGAATAATCCGAAACGTACCGCCCAGCACAAGGCCTTGGCCTGTGCCTGGCACGTTAAGGCAAGCATATTCCGGCAGCGGCAATATCGCGCATTTGCCGTGAGCGGGCCTTGCGCCACACCGGTTTCCTAACCTTATCGGAAAAAAGGAAGGCCGGATCTTATCCGAATGTTAAAACTTGAACGGAGGTCTTCTGCTTTTCGCAATCAGCTTCGTGCAAGCTAGGCCCAGTAGCTGAATCCTGCGGGAGGAGGGAGTTGTGACGATTTTCCTGGGGCTCATGGTCACGCTGGGCTGTATGCTTGGCGGGTTTATGAGCATGGGTGGCCATGTCGGCGTGATCTGGCAGCCAGCGGAGTACCTTATCATCTGCGGCGCCGCGACCGGAACTTTTATCGTCGGCAACTCTGCAAAAGTAATTAAGGACGCAGGTAAGGGAATCGTTGAGGCCGTAAGAAACGCGGAGCCGAAGGAGAGTGAGTATCTCGCGGTGCTTGGGCTGTTGTATTCCATGATGCGCGAGCTTAAGGCCAAGCCGAAGAACGAAGTCGAAGTTCATATTGAAAAGCCGCAGGAATCGCCGATCTTTGCCAAGTTTCCCGCGATTCTGAACAACAAGGACTTGACCCAATTTATTTGTGATTATTTCCGTCTGTACATCATGGGACATGCACGTCCCGACGAGATTGAATCCTTGATGGATGAGGAGATTCAGACGGTGAGGCATGACTCCCTTAAATCGTACCATGCGCTGGTGACGATTTCGGAGGCTTTCCCCGCTCTTGGCATCGTCGCGGCGGTTCTCGGCGTGATCAAGGCGATGGCCGCGCTTGATCAGCCGCCGGAGGTGCTGGGCGAGCTTATCGGCTCCGCGATGGTCGGCACGTTTTCCGGCATCCTGTTTTCTTATGCGCTGGTTTCGCCCATCGCGGCGAAAATGAAGATCGTGAGAGAAAAGCAGCTCCGGCTCTACCTATTGGTCAAGCAGGCAATTCTCGCGTTCATGAACGGCGCGATGGCGACGGTTGCCGTGGAGCATGGCCGCAAGATGATTTCCGCATACGAAAGGCCGAGCATCGACGAGATGGAGGCGAACCTTAGCGGGGCAAACGATGGAGGCGGCGGCCGCAAAGAGGCCGCTTGAGACTTGAAATCTGCAACGGGCCAAATCCAGGTTCCAGCATCTCGAAAGAACAGCGCATGCAACCGAACAGCGAACACCCACTCTTCGAAGACGCGCCCGACAGCCCAAAGTCCGCCAAGCTGGGCGAAACGGCCGCCGCGGGTGGTCAGCAGAGCAGCAGCAACATGGATATCGTGCTGCGCATCCCTGTTAACCTCAGGGTTCTGCTCGGCTCGGCATCCATGCCAATTCATCAATTGACGAAACTGGGACGCGGCGCGGTCATTCCATTGGATCGCAGGGTTGGCGAGCCGGTGGACGTCATGGTCAACAACAGAATCATCGCCAAGGGCGAGATTGTGGTTTTGGACGAGGACGGATCGCGCTTTGGCGTGACGCTTACCGAAATGGTCGATAACGCCAAGCTTCCCGTTTGAGTTAGCGGGTTACAGAATCCTTGGCCGACGATACCGACAAAGAAAGTAAAACCGAAGAGCCAACCGAGAAACGGCGCACGGACACTCTTGAAAAGAAGGGGGGGCCTTTTTCGAGAGAGGTTGGTTCCGCGGCGGTTCTCCTCGCGGCTGCTTTAATGGCAGCCACCATTGCGCCCACCCTCTTGGGCAACACCTTGAAGCGGCTCGCGCTCTTCATCGAAAACCCAGGCGGCTACCGGCTGGAAAATGGCGCGGACGCCGTTCTGCTGCTGCAAGCGGTGATGCTGGCGGTTGCCGGCTTGATCATCATCTTCACGGGCGTGATCGTCACGGCGGGGATCGCGGCCTCGGTCTTTCAGAACACGCCGCGGTTCATGGTTGACCGCATCACCCCGGATTTGTCCCGTATCTCCCCAGGCGCCGGATTCGACCGGCTTTTCAACCTCCAAGGCCTCGCCGAACTCCTGAAGGGCGTGGCCAAGATTGTGCTGGTGGGGCTCGCCGGCCTTTGGGGCCTTGGCGGCATCGCCTCGGGCTTCCACGCCCTCCACGCCACCCCGGACGCCATCCCGGAGATAATTGGAAATCTGGCCAGCCGAATCATCTTCATGAGTGCGCTGCTCGCCGTGGTGATCGCCGCGGCGGACATCTTCGTGGCCCGTCACCAGTGGATTGTGCAACTGAGGATGACCAAGCAGGAGGTGAAGGACGAAATCAAGCAAACCGAAGGCGATCTCGCCTTTAAAGCCCGGCTCCGCGCCATCGCCCGCGCGCGCATCAAGCGCCGCATGATGCTGAGCGTCCCCCAGGCGACGCTGGTTATTGCCAACCCCACGCACTACTCGGTCGCGCTCCGCTACGTGAGGGGCGAAGATTCGGCTCCCAGGGTCATGGCCAAGGGCGTGGACGCGTTCGCGCTGAAAATACGCGAAATCGCCGAACGGCATAATATACCCGTCGTGGAGGACAGGCTCCTGGCCAGGACGCTCTATGACGTCACGGAAGTGGATCAGCAGATCCCGCCCGAATTCTACAAGGCCGTCGCCGAGATCATCATTTTCCTGAGCAAAAAGCAGCGGCCGGGGGGAGGGCCGGGCAATGGCGAGCCGCCGCCGGGCAGGCTCAACTAAGCGCATAAGCCCCGCGCAAGACGAACCGCATAGACACCGGCCAAGTTGCGCGGGTTGTGCGTAAACCCCTCAGCAGATGGATGCTGATATGATCGCGAATGATGTTTTTGGCGTCGCGGCGCGGCAAGCGTCGTGGCTCCTTGCGAGGCAAAGGGTGGTCGCCCAGAACGTGGCGAACGCGAACACGCCGGGCTATAAGGCCGCCGACTTGAAGCCGTTCGAGTCGGTTATGCAGCAGGCTTCGCTGCCGCTGGCGGCAACATCCCCCAAGCATTTCACGCTGGCCGCCGAAAACGCGCCCGCCGCGTCCGCCGCCGAGAATACGGATGGCGCCGAGGTCTATTATTCCGGCAACGATGTCAGCGAAGAAGCGGAGATGGCGAAAGGCAACGAGATCTACCGTGCCTACTCGCTGAACACCTCCATTGTGAAGGCCTTCACGAGCATGATCATGCAGTCGGCGAAAGGGTAGGCGCCATGGTAGACAATCTCGCGGCCTCGTTCGCTATCGCCAACTCAGGGCTTGCTGCGCAGTCGCAGCGCATACGCGTTGCCAGCGAAAATCTCGCCAACGCCGATTCAACCGGCAATACGCCCGGCGCCGATCCTTACACGCGGAAAGTCATCACCTTCGAGTCGCGCCTCGATGAGGCTGCGGGGGTGAACGTCGTTACGGCCAGCGGCGAGGAACTGGACACCTCGCCCTACCGGATGGAGAGGCGCCCCGGTCATCCGGCCGCCGACAAGGACGGATTCGTCAAGTTTCCCAATGTCGACATGCTGATAGAGCTGGCCGACATCCGGGAAGGCGTCAATTCGTATAACGCCAATGTTCAAGTTATCAAGCAGGCGCGCGACCTTGCGAATTTAACAATAGACCTGATGAAGACAACCTGATGACAGTAACATCTCTCTCTCCACTCTCCGGTTTGCCGCTTGCAGGCAATTCTATACCAACCAGGCCTGCCGCACAGGGAGCGGAAGCTGCGGGCGTTCCCGACTTTTCGAGCGTCCTGGCGGACATGGCCAAGCAAGCCGCCTCGGACATCAGGACAGGCGAGGAAATGGCCATCAAGGGGATGCAAGGGCAGGCGCCGGTCCAGGAGGTGGCCCAGGCCGTCATTCAGGCGCAGACCTCGCTGCAAACGGCCCTGGCCATCCGCGACAAGGTGATTTCCACCTATCAAACCCTCACGCAGATGCCGATCTAACGGGAGGAAGACATGCTCGCAGTTTCACTGAACACCGCCGCGACCGGTATGCAGGCGCAGACGACCAATGTCGATGTGATCGCCAACAACATCGCCAACTCCAACACTTCCGGCTTCAAAGGTTCGCAGGCGCAATTCGCCGACCTCCTCTACATGACCGAGCGGATGGCCGGCGTCCCCTTCCAAGGAACCGCCACGACCGGGCAGGTCCCGCAAAGCGGGCAGGCTGGGCTCGGCGTGCAGACCGTCGCGATCCAGACGCTGAACACGCAAGGCCCCCTTCAACAGACGGGCGATATGTACAATCTGGCGCTGCAAGGGCGCGGCTGGTTTCAGGTTCAGGGGCCGAACGGCCAGACGCTTTACACGCGCGCGGGAAATTTCGGCCTGAATTCAACCGGCCAGCTCGTAACGATGCTGGGCTATCCGCTCACACCCAATATCACCTTCCCCACAACCGTAATCGACGTTCAAATCAATACGACGGGGGCTGTCTACGTCGACCAGGGAAATCCTCCCGGCACATATACACAAGTCGGGCAAATCCAGCTTGCGGTGTTCCCCAACGACGCCGGGATGCAGGCGATCGGCAACAATCTCTATCAGATCACTGACGCTTCCGGGGCCGCGCAAACAGGGAATCCCGGCGACCCCGGCTATGCAACCACCATTCAGAAATATCTCGAACAGTCGAACGTCGATCCGGTGAAGGAAATCACAACCCTGATCACCGCACAGCGGAACTATGAGCTGAATTCGAAGGTCATAACCGCTGCGGATGAGATGTACCAGACTATTACCAAGGGCACTCTCTAAGGCGGGGAGGCGAAGATGTATAGGACACTGTTCCGGCTGGGTGCGGTAGCGGCGCTTTGCTTTCCGCCGGGCGCGCTTGCCAGTGACGCGGGCGGCGGCGCGGTTTACCCGGTCCTCAGGACGGCGGCCTATCCCGGCGACGTCATAACCCCGGAGATGATCGTCCTTAAGCCGGCCGGGAGCCGCTCGCAGCCCATGGGCATCGTCACCAGCAAGGAAAGCATGGTTGGCAAGGTTGCGCGGCGGACGCTGCTGCCGGGCCGGGTGATCCCCGTAAATGCCTTGCGCGAGCCCTTCGTGATCCGGCAGGGCAAGACCGTCCCGCTGACATTCCATTCCGGGAAGATCACGATCACCGGCATCGCGGTGGCGCTGGAATCGGGAAGCTCCGGCGAATACATCAGCGCGCGCAATCCTGATTCGGGAACCGTTGTACACGGCATCGTTCAGGCGGACGGCAGCTTGCGGGCTCAATGATGATCAGGGGCCTCATGATCGCGATACTCCTTGCCGCTCCGGCTGCAGCCGCGACGCGGATCAAGGATATTTCGGCCGTGAAGAATGTCAGGCCGAACCAGCTCGTGGGCTACGGCATTGTCGTGGGGCTCAACGGGACTGGCGATACGCTGAGAGGCTCGCCGTTCACCAGCCAGTCTATCCAGTCCATGCTCGACCGCATGGGGATCAACGTCCGCAACAGTCCCGCCAACGCGGGTAATCCCATTCAAACGAAGAACGCCGCCGCCGTCATCGTAACCGCGGAACTTCCGCCCTTCGCCAACCAAGGCGCACGCATCGACGTCGTGGTTTCGTCGCTCGGCAACGCGACATCGCTTTCCGGCGGAACGCTGATGCTCACACCGCTTTCCGGCGCCGACAACGTCATTTACGCCGCCGCGCAGGGGCCTGTGAGCATCTCCGGTTTCGTCGCCACCGGCCAGGCGCAGAAGCTGACGCAGGGCGTGCCGACCGCGGGCCGCATCGCCAACGGCGCCCTGGTCGAACGGAGGCTCCCCAACAATCTCGAAAGCGAGAAGACCTTTACGCTTGAGCTTCTAAACCCCGATTTCGCAACCGCGGCGCGCACGGCGGATGTGATCAACATCTACACGATGGATCGCTACAATGGCTACGCGGCGCGCGCGGCGGATCACCGCTCCATCGCCCTGCTGAGGCCGCCGCATCTGGACGCCGCCCAGTTCCTGAGCGAAATCGGCGAGCTGGCGGTCGAGCCAGACACGCCCGCGAAGATCGTCATCGACGAGAAAACCGGCACGGTCGTCATAGGTCACGACGTTCAGATTACTCCCGTCGCGGTCGCCCACGGCAACATCACGGTGCGGGTGACGGAAACGCCGAAAGTCGTGCAGCCCCTGCCGTTCTCCCGTGGGAGAACAGCGGTGCAGCCGCGCACGGCGATCAGCGCGGATCAGGCGGGTGGCGCACTGAACATGGTTGAGGGAGACAGCCTTCAAACCCTTGTCGCCGGCCTGAACAGGATGGGGCTCAAGCCGCAAGATATCATAACGATCCTGCAGACGATCAAGACCGCGGGCGCCCTGCAGGCGGAGCTCGTCGTACAATGAAAAACTGGGGCCGCATTAATCTGATCACCATGCTTCTGGCCGCCTGCTGTGCGTGCGCGGTTCAGGCGCAGACCCCCTTCCGGACGCAGGTGATGCCACGCTGGGGCTGGAAACCTGAGCAGGTCGCCCGCTACAAGGATTATCTCAAACCAGGAAGCAAGGCCAGCCTTCCCTGGAGCACGGCCGTCGCCGGTCCCTCCGAGGAATCCAAGCCACCGGCTCCGAAGCCCTCGGAGGCAAAGCCGTCTGCCGCGGCTGAGACACCCGAAATCAAGGCTTACTGCAAGAATATCGAGGACACGGCGCTGGATGCGCGTTTCCTGTATCAAAAATCGGAGCTTCAGCGGCTGGAGGGCGAGCTGAAGAAACGCACGGCGGCGCTGGAAGCCAAAATCGCCGAGGACCGGCGCTGGATGCAAATGCGCGACGACTTCATCAAGATGGCCGATAAGAGCCTTCTTGCGCTGCTCAAAAAGATGAAGCCCGATGCCGCGGCGGAGCAGCTCGCCCGGATCGACGAGGCCGCGGCGGCGGCACTATTGTTGAAACTCAACCCCAGAGTTTCCAGCGCCATTCTCGATCAAATGAACACCGCCAAGGCTTCCCGGCTGATCTCCGTCATGGTCGGCTCGGCGAGGCGGCCGGAGAAAGGGGCGCCCCCCGAAACGCCCCCGGTACCTGTGGCCGGCGCCGGACAAGAAGTTCCACAGTCTTAACCCGCGGAGAAGAAACCATGATGAGGGAAGTCCTTGCGGCGGGTGCGATCACGGTTTTGCTTGGCGGCTGTTTCCAGACCGTGGCGGAGATGGCGATGGGGCCAAAATTGTCGCCGGTGGGAGCCGGGCTTACGCAAGACCAAGTGAAGATCAAAAACATGCAGGCCACCCCGATTGCCTATACGTCGCACGCCTCGCTCTGGCAGGACACCGGCGCGGATCTATTCAAGGACCCCAGGGCGAGCAGGGTCGGTGATGTCGTGACCGTCCGGATCTCCATTAAGGATCAGGCCTCGCTCAACAACATCACGAACACCAAACGCGACGCAAACCGCGAGATCAACCTGACCAACACCGCGAACTTGAGCTGGTCTCCAAGCGGCATGAATGTCCAAAGCCAGGGGCAGGCGGACCCAAAAATGGAAACCCACACGAAATCCGAAGGAACGGGAACGCTGACGCGCTCCGAGAGCATCGACATGCTGATCGGCGCCGTCGTTACCGCCGTCATGCCCAACGGCAACCTCGTGGTCAACGGGCGGCAGGAAGTGCTTGTGAACAAGGAGGTCCGCGAGTTGCGCGTTTCCGGCATCATCAGGCCCCGCGATATCGCCACGGACAACAGCATCTCCTACGAAAAAATCGCGGAGGCCCGGATACTCTATGGCGGGCGCGGCCGCGTCATGGAGATGCAGTCGCCGAGCTGGGGCCAGCGCCTGTTCGACGTGTACAGCCCATTTTAACGGCGCGGGCTGAGGCTGGGGCTGGCGGTATGGCGGAAGGGGAAAACTCCAAGAGTGCGGTTATCGGGCTGGTCATCGGCACGGTGGCGGCAATCGGCGGCGGCTTTGGCTTGGGCGCCTTTTTCCTGAAACAGCCCGAAGCGGGAACAGCCGCCCCGTCAGCGGCGCAAGAGGCCAAAGCGCCCGCGCGCGTGGCCAAGGCCCTAGCGCCAGTCATTACAAATCTCAGCAGCCCGCCGGATACCTTTGTACGCTTGCAAGGGGCGATCGTTCTCGATGCGGACGCGCCGGAATCCGGCGATCTCGCGGCGAAGGTTAGCGACGATATTGTGACCTACCTGCGCACGGTTTCCTTAGACCAGATCCAAGGGCCAACCGGTTTTCAGTTTCTGAAACAGGATTTGAAAAAGCGGGCCATCGAGCTCGGAGGGGGGAGGATTCACGATTTTCTTCTAACGGCTTTTGTCGTCGAGTGAACGTAGTTTGCCGTAATCTTTAAAGAAATTTGGGGTTTGTCATGAGCATAAGCGGAATTGCGGGAGCCGCTGCCAAGCTTGGTATGGGCTTGTTCGTTTCATTTTTGCTCCTTGCATCGGCCGCAATCCCGGCCGCGGCCCAGCAATCCGGCTTCAACACGATCGTTCAGGAGGCGAACAACCTAACCTCCGCGCGGATCATTCAACTAGTTCTTGCGATTACGGTATTGTCGGTCGCGCCCGGCATCCTGGTGATGGTGACATGCTTCACGCGATTTATCGTCGCGTTTTCATTTCTGCGGACGGGTCTTGGGATGACCACGACGCCATCGAACATTATTCTCATCAGCCTAGCGCTATTCATGACGCTCTTCACCATGGCGCCGGTGTTCGACAAGGCCTGGGAGACTGGCCTCAAACCGTACATGGACAACAAGCTTAAGGAGGAAGAAGCCTTTCAGCGCGTTACCGATCCTTTCCGGCAGTTCATGTCCCAGAATGTCAGGCAGAAGGACCTCGACTTGTTCGCCGAGCTGGAGCGGAGCCGGGGCGGGAAAGTTACCGCAGGGCAGGCGCCCCCGCTCCGGCTGCTGATTCCCGCATTCATGATTTCGGAATTGCGCCGCGGTTTCGAGATCGGTTTCCTGATTGTGCTGCCGTTCCTGGTCATCGATCTCATTACCGCAACGCTCACCATGTCGATGGGCATGATGATGCTGTCGCCTACAATCGTATCCCTGCCCTTCAAAGTTCTGTTCTTCATTCTCATCGATGGCTGGAACCTGTTGGTAGGAGGGCTGGTGAGATCGTTTCATTAAGTCTGAGGTCAGCCTCGCTGCATACGCTTGCTTCCGGACGCGAGCCGTCCGCTTCTTCAGGCTGAGTCGTTGGCCGCCAGCGCGGCCGTGGTGGTCCGGTGCTGCGTCTCCGGTACCGGCGTAAACGAGTTGGATACGAAATTCGGTTGTTCTTGAAGACCATACAGGAGCGAGCCAAAGGCTTAGGCCGGTTCGCAGGCATGATGCCGGTCCTGTGTGCCGGGCTAAGGCCGGTATGTCTCATACCTCATGAGTAAAGCAGGGACATCTTATGACCAGTATCCTTACGACCGCCGCCGCCTACGCGGCTCTGGTGAAGGCTCAGAACCTTCAGAAACAGAAAACGGATGCCGATGGCGCTGGCGCATCCAGCCCTGCGGAAGGCGGGGACAAGTCTGTATCAAACCCGGCGGCCCCTCCCCCGGCCGGCTCTGAGCTGGAACAGGCAATGTTTGCCGCGCTTGGCGCAGGGGAGCCGGACTTATCGTCCCTGGCGTCCTTCATGGCCTCCTCCCAGGTCCAGGCGGAGGGCGGCCTCGGCCCGCAGGTGGATGCAGACCTGAGCGTCGAGTCCGCCAAGCTGAAGGCTTTGCAGGTCCAGCAGCAGCTCGGCGTCCAGTCGCTGTCGATTGCGAATCAGTCGAGCCAGTCGATCCTGAAGCTCTTCCAATAGGCTTGCCTGGAAGGCGGAGAGCCAGCGGCCGCACGGGAGCCCGAAGCTGCCGGAAGTTCCGGCCCACGCGCGTGATCCACGCCGTCAACGCGAGCGTAGCGAAGCAATCGAGATCCGGCGGCGCATTTTTCCTGGATCGCCACGGCCGCCAAGGTGGCCTCGCGATGAGGGCGATCTGCGTCATGGCTTCCCGCAGGTTGTGCTATCATCCCAACATCCGCATCGCCACGGTACGTCCTATGCCTCGCGATGATGGCGCCGCGATAGATTGCCTTGCCAAGTGCGGGCAGGCGCCACGGATGCGGCGGGCCAGAGGGGCAGGCGAGCCGGAATCATTGTGTCACTCCAGAATTATTGAGCCGTTATTGAAAATGTAAGCGGCGGACCTGTTAAGACCTTGTTTATCACCGTGAACAAAGGGTAGCCCGGTTTAACCTTTCGTCAAGACTTTGGGCGCCTCCTAGACGTATACAGGAGCGGACTATGGCTTAAAACCGGTTCGCAGGCATGAAGCCGGTCCTGTATGCCGGATGAAGGCCGGTATGTCCCGTAAGTACCGAGTATAAAGGGACATCCCATGACCAGTATCCTCACAAACATTGCCGCCAACACGGCATTGTTGAACCTCCAGAACACGGTTCGGAACCTTCAGGGCGTTCAAAACCAGATTTCGACCGGCCTGCGCGTCAGCAGCGCCGCCGATAACGCAGCCTACTTCTCGATCGCAACGGTTCTGCGCAGTGACAGCGCGGCGCTGTCGACCGTTTCGGATGCGCTAAATCTGGGTGGCTCGTCTCTCGACGTCGCCAGCAGCGCGCTCTCGAAAATCAGCACTACGTTGAGCGACATCAAGCAGCAGTTGCTCAGCGCCACAAGCCCCGGCGTCGACAGGGCCAAGATCCAGGCGGCGATTACCCAAGATCAAGCTCAGCTCAAGAATATCGCCCAATCGGCGAACTTCAATGGGCAGAACTTCCTCTCCATCGACTCGTCCGCCAGCGGCTATAACGCGTCGAAGGAGTTCATCTCGTCGTTCTCGCGCGATGCCAGCGGCCAGATCAATGTGGGCACCATCGCGATTAACGTCGCGAATACCGCCCTCTTCGATTCGGGCTTTTCAGGCGGTCCGGCGGTTACCCCCACCCTCGGCACTACCGCTGACACGATGGCCGCGGCCACCGCAGGCGTTGCCGCCGGCGTGGACAGCACCGTAACCAGCGTTGACGGCACCGGCCAGCTCACAATCCTGCACTATACCACGGACGACGCTACGCCTGCCACCGATGTTATCAAGGCGCAGGTAGTCGTTGGCAGTGGCGCTAACGCCAATACGACGGTTACTGTTGAGGCAGTATCCGGGGCGACCACCCTGGAAGCTGGCGACTCGGCTGGTGCCATGTCGACCGCTTCGAAGTATGCGTCGACCAAGGATGGCGACAGCATGACGTTCTACGTCGCTCAAGCCACCGACTCTGGCGACGCGACCGCTGTCCAGTATTACAAATACACGGTTAGCGGTCTGACGGGTGTGACCGGCGGTATCCTCGATACTTCCGACACGGCCACAGTCGGCACTTACACGGACGCCGTGGGCGCCGTGACATCCAGCGCAGCCGGTACGGGCAAGTCCATCTACAACCTGGACATTTCGGCCCTGACCGACTCCGCGGCCGACCAAGCGACGCTGAATGCCTTCCAGCAGCAGGTCGACGCGGCGATTTCGAGTGTGACCAGTTCGGCTTCGGCTCTTGGCACGGCCCGGTCGCGCATCTCTTCGCAGGCGTCCTTCGTGACCTCGCTACAGAGCTCGATCAATGACGGTATCGGCTCGCTGGTGGATGCAGACTTGAACGTCGCCTCTACCAGGCTGCAGGCCCTGCAGGTCCAGCAACAGCTCGGCGTCCAGTCGCTGTCGATCGCGAACCAGTCGAGCCAGTCGATCCTGAGGCTCTTCCAGTAAGCCCGGCTAAAAGGCGGAGGGCCAGCTGGCCCTCCGTCATCATAGTAGCGGCGCCGGCAATGCCGTCACCGCTACTTTTTTTTCTTGTGCAGAAGCGGTCCCAGGCCGCGAAGGGAATGAATCGGGTAGCAGCCGTTTGGCCAAGCCAGATCAACAACTTATTTGGACAGAGCGTTGCCGCAGCGCCATCCGGCGAAGCGGGAGCGCGCGTTTTCATGCCTGGGGATATCCTGCCCCGCACAAGGTGGCACGCGAAACATCCCGGGGCAGATTCTCGATGCTGCGGGGATACGGATGGCAGCTGGCGATCAACTGGAGCGGCTCTGGTCAAACCTGAGCGGGCTTGGGCCACGGCGACTCGCCGCGCTGGCCACGGTTGGCTTGGCCGTATTCATATTCGTCGGCTTTGGCAGCTATTATATCAGCAGGGCCGATTACGAAGTGCTCTATGTCGGCCTTTCCGCTTCGGATGTGGCCCGGATCGGGGCGGTACTGCATGATGCGGGCATCTCTTTCGACGCGAACGCGGAGGGCACAAAGATACTCGTGAAGCGCGGGGAAACCGCCATGGCGAGATCGATATTGGCGGAAAGAGGCCTGCCGAGCAGCACCACGGCGGGCTACGAGCTTTTCGACAAGCTAGGATCGATGGGCCTTACGTCGTTCATGCAGAACGTGACGCGGGTCCGGGCCTTAGAAGGGGAGATAGCGCGGACGATCCAAGCCATGAAGGGGGTGAGGGCGGCACGCGTGCACCTTGTGCTTGGCGATTCCGGTTCCTTCCGGCGGGCGCCGCAAACGCCTACCGCCTCGGTTGTCATCAGGCCCGATGGCACGCAGACGCCCTCCGCCGCCGCCATCCGCCAGCTCGTCTCCTCCGCGGTTCCGGGATTGAAGCCGGAGCATGTGTCCGTGCTCACCACCGATGGAACGATCCTGGCGGCCGAAAGTGAAGGCGGCGTGCTTTCAACGGGAAAGAAGCTTGAGCTCGAAAAGCAGGTTAGCCGGGGAATCGATGAAAATATCCGGAAGACGCTGGCGCCGTTCCTCGGGCTGGGCAATTTCGAGGCTAGCGTTTCCACGCGGTTGAACCTGGACAAGAAGCAGATCAACGAGACGGCCTTCGATCCGGATTCGCAGGTGGCGCGCTCAAGCAGAAGCGTGAAGGAAACCCAGAACTCGCAGAATATGGCGGGCAAATGGAACGTCAGCGTCGAGCAGAATATACCCAGCGGCGAAACTACGGCCGCCAAGCCCCAGGAGCAGTCGCGCCGGAGCCAGGAACGAAAAGAGGAGACCTCGAATTTTGAAGTAAGTTCAAAAACCACCGCCACGGTCAGCGAAGGATACCGGATCGAAAATATAGCGATTGCGGTTGTGGTTAATCGCAAGCACCTTGTTTCGGCCGCCGCGGACAAGAACTCAGGCATGTCAGTGGAAGAGCAGATCAAGTCGGTGGAGAAACTTGTGGCTTCAGCCGCGGGACTTGTCCCCGCGCGCGGCGATAGGGTTACGGTGGCCGCCGTCGATTTCGCGGCCGGGGCCGAGCTGGAGCCGGTGCCCGCCCCTTCCATCATGGAACAGATTGCCAGTCAGGCAGGGAGTTACGCCGTGGGAATCGCTATTCTTCTCTCGACGGTTATCTTCATTACGCTGGGCTTGCGCCCGGCGCTACGCATCATGCTTGAAGCCAGGCAGCCGCCATTTGAGCTGCCAGGGCCGAAGCTTGCAGCGGAAACCAAGCCGCTCCCGATCGAGGCTCCGGAGGCCGCGGCGGCGCAATTGCAGGCGCCAGCCGAGGTGCATGCCGCCGCCGCCGCCGCCAAAAAACAGTCGCTCATAAAGCAAGTTGAAAAGGCACTCACCGAAAATGAGCAGCAGGCAGTCGAGATTCTAAAAGATTGGATCAGAGAGACCTAGCATGGCAGGTGTGCCCCTTACCTCCTACCTTGAGCGCAAGCACCGCGAAATCACGGGCGCTTCCGCCGTCCCCACTGCGGAGGACATCCAGACCACCACGGAAATCTGGTACCAGAAGGGGTTCAGGGAGGGCATCGAGCACGTCAAAGCCTCCTGCGATGCCAAGCTGGCGGCCCAGGAAGACGAGTGCAAGGCCTGGATAGAACATGCGCGAAAGGTCTGGGCGGAGGCCGAAGGCGCCCGGCTGGCCCAGCAAATCGCGGAAGCTGCGGCGGACATCAAGGCGGACATCTCGAACGCGGCTGCACGCATACTCGGCCCCTTGGCCGCACGGAAACTCGTCGACGAAGCTTTAGCTCAACTTGCACATGAAATCGAAAAACTCCTTTCATCCGAAGATGCGATACATCTTAAGATATCGGGTCCTGCGGATCTGGTGTTCGAGTTACGCAAGAGCATCCCATCGAATGCGATCGTAACGGTGCTGGCTGGGGAAAAGCCTGAAGTAACGGTCATAGCGAACAAGACTGTGATCGAGACGAGGTTAAGTGAATGGCTAGAGCGTATACGGGTAGATAGCCATGTCCAGGAACTTGAGCCCTAAGGACAATAAGCACGCTGCCCCTATCGTTAAGAAGAAGCTGCACCCGGAAGAAGCCGCTCATCACGGAGGCGTCTGGAAAATAGCTTACGCCGACTTCATGACGGCGATGATGACATTTTTCCTTGTGATGTGGCTCATCAACTCCGCCTCCAAGGAAAAGATCATTCAATTAGCTAACTATTTCAATCCAGTGAAATTGAGCGATCATCTCCCCACCACCAAGGGCGTTCACGAGAATCAGAAGAAAGGGCAAGAGGCCGAAAAGACGCCCGAGGAACAAAAAGAGGCAGAAAAAGAGCGCAAGAAGCAAGCCGCGAAATCCAACGCCAGCACCGACAATTCCGCGCGCAAGGCTGACGAGGAAAATCTCTTCCGCAACCCCTTCGGTGTGCTCACGGAGCTCGCTTCGCAAGCGGACGGAACGATGGCCGCGATGGCGGCTAAGTCCGAGCAGCACATGCTTGACGCAGGCGGCTCGTCCCACGACCCATTCGTCACAGACCCGATCATGAGCCAGATCGTCAGCCGGACCGCGGGCGCGGGCGAGCGCCAAGGGCCCGCTCGCGATATCGGAGGCGCAACGGCGGCGGCTCATAGGATGGAAGCTTCCGCGCATCCGGTGGAGAAGGGCACGGATGCAAAGGGGGAAGCTGGTCAAGCGAAAAAGCAATCGAAGGAAAAGCAGGTAAAAGCGGAGGAGCAGAAAAAAGCTGCTCAGCTAGAAAAGGAACTGGCCAATTTGATTGGCGCACTCCCGCGTTCGTTCCGGCCGAATATTGCTACGAAAGCAACGAGCGAAGGCATTCTCATCAGTCTGACCGACGATGCCAAGTTCAACATGTTCAGGATTTCCTCGGCGGAACCCTCTCCTCAACTTGTTGTTTTTTTGGAAAAGGCCGGAAAGCTAATCAAGAAATATCCCGGCAGGATCGTAATCAGAGGGCATACGGACGGACGCCCGTTCGCTGGAGACAATTACGGCAACTGGCGCCTGTCGGTCAATCGCGCCACCATGACCTACTACATGCTGCTGAGGGGAAAGGTCGACGACCGCCGGTTTCTCGCGCTCGAAGGTTACGCGGACCGCAGCCTTAAGAATAAGGGAGATCCCTATGCCGGGGAAAACCGCCGCATCGAGATTCTCATCAAGGCCCCGGAGGCGTGATGAACTGGATGCGCACGGTAATCGCGGGCTTTGCGGCGTTATGTTTGCCGCTCCAGGCGGCGTTTGCGGCCGCGGCGGAGGAGACGCTGATGGAGCAAATCCGTGCCGCCGCTCAGCAATTCGATGAGATCGCGAACCAGGGCTTGGCCCAGGGGCCCAATCTGGCGCAGGTCCGCGGGTTGTACCTGAAGATTTTGAAGGAGGCCGCGGCGTCCGGAAGCCACAGCCAGGCGATGAGAGAGATGGCCGAGGTCTACGTCCTAAGCGGTGGCGAGGCCGGAATATTGAAGCATTGGAAGGAAGGGCTCGCTCCAGGCAGCATGGAGGACAAATTCTTCGATGGCGTGCTAGCTTACGGCGAGGGGAAGACACTGGAGGCGGAAACAAAACTGCTCCGCTTCAACGCGGCCGGCATGGACCCCTGGCGCGGCGGGCATTTGGCTCTCGCCCAGGCGCTGCTTACCGTGCGGACCGACCCGAAGCGCGCGTTCCACTATTTGAATATCGCCGCGCTGCTGCTCCCCGGCACGCTCGTCGAAGAAGCCGCCTGGCGGCAGAGCGCCATTCTCGCGGCCAGGACAAGCGATGCGGCCGGGTTCTCCTCGGCGATAGCCGCCTATTTCCGCCGCTTTCCAAGGTCGGCTTACCTGGCTGGCTTCGAGGGGCAGGTTGTGTACTACATCGTCCACTTTGGAAACAAGGATGGCGCGCGCATCGTGAAAGACTTGCTGTACGCCTTGCCGGAAGGGTGGGGCCGGTGCCTGTCTTGCTTTCTTACCACCATCGCCGGGCAAGCCCTCCTGACTGGCAAGGTTGAGTTGGCGGGGATGGCCTCGGCAGCCGCCATGCCTCTGGCGGAGGCCGGTAGCCGGGACCAGCAGCGCCTGCTGCTTTATTCGGGCGCCGCGGAGTTTTTCACTGGCAAGTTTAAAGCTGGATTGGCGTCGCTGGCTTCCGTTCAGCCCGCGAAGCTTACCGGAAACGAGCGGACACTGCTCGATACCACGCTTTCTATTACCCGCAAGGTTCAGAAAACCCCTGTGCTGTCTAGTGAACTTCAGCGCAGCGCAGCTCTCCGTCCAACAAGGGGAAATCGCGCTTTCCCTGTCAGTGGCCCAGAACAAGCCGCGAGGCGCGTACTCGCAGCTGCCGATGCAACCCTGGATAGTACGCAGTGATGGTGCCGACCCCACAACTTCCGTCTTCCTCCGGTGCAGCGCAGCCTGCGCCGCCCGCCGGCAAACTTCCGCAGAAACAGGCGGGAGACGATGAGGCTTTCGCCCGCCTGCTGGGATTAAATAACGCGAGCGCGCCAGAAGCGGGCCCAGACGGTCCCAAAGGCTCCGCCCGCGCGGCGCAGCGGCCAGCACAGTCTCCCGGCAATGGGCAGCAGGCAAAACAACCGCCCGCGAATGAAAACGCCGGGCAGCCTTCCGGTACATCCGGCGCGGCACAGGCGGCGGGACAGGCGGAAGCGCAGTCTTCTCCGGCAATCCGGCGCACGCAGCTTCCAGCAAGCGATCTCGCTTTCCTGGCGCGCGCCTTCTACGAGTCTGGCACCCCTCCCGGCGCCGTTCAGGTTCAGGTTGCGGCGGGCGCGAGCGCCAAAACAGAGAGCGCCGATACCGGGAAGACCGGGGAAGCCAGCGGCAAAGGCTCCCAGGACGCCATCCCGGCAAGCATTCAAATAGACGCTGGCGCAGGCGGCGGCGCTGCCGTTCCCGCGGCGCAAATCCAAGCCGCGTTGGCGCCTCAGATGGCGGCGTCACAGGCGGCGGCAGAGCTGGGCAGGAGCACTGAAAAGGCTCCAGCCGCAGCAGGCATGGCCGGTAGTGGTTCTGCCGCTGAGCGCGCGGCTTCCCAGGCCAGTGCAAATGTTCAAGCCATGCCGCACGCCCAAGCTTTGCCGCAGCCCGGCGCGGCCATGCCACCGGCATCCGGGTTCGCGCCGGAAGCCGGAAATAAAGGTATCCCAGCCCCCGGCAAGAGCGGGCAGGTGCAGGCCATATTGGCTGACGGTACGCCATCGGTGGCGGTCATTGCCGGCAATACTGAAAGCGGCTCGCAGTCCGCGGTGGGCGCACCTTCGAAACTGGCGGCCGGTGGGGCCGCGCAGGCCTTCACCGTCACGGACGTGCGCACCTATCTCGCTCCGGAGAAACAGGCCGCAAAACTACCAGCGCAGGAAGGCGCGTCCGGCAAAGCTTCCACTTTGTCCATGAACCTTTCAGCCGTGCAACCGGCGGCAGCCGGTGCGCGTCAATCTGGCCAGCCAGCGGCGCCGGCCGGGACCGGGAACCCTGGCTCTCCCGCCGGCAGCTCTGGCGGCGGCATCCAGACACCAGAACTAGCAGTCAAGCCAGCGGCGCAGCCCTCTGCTGAAACGGGCGCGGCTCCGGTAGCTTCCGTGGCCAGCCAGACGGCTTCCGTCACAGGCCAGGCCGCGCCGCCGCCCGCGCAGCAGATTTTCAATGCAATCCAATCCGCGATGCCGGAGGCAGCCGCCGCCCAGTCCGCGGCTCAGACGGGCAGTCCATCCGCACCGGCGGGCTACCAGCCGCTAAAAACCATTACCATCACCTTGCAACCGGAGGGCCTTGGCGAGGTAGCCATTCAGCTATCCCTTAAGGCCAATCATCTCGGCGTGCGCGTCGAGGCAAGCGAAGCGGGCACCGCGCAACTTCTCCGGGGGCATGACAGCGACCTGACCGCGCTTCTGCAATCGGCTGGCTACACCGTGAGCAACATCGCGGTTCATACCGCCCCGCAACAGGCGCCGGCGGGAAACGCGGCCCAGGCTGGGACTGGCGGTCAGGGCGCGTTCAACCCGTCGAATCAGGACGGCGGCGGAACCGGTGACGGCGGCTCCGGAACCGGGGGCGAGGCTCAGCATCAGCCTGGCGGCCGTAACGAGCAGAGGGAGGGGGGATATGGGCGCCCTGATACGCCTGATCGCGACAAGTCTCTTTATGTTTAGCGTTATGCCGCTGGCGCAGGCTCAAGAGGCGAATCTTTGCGAGAGGGAAATGACGCAGGCCGCGAGCAAGTATAAGGTTCCGCTTGGGATCCTTTACGCCGTTGGCTTGACCGAGACTGGCATCAAGGGAAACCTTCATGCCTACGCGCTTAACCTAGAAGGAACCACTGTCTATTCGCTCAACAAGGAACAAGCCATCGAACGGTTTCACACGGCCAGGGCCGCAGGGATGAAATTGATCGACGTGGGCTGTATGCAGATCAATTACTACTTTCACGGCGGCAGCTTTTCCTCGGTTTCGGATATGCTCAACCCTCGCCGCAATGTCGATTACGCCGCCAAGTTCCTGGCCGAATTGAAAGAGCGCGAGGGAAGCTGGACGCTGGCCGTCGCCCGCTACAATGCGGGAAAGAACAACAATCCAGCTCAAAAGCGCTATGTTTGCAGGGTCTTGGACCGGCTCGTGAAGAGCGGCTTCGGTGCCTGGACACCCAAAGCCTCCGCATTCTGCGAAGGTGAGTTGCGAAGGCGCAATAGCACGCCGCCGCGCCGCGCAAAGGCCGGTGAAAACAGTCTCGCACAAGTTCACTGAGACAACCTCCCACGCAACGGCGCGAGTGCAATTACTTCCCGCGTTTGGAGCGAAGGGCATTCAAGGAGCTCAAAAGCCAATGGCCTCGAACTTAAAGATTCTCGTTGTCGACGATTACAACACGATGGTGCGCATCGTCCGGAAGCTTCTCAAACAAATCGGCTACGAGGACGTCGATGAAGCTTCGAACGGCGAGATGGCCTTGGGGATGATCCAAAAGACCCAGTACGGCCTCATCATCTCCGATTGGAATATGGAACCGATGACAGGGTTCGAGTTGCTGCAAAAGGTGAGGGCGTCGGAGGCGACCGCAAAAACGCCATTCATACTTGTGACCGCCGAATCGAGGCCGGACAACATCATTGCCGCGCAGAAGTGCGGAGCGAACGAGTATCTGGTGAAGCCGTTCACGGCGCCGGTGTTGAAAGAAAAGATCGAGAAGGCGCTTGCCGCGGCGGCCGCGTAGAAACCCGCCCGCTTTTCCCGTGGCATGGGCCGGGGAGCCGGTCGAAGAGCTTTTCGGCGGGCCGCCCGCAGCGCCGGCAGGGAGATGAAATGCAATCGAGCTTGTACGTCGGAATATCGGCCCAGGTTGCGCTTCAACAGCGCGTCGATGTGATCGCGCAGAACGTGGCGAATGGGAACACGGCAGCCTATCGCGGCACGGAGGCCAAGTTTGATACGGTGCTCTCGGATTTGGGCGCCGAGCCGGTCGCATTCGTCACCTCGAATGGCCAGATTGTGAAGCAGACGCCAGGCGGGCTTACCAAGACGGACAACCCGCTGAATGTGGCTGTGAGGGGAAACGGATGGCTTTCCGTCGCATCCCCGCAGGGGCCGGTATACACCCGCGACGGCCGGATGAAGATGGATGCCGGGGGCACGCTCATTACCCTGACCGGCATGCCGTTGCTGGATGCGGGCGGCGCGCAGATACAGCTCGATCCCACCGGCGGCCCGCCGGCTATCGGCGCGGATGGAGGGATCAAGCAGGGTGGCAGGCTGATTGGAGCGCTTGGCCTTTACTCCCTGCCGCAAGAGGCCACGCTTACCAGGGTGGAAGGCGGCTTCGCGTCCAGCATTCCGGGGACAGCCGTCGTGGATTTCGATACGAACGGGGTTATCCAGGGCTATGTGGAGCAATCCAACGTCAATCCGATCCTGGAGGTTACCCGGCTGGTGTACGCACAGCGCGCGTTCGAAGGCGTCAGCGCCGCCATACAATCCGTCGAGACAGCCTTCAAGAGTGCGATCCAGACGATCGGATCATCGACCTGACGCCTGTTTCCTGCTTAAAGGGCGTTGTAGATGAGTACTCTCGAAAAACTGGCGGCAGACTTTGAAGACGCCTCAAGCGGTGCGCTGCTTTCGGTATGGGGCAGCGTAACCGAGTTGACAGCCAGCCATGTCTGCGTTGCTGGCTTGTCGCGCTTTGCCAAGCTGGGTGATTGGGTGGCAATCGAAACCGAGACGGGCGAGCAGATGGGCGAGACCATCCGGGTCGACTTCGAGACCATCTCGGTGCGCACCTTCGAGGACCGTGTCCGGGCCGCTATCGGCGCCAGGGCCAGGATCACAACCGCCATGGAACTGCGGCCGGACGTGTCCTGGAAAGGGCGCGTGATCGACGCGCTGGCGCAGCCGGCGGATGGCGGGCCTCCACTGACAAAAGGCCCCTGCTGTATGCCGCTCGACCGGCCGCCGCCGCCTGCCTTCTATCGCGAGCGGCTAAACGTGCCCGTCATGACCGGCACGCGGGCAATCGACGTGTTCACGCCCCTCTGCGCGGGACAGCGTATCGGCATTTTCGCCGGCTCGGGCGTTGGCAAGTCGACGCTTCTGTCGATGCTGGCGAAAGGAAACAAATTCGACACGGCGGTTTTCGCCGCCATCGGAGAACGCGGCCGTGAGGTGAAGGAGTTCGTGGAGGACGCGCTCGCCGGCGGCATGGGTAAAGCGATTGTCGTCGTATCGACCAGCGACGAAAGCCCGATGATGCGGCGGCTTGCCGCAAAAACAGCGCTCTCGACCGCCGAGTATTTCCGGGATCAAGGCGAGCGGGTTTTGCTGATTTTCGATTCGATCACCCGCTATGCGCAGGCAGCCCGCGAGATTTCGCTTGCGGCGGGCGAACCGCCGGTTTCCAGGGGCTTTCCCCCGAGCGTCTTTACCGAACTGCCGAAGCTTCTGGAGCGCGCCGGCTGCGATGCCAAGGGCGGATCGATCACCGGCGTGTTTTCGGTCCTCGTGGAGGGCGACGACCACAACGATCCCATCGCTGACACGATAAGGGGCATTCTCGATGGGCACATCGTGCTCGACCGGGCCATCGCGGATCAGGGCCGGTTCCCCGCCATCGACATTCTGGGGTCCGTTTCGAGGCTGGCGATGCGGGTGTGGACACCCCCGCAGCGCGCCGCCGTGCGGGAGCTGAAAAGCCTGATCGCCAAATACGAGGAAACCCGCGATATCCGGCTGATCGGCGGCTACAAGCCGGGCAACGACCCGCAGCTTGACAAGGCCATGCTTATCGTGCCGCCTCTTTACCAATATCTGACCCAGGGGCCGGATGACGTCCGGCAGGACGAGACAATCGACAGTATGCTCCGGGTGATGATCGCAGGGCAGGCGCCGCGTGCGGAGGCGGCGTCTTCGGCGCAGCAAGCGGCGCCAGCGTAAGGCGGCGGGACAAGTTGGCGCCAAACCGGTTACTCGCGGTGGCGTCCAGCCTTACCCAATCCGTGTATTCCTTGGCAGGCATGGGACGGCAACTTTTTTGCGCGTAACCGCAACTTTTCTCTTGTAATGGTGGGCAAGGGGGGGCAAATACCGCCGCTGTTCAGCATTGGACATCCACTGGCCGGGGAGGAAGCCGCCCAGCAAATGAGGCTGCCGGCGCAAGCCCTGTGTTCCAGGCTTTACGCAACGCAAACGCCCGGCCTTAAAAACTGGCGGCAGAGGTATAGGTAGCTTGCGAATAGCTATTATTTCCATAGCAGTGAGTGTTTGTCAGGGGGGCAGAACTTGCGGGCAGCCAGTCATCACACCGTAAAAAAGAAGCGTTACCATCGGGCTGTTCTATTAAGTACTTTCGCAACACACAGGGGAGTGTGCTTCCATGGCCGACGGAACGGTACTTATCATCGGCGCGGGTGGCGTCGGGAGCGTAACGGCTCATAAGTGCGCCATGAACAGGGATGTTTTCAGGAACATCCACCTGGCAAGCCGCTCCATCGCAAAGCCAGACGCCATCAAGGCCTCGATTGGGGAGCGCACGGGCGTGGATATCGCCACGCACATCGTGGACGCTGACGAGGTAAGTCAAGTGGCCGCTCTCATCGGGAAAACGGTGCCTGAAGTGGTCATCAACGTTGCGCTTCCCTATCAGGACCTTGTGATCATGGAGGCGTGCTTGGCGGCGAAAGTGCCTTACATAGATACCGCTAACTACGAGTCCAAGGACAAGGCGCATTTCGAGTACAAGCAGCAGTGGGCGTTTCACGGCAGGTACAAGGATGCTGGCATCATGGCGGTGCTGGGCGCCGGTTTCGATCCTGGCGTCACCAATGCCTATTGCGCATATGCGCTGAAGCACTATTTCGACACGATCCGTTTTGTTGACATCGTGGACGCGAATGCGGGCTCCCACGAAAAAGCCTTTGCGACCAACTTCAACCCCGAACTCAACATTCGCGAAGTAACCCAGGTGGTCCGGCACTTCGAGAATGGCAAGTGGGTGGAGACCCCCGCTATTCTCGACAAGGACAGCATCCACTTCACCTTCGATTACCCTGTCGCCGGCCCGAAGGAGAGCTATCTGCTTTTCCACGAAGAATTGGAATCGCTTGCCAAGCATCTTCCGGGGCTGGAGCGCATCCGTTTTTGGATGACATTCTCGGAAAACTACCTGACACATCTGCGCGTGATGCGGAATATCGGCATCGACAGCATCGAGCCGGTCGATTTCCAGGGCCAAAAAATCGTGCCGATGGAATTTCTCAAGGCGCTTCTGCCCGATCCGGCCTCGCTTGCCGCCAACTACAGCGGTAAGACGGTCATCGGCTGCATCGTCACCGGCGTCAAAGACGGCCGGGAGAGCACGAAGTTTATCTACAACGTATGCGACCACGCGGAGACGTTCAAGGAAGTTGGCTCGCAAGCGGTTTCGTACACCGCCGGCGTTCCACCCATGGTTGCGGCTATGATGGTCATGCAGGGCAAATGGGCCGGCGCGGGCGTTTACAATGTCGAGCAGCTCGATCCCGACTCCTTCCTCGATAGCCTGTCCGTGAACGGCTTGCCGTATGAAGTGATCGAGTATCAGCCCCTGCAGGCGAAGATACAGGATGGATAACTGAACAATCCTCGCCTTGAAGGCGAGGGATTATAAGCTTGAGCCGATTTGAAAGGCGCAATTCCACTTGAGTGTGGATGCCTGCACAGATTTGCTGAAAAGCCGTTGCAAATCAGCGCCTAGCGCCATCGCGCTAACGTATTGCCCCCGCCAGATTTCCCTGGCAAGGCAGGAATCAGTGTTCGTAACCGGGTGCAACAATTCATTTTAGGTGGAGCAAGCTACTAGCCCCTATTTCTCACAATCTGCGCGCGCCCTGGCTTGGTCTTTGTTCCATCAGCTCTCTTTCGTCCCCGGCAATATGTACCGTATTGACTGCGCTTTCAAAAGCCCTGCTGAAACGAAACCCTGCGCCATTATCGCGTGATCTTGCAACGTATTGCCGCTAGATGCCGGCGTCCTCCAGCTCGACCGGCGCCTGCCTTGGCTCGCCCGAGAACAGCGATTTCATCTCGGGCTTCAGATACTTGGCGAAGACCGTATAAGGAATGGTGACGTGGAAGCTGCTGCCCGCGTAGGGGCCGGAGGTGGCGGGCGGGAAATGGATGGTAAGGCCGGCAGCGGCGGCGCGCTTGGTCGAAGGGCACAAGGTGAAGCGCTCATAGGTGCCTCTCTCGGGCCTGGCCAGATCGAGAAGGGCGTCGCTCTCCTCTTCGCCCTGCTCGCCGGTGCGGTCGCGCAAATCGCCACGCGCATAGGCTGCGAGCGCCTCCAGCGCCTTGGACCGCTTGGCCGCGCCGGCGAATAAATCGTCTAGCGTCAGTTCGCGCTCAGCCTTCTTGTCGAAATTCACCGTCCTGAAAGACGTCACGGCCTGCCCATCGCCATGGACGGTGCTGGTAACCTTAAGATAGCTCACATATTGGCGAGACCGGAACTGTTCGACAAAGCCGGCGGCTTGCGAATGGGGTGTCCAGGCCGGCGCTTCGCCTTCCTGCGGCCGGGCGGCGGCTGCCTGTTCCGCGCCCTTCAGGAACCCAGCCATCTCCTCCTTGGCGCGAACAGTGAGGCGGCTGTAAAGGACCTTGTCCCTGCGTTGCATATGGATCGGGAAAACAGCCTTGGCGTGGCCGTATTCCGTTCCCTCGCTGAACGTCACCCAACGGCTGGCGTACGAGCCCGCCACGGAAAACCCCACGCAGATGCAAAGGGCCCAGATGCAAAGGGCGGCCGGAGAAACAAGCAGCTTGAGCGTCTTCATAGTCCCATCATGCCGGCTTTTGCACCACCGCGCGAATGACGGCCGCAGGGCCTTTGTGGCGGCGGCCCTCGTTGAGTCCCACATTGGCTTCTTCAAGCAGCAGGATTGTGGCCCCTGCGAAATCGGCTTCAAGCTTGGCCCTGGAGCAGAGCATACCGGCGGAGCGCGGTCCGCCCGAGCTATGCGCCTTTTGGAATTCGAGCTGTTCGATGCGGAAGGCTTCCAGGACGATCAGGCCGCCGGGCTTCAGCGCGTGCAGCATGGCGCGGTGCATACGCGGGCGGTCCGCATCGAAGAAATGAATATAAAGAGCCGCCACAATGTCGTAGCGCTCGCGCGGCCAATCCCAATCGAGGAGGTCCGCGATCTGCGCGTTGAGCGCAACCCCGCGCTCCTTGGCCAGCGCCCGCGCCTTGGCGGCGCCAACGGACGAGGCGTCCACCGTGTCAACGGCAAGACCTTGCCGGGCCAGCCAAACGCCATTGCGGCCTTCGCCGTCGCCGGGCACGAGCACCCGCATACCCGCTTTCAACCGGTGCGCCTGGGCCGCGAGGAACGCGTTCGGCTCCGTGCCGAAGGAGAAGTCCTCGCCGCTGTAGCGTTCGTTCCAGAACTCTGCCTGTCCGCTCATTTTACTCTTTGCACCCGTCAGCGGCGCCGCAGCGCGTCCCGCCTGCCTCCTGTTTCCCGGCTAATATATCGGCGCAAACCGCGCATTTTCGAGATCCTATCCGAAAGCGCAAATGCCGCACGCCTTGACGTGCGAATATTGGCCTTGACCAGGCGCCGCAGCGGCGTGTAGCAGCTGTATTTCATGGCGGCTATAAGTGTCGGCACCTCTGATGGAATTGGGGCTGTCCCGGCCCGCGGCCAGGCTTTTGCGAGGCATGTTCTCACTTCCGTTCTGGCGGCCCCAGCCTCGCAGATGCAGAACGGCAACAGTCATTTACCAAACCTCGACACAATCAGTGATCGATTCACGATTCAATCGGTGATCGGTTTAATCCGGCCAGGTTATCCTCTAATTGTCGGACGTCGTAAGTTAAGTGACATCAGGGGGTAACATGTTTCGTAGAGTTATTCTGGCCGGCGCGAGCGTGATTGCGTTGACAGCGGCCGCCAGCGCAGCCGATCTGAACCAGGCGCCAGCCATCATGAGCTATAAGGACGCTCCTTCCTATGGCGTGAACTGGAGCGGCGTGTACATCGGTGTGAACAGCGGCTATGGCTGGGATGCCAGCAAGATCGGCGACAAGACTGGCCCTGAGTTAGGTCTCAGCCCGGAAGGCGGCTTCGGCGGCGGTCAGATCGGTTTGAATTGGCAGCGCGGCAATATCGTCCTGGGCGTCGAGGCTGACATCCAAGCTGCCAACATCACAGACAGCAAGACGACTGTTCAACCGCCAGCCTATCCGTTGTTCACAATAGTGAATAAGTCTACCCTTGACTGGTTCGGCACTTTGCGCGGACGCGCTGGCTACGCTTTTGGCAGCTCGCTTGTGTATGGGACGGGCGGCTTGGCCTATGGCCACATCACCGATGAGTCATCCTGCACTGCAGCGGGTGGCTCACAGCTGACATGCGCTAATCCCGCCAAATTTACAAAGGAAACAGACGCAACAGGCTATGTTGTTGGTGGCGGCGTCGAGCACAAGTTCAACCCAGCTTGGTCAGTCAAGGCCGAGTATCAATACCTGAACCTGGGTAAGGACAACTTCTTTGCGGACCGGGTCGACGAGGATTACGCGGTTTCCACGGTCCGGCTTGGCTTGAATTACCATGTCGGCAGCGGGTACGAGCCTCTCAGGTAAATCTGATCGAAGCCCTCCAACTGCGATCAGCAAAACGGCGCACCAGCGTGCGCCGTTTTTTTTTGCGTCTGGCGTGAGCGCACTCCAGGAAGACGAAAGCCTTGCGGCAAGCTTACGCCATCTGGTTTTCGCGACATCTGGGACTATGGGGCCGATTAAGTGGTTTGCGTGATCCTGGTGCCCTGGGCGCGAACGAAGCTCAGGAAGCGGTCAACCCAAGGATTGGCGGCGGTCGAACGCAAATGGCAGAAGCTCGCAAGCAGATTGCCGAGCACGATGCCGTCGCGGCCCGCGCCGATCCCCGCACCGCGCGTTACCTTGTAGGCGAAGCGCAAGGACGGATCGAGGTTTTCGAGGCTTGCGTAGTGGAACTCGTGCGCGGGGATCGGCCCCGGCGGCGGCGCCGGCCAGAGCGCGCCGGCGGTTTCTTCCAGCACGGCAAGCCCCCGGCCCTGCGGCTTGGTGTGCATCACGGCGTCCGCCGGGATCACGCCCGCCATCTCATGCGCGGTATCGCCCCAGCGGATGGAGCGGGCGAGGTACATCATCCCGCCGCATTCGGCATAGGCCGGAAGCCCGGCGCGGATCTTCCGCGCGATATCGGCCCTCAGCGAAGAGTTGGCTTCGAGCTGCGCGGCTTGGGTTTCCGGGAAGCCGCCACCGATGAACAGGCCGTGCGCCTCGGGAAGCTGGCTGTCGGCCAGCACGTCGAAGAAGCAAAGCCTGGCGCCGGCGCGCTCGAAGGCTTCCAGGTCGTCGCTGTAATAGAAGCCGAAGGCGCTGTCGCGGGCGATTGCAATGCGGATGTCCTGCCCAGCCGGAGCCGCGGGAAGGGCAGGGCTGGCCGGAAGCGGCGGGGCCTTGGCCGCGATTTCAAGCAGGCCATCGAGGTTCACGCCGCTTTCCACTGCTTGGCGGACCCGTTCGATTGCCGCGCGGGAGGCTGGCGTTTCCATCGGCGTCATGAGGCCGAGATGCCGCTCCTCGATGGTGAAGCCGCTATCGCGCGGCAGCGCGCCCAGCACCGGGATGCCCGTGTATCGCTCGATGGCTTGGCGGGCTTTGCTTTCCTGCCGGGCGGCGCCGACCTTATTCAGGATGATGCCCGCGATCTTTACCTCCGGGTCAAAGGCCTGATAGCCCAGGACCAGCGGAGCAACCCCGCGCGTCATGCCGAGTATGTCGATCACGAGCACAACGGGCGCGGCGGCAAGCTTGGCCAGCGCGGCACTCGAGTCCGAGCCCTCCAGGTCGACCCCGTCATGCAGCCCTTTGTTGCCCTCGATTAGAGCGAGGTCCGCGTCCGCCGGGCGCGACGCGACGCTCTGGACGATTTCCGCGTGCGTCTGCGTGTTGAAGTCGAGATTGAAGCAGGGCCGGCCGCTTGCGCGCGCAAGCCACATCGGATCGATATAGTCCGGTCCTTTCTTGAAAGTCTGAACGTCAAGCCCGCGCGCCGCGAACGCCGCGGCAAGACCAATCGAGACCGTGGTCTTTCCGGAGGATTTGTGCGCCGCCGATAGGAAAAGCCGCGGTGTCATGCTGGGCCTTGGTGCAGGTTGCGGCGTGCTACGAGGGTGGAATTAATACTAAGCTGGTAACCCCTCACTCTGTCCCTCTCAGCAATCTCGCCTTGCCGGGATTGCCACTTAAAGTGGCCAAATCCGCAAGCGGATTTGGCGTGGGAGAGGGTACGTCTGAACAACGGGCACGCCCGGACTCCCTCTCCCATTGGGAGAGGGCTGGGGTGAGGGGTTACAAGGCCAGATACTTGCCGCACACCTCTCACCAACCTCAAAGCCCTATGCCGCTGCATCCAGGCAAGCGCGGTCGCGCTGCGCCCACATATTCTCGGCGAGGATTTGCGCGTCCTCCTGGCTTGCCGCGTGGCCCATCGTCTTGAGCGCGATGGCGAGCGTGCCCCAGATCGCCGCCTCGCCGTACTCGTCCGTAATCTCGCCCCGCCACAGCGCCGGGAGACGGCCGAGATCCAATTCTTCCTCAGCGCCCTGGCGCGGCTCGGGCAGCAGGGCAGGCCAGCGCTCTTCCGCCAAGGCGCCTTCATGAACCGTCAGCAGCTCGCAAGGCTTATTGGGGCGCCGCTCGATCTCGCCGCCCTCGCCGCGGAACACGGCCATGTGCGGCTGGCCAAGCAAATGCGCCGCCTTCTGGTGGATTTCCATGTAGCCGGGGTGGAAGACGGCTTGCAGCATCGCGGGCGCGGCAAAGGGGTTGAGCATACGCGAAAGGGTGTGTACCGGCGAGCGCAGGCCAAGAACCGGGCGCATATTGATTAGCTGGCCAAGCCGCGGACTCACATGCTCCAGCTTCATATACGCAAAATTCCGCTGCCCGAGATGCGCGGCGGCTTCCTCGAAGCTGCCAGCCACTGGAATGCCGAGGCGCGACAGAGCTTCGCTTGTATAAACGCGCCCCGGAGTGTGCCCTTCACCGCCATGCATGAACACGCTCATGCCGTTCCGCGCGAGCAGCAGCGCGGCCAGAATAAACCAGGGCAACTGCCTGCTCTTGCCCGCGTAAGAGGACCAGTCGAGGTCCACCTTCGGCAGTTGCGCCGGCAGCGCCATCGCCTCGCGCGTGGCCTGCACGAAGCCCGCGATCTCCTCGGGGGCCTCCTCCTTCACGCGAAGCAGCATGAGGAACGCGCCAAGCTGCTCCGGCAGCACATCGCCGGACAGGATAAGCGCCATGGCCTCCTTGGCCTCCGCCATCGTCAGCGCCCGCGTGAGCGACTTTCCGCGCCCCAGTATCTGGATGAACCGGGCGAAGGGATGAGGCGATGCCGTCATGGCCGGGGGCTCCTAGCTGGCTGGCGCCGCGTGCACCGTGCCCCGCGGCAGGAACGGCAGCAGCTTGATGCCAATACCCGTGATTAGCATGGCGATGGAAATTCCGCTCACTCCGAGCACAACCTCCGGCAGCGAAGGCATGTATTGATTAACCTGACCATCGGCGAAGGAGCTTGTCACATCCATACCAGGAAAAAGCTGGAGAGGGAAAGCCTGCCCGCCGATAATAATGGTGTAAATCTGGCTCAGGCCGCCAAGCAGGAAGAGCACCGCAGCTACTTCCAGCCCCAGCCAAGCCCGCCGCCCGCCCGCCAAAACCACTATGGCAAGCGGCAGCAGCGTGCCGATGACGATCTGCCCGATCCAGAACGCGGAAGTGTAGATTCCGCCGTCAAGCAGCAGGAAGGCTTCCACCGGCCTGTAGGCGGGCTCGTAGATCTTGGTCAGGTGGTGAACCACCGTGAAATAGAGAACGGCAAGCGCGAACAGGATGAACATCCCGCGGAACTTATGGATCATCTCGCGGTCGATCATCTCGGCTCTCACCTCGCGGCTCATCATCAGCAGCACGAGCACGGTGAAGGCCAGGCCGTAAAGGAAGGACGACACGATGAACAGCGGCGCCATGATCGCGGCGGAGTAGGCGTCGCGCGCAAGAAGGAAGCCGAAGATCGAGCCGGTGCCGGTGGTGAGCGCGAAGCGCCAGAAGAAAGCGAAACCGCCCACGGCTTTCGTTGGCCAATGCGAGCGTGAGATCTTGCGGTCCATCATGACGAAGAGATAGGCGGCGACGACCGCGAAGAAGCCGGTATAAAGGTAGATGTTCCAGGCGAAGATCGACTTGAAGTTATAGGTGGTCATGGCCACGATCAACCGCTCGGGCCGGCCGAGATCGAGCACCAGCACGGCGAGGCCGCCCGCCAGAAGCGCTATGGCCAGGAGCCCCGAGAGCCGCGCATAGGGCTTATAGGCCAGCCGGTTGAACACCGACGAAAAGGAAGCCACGTTCAGCGCGCCCGACGCCGCCACGATCAGGAACACGGCGAAAACGTGCGGCGCGCCCCAGACGATCTGGTTGTTCATGCCCGTTACGACGTGGCCGTAATGCTCCATGAAGAACGCTGCTCCGAGCCCCGCGGCAATAACCAGCACATGCAAGCCCATGAGCCCTGTGAAAAACACGCTGTGCTTAGCAAACCGGTGATATTCGACCTTTGCCATTCTGAATCTCCGCCTCGGGACTCCCCCACCGGATCGAGGGTTCTCCCCCTCACCCTGTCCCTCTCCCTATGGGAGAGGGAACGTTGTTCCACGCTCTTCGCCCTATTCGGGCGTCCCTTCTTCTACAGGCAGGAGGACAAGACGAGGGGCTGCGCCCTCTATCATTGCGCCTTCCCTCAGATATTCTGATAGTACACTCCGGGATCGCAGCGCATGTCTTCCCGGATGCGCGTTGTCCGGTAGGTGGCGACGCGCTTGGCGATCTCGCTCGAAGGATCGTTGAGGTCGCCGTACAAGATCGCCTCGCGGCCCGAAGCCTTGCACGCTTCGACGCAGTATGGGGCCTTCCCCTCGTCGAGCCGGATGGCGCACATTGTGCACGCCTCGACCGTGCCCTTGCCGCGCGGCGCGTCCGGCAACTGGTCCGTCAGCGGCTCGTGCACGAAGGAGCGTGCCTTGTAGGGGCAGGCCATCATGCAGTAGCGGCAGCCGATGCAAATGTGACGGTCCACCAGCACGATACCGTCCGCGCGCTTGAAGGAAGCGCCCGTCGGGCACACGTCCACGCAGGGCGGGTTGGTGCAGTGCTGGCACATCACCGGCAGCGAGAAATGCGACCCGGTCTTGGGATCTTTCACGTTGACCTTGCGAATCCATTGCGGGTCAGTCGCGGAAGGGTCCGTGCTTTTCCAGCCGTAAGCCGCCGAGCACGCATGGACGCAAGCGCTGCATCCGTCATCGCACTTGCTCGCGTCGATGAGCATGCCCCAGCGGACTTTCGAAGAAGCCGGCGCGGTTTGCCCCGCCTTCGCTTCGCTGCCCATCGCGTAGAGCATAACGCCCGGCGCGAGCATTGTTGCCGCGAGTCCGGCTGTACCGAGTAGAAAGCCGCGGCGGTTCGTGTCTAGCGTGTCCCCGTCCGCGCCGGAGTCGCACGCGCAGCTCCCGTTCACGTCTGAGCATCCCTTCGTCATGGATGGCTCCCCTGATGATAGCTCGCCAATGCGGTGGAAGGGCCGGTGCCAGAGGCAGGCGGCAGGGATGCGGAGGGCGATTTTTCACCCGGCCGCGAAGCGTGGCACTCGAAGCAGTCTATCGAAACGGCCGCGTAATCGTGGCAGCTCCGGCAGAAGTGCTTCGGGCTCTCATAGCTGACCGGCTTGCCGTCCGCCCCCTTCACGGCGTGGCAATCGACACAGCCCTTTATGCTGAACTTGCCGCCGCGCACGCCCTCATGCACGGTTTCGTCGCGTTCGTGCTTCAGCATCATCATGTGATAGCGGCGCATGTAGTCCGTTTTCGCGACGCAGCGCTCGCCGCGCGCCTTGGGCGGATGCGGCAGGAGATCGCTCTCCGCGCGCGCGGCAGTTCCAGCCAAGGCCACGGCGAAGAACGCCGCGATGAGCGCTACACTAAGGGCAATACCCCTCATCCTGTCCTTCTCCCACAGAAAGAAGGGACGCCTGAAATAAGGCTGTGCACGTTCAACACCGTCCCCTCTGCCAGAGGGAGAGGGACAGGGTGAGGGGTTGAAACGCACGCGGCGTACAATCCCTTTTAATCTGTTCAAGCCCAGCATAGCGCCTCACTCCCCGCCAGCTTTCTCGTTCAATTCCTTTTCTTGTATCGAGCCGGTCAGCACGATGGCGTTCGAGACCATCTGATGCACGCTGACAATCGTCTCCATGTCGAAACCGTGTTTGGGCAGCACCTTCGAGAACTGCGCCTTGCAGATCGCACAGATGGCGGCCATGTGCGTGACGCCGTGCTCCTCCTGAACCTCTCTCAAGGCTTTCATGCGCGGCGCAGCGCCTTTGACTCGCACGTCCATAAGTTCGTCGGTCAAAATGCCGCCGCCACCGCCGCAGCAGACCGTTCCTTCGCGGATCGTCGCCGGGTCCATGTCGAAGTAGTAATTGCAGCTCGCGCGCAGGACCGCCCGCGGAATATCGAACTGTCCGCCGGGTGCATCGCCCATGCGCGAGGCGCGCGCCACGTTGCAGCTATCGTGGAAGGTGAGCCGCATATGGTCGTTCTTCGACTTGTCGAGGCGAAGCTTGCCCTTCTGGATGAGATCGAGGGTGAACTCGCAGATATGCTGCGGCACCGGATAAGCCGGGTCGAGCGTGTCGAACGGCCCGGCCAGCGTGTTGAGGAAGTTATAGGCAACGCGCCAGGCATGACCGCACTCGCCGAACATCAGCCGCTTCACCTTCAGGTCGCGCACCGCTTGGCCGACACGTTGCGAGATCTTCTCCATGTTCTCGTATGAGCCGATGAACATGGCGAAGTTCGCTGCCTCGGAGGCGTGCGAGCTGAAAGTCCAGGAGATGCCTGCCTCGTGTAAAACCTTGGCGTAACCGATAAGGCCTTCCATGTGCGGCGAAGCAAAGAAGTCGGCCGAGGGCGTGACCAGCAGAATTTCCGCGCCTTCCTGGTCAAGCGGCAGCTTGACGGGGACGCCGGTTTCTTCCTCGATTTCCTCCTCCAGCCCCTCAAGCGTGTTTTTCAGCGCCTTAGGCGGCAGGCCGAGATTGTTGCCGACTTTGTGGACTTTGGCGATGATTTCGTTGGTGTACTTCTGCCCCAGGCCGATCGTATCCATGACCTCGCGGGCGGCCATGGAGATTTCGGCGGTGTCGATGCCGAAGGGGCAGTAAAGCGAGCAACGCCGGCATTGCGAACACTGATGGAAATAATTGAACCACTCATCAAGCGTTTCGCGGGTTAGATCCTCTGCGCCGACGAGCCATGGCGTAACCTTCCCCGCCAGCGTGAAATAGCGCCGGTAGACCTTGCGCATGAGGTTCTGGCGCGCGACCGGCATATTGTTTGGGTCGGCGGTGCCTAGGAAATAATGGCACTTGTCGGTGCAGGCGCCGCAGCGCACGCAGCCATCCAGATAGAAGCGCAGCGCGCGGTTGTTCTTGACGAGTTCGCCAAGCTTGAGAACCGCTTTCTCCTGCCAATTCTCCACAAGCTCGCCTGGAAAACCAAGCGGCTCCTGATTTGCAGGCACCGCCACATAGGACTTGCTCTCCGCCATCGCGCCTGGAACAAGCGCGGGAACCTCAAGGGGATCTTCGTAAGCGGCGTGCGCATCCAACTCTTTAACGTGCTCCATGACCCGCCTCCTTACGCCTTGGCCGCCACGGCCCGGACTGGTGCATAACGCTCCTCGCGCGTGTTATCGGCCTGGTTACGCGACGGGCTGAAGAAGACCCCCGGCGCATGCAGCAATTTCGAGAAGGGAAAAACCGCCATTAGCACGGCTACGAGAGCCAAGTGGACCAGCAGAGGCGGATCGGCGGGCAGCGGCTGGATATCGAACGACATGAGGCCCAGGAAAAAGCCCTTCACCGCTACGATATCGGTCCGCACCACGAACTTCATGGCGAGGCCGGACGCGCCAATCAGAATAAGCAGAAGCAAAATCAGGTGATCGAACGCGTCGCTGATATAGCGTATCCGGGCGATAACAACACGGCGGAACCAAAGCGCCAGGAGCGCGCCCACCATTGCGAACCCGGCATAGACGCCGAATGGCTGCGCCAGTTCAATTGGCAGCGGGACATGCAGCATGAAATAGCGCAGGTGCCGGATGAGCACGAGAAGCAACGCGCCATGGAAGGCGATGCCGAACAGCCAGATCCATTTGTTGGAGTTAAACAGGCTCTCGAAGACCACGACCTCGCGCAGCACCCGGAAGGCCGCTCCAACCCGCGTCGTTGGCGCGGGCGTGGTAGCGACTTTCAGCGGAACGGGTGTCCTGATGTATTCAACGATGCGCAAGAGCAGCCCGCCCGCAAACAGGACTGTGGCTACGTAGAATATGACCGCGTAAATGGCCGTCTGCACGGTAACACCCCCCTATGCCGAGTCTTGCGCCCGGTGATTGCGTTCCCCGATTTTGAAACCTAGAGCAGCTTTCTGGAAGTGCGGTTTCGACGTCATCGCGGCACAGCCTCCGGCCGGCCCGGCGATCCTAAGCAGCGCTACTGGCTGAACTCTGGATTGCTTGCTTCGCTCGCAATGACGCCTACTCCGCTTTCGCTAAAGGTGCTCTAGCTGCGGTCTTAGATGCAGCCCGTCGGCTTCGGCAGGCCGGCGATCTTACAGGCTTGCTTGGCCGGTCCATAGGGGAACAGTTCGTACAGATGCTTCTGGTCGCCCTTCTCCGCGCCGAACTTCTTCTTCATCTCTTTAACGAGAATGCGGATGGCGGGCGCGATCTGGTATTCCTCGTAGTATTCGCGCAGGAAGTCCACGACCTCCCAGTGCTCGGCCGTCATGTCGACGTTCTCGGCCTTGGCGATTACCTCGGCGAGATCCTTGTTCCACTGCGTGATATCAGTGAGGTAGCCTTCCTCATCGTGATCCGCGGTGACGCCACCAGCCTGATATTGACCTGACATGCTATTTCTCTCCGTCCCTGCTAGTTAAGTTCTTTTGCCTGGTACTACAGCCACGGCACGGTGCGGCCGTGCTGCGTTACAAGATCGACAAAACCGCCGTAATCCACGAGTTGGATGCCGTCGATCACATCGGCCGGCTTGATGCCCCGCGCGGCCAGATCCGGAGCAAGCGCATAGACCTTGCCCTTCTGGAGCGCCGCCTGCACCATCGCCGCGGTTGTTGCTCCCTTGCGGGCGCCGATAACGCCGTCCTCGATCATAAGCACCGCATCGCCGGCGCAGATATGGCCGAAGCAGGTGCAAAGCGAATTGCGCTCGAAGGGAGATTTATTCACCGTATGAAGGGTTGACATGAGTTCAAGTCTCCATCCGGTTAGAAGCTTAGGACAATGTCTTGGCCAGCGATGAGGCTCGCCATCTCGGCCCGGCCGATGAGGTGGATCGAGGGCTTCTCGGCGTAGTCCTCGTTCTCGTCCTCCCAGGTGATCTGCTGGAGGTCGTCGAGGGTAAGGCCGCGCTCCTCAAGCGACTCGCGCTCGACGTAGAGCTTCTTGACCTCGTAGTCGCCCAGCGCCTTGTAGGTGCGGGAGAAGTTTTTCATGCCCGCGCCCGCGGTATCTTGCCCAGCCATGAGCTGGTAGACGCCGTCGTCGATGAAGGCGAGGCTCACATCCTGCTCGAAAGCAGCGCCGATCAGCACGACCTCAAGCGATTCGAGGGCGTAGATCGTGCCGTAGGGAGCCTTGCGGTTGATATACAGAAACTTCTTTGCCATGGCTCCCTCCTCAGTCCCCGAAAGTCACGAGGCGCTCGGCATTGATGCCCGCTTCGATGAGCTGGCCAAGGCCTGAGATGCGGAAGCCCGGCGCGATGTTGTTCACGTCCTTGCCGTGACGCTTGGCCTCGTCGGCGTCGAGGATGCCGCGGCGCTGGGCAGCGGCAACACAGACCACGAGGTCGAGATTGTACTTTTCGGCAAGCTCGGTCCAGAGCTTCTGCAGGTTGCGGTCGTCCTGAGGCGGCACCGTTAGACGGGTGCCGTTGTTGACGCCGTCGTGGTAGAAGAACACCCGGAAAATCGAGTGTCCCTTCTCCAGCGCGGCTTTGGTGAATTGATAGGCCGTGTCCGACGCCTGGTGGGTGTACGGCCCTTCATTTACAACAATTCCAAGCAACAAAGTTCGCTCTCCCAGCCTTAGAAGTGCACGTGCGCGGACATGTTCATGCTCTTGCGCGCGCCGGTCCAGGTGTCGAGATGGTGCTTGGTGAACGCGAAGCCGGTCAGCTCGAAGAAGCGGGGCCAGCCGATGCGCTCGATCCACTCGCCCATGCGCTCCCAATCCTTCGCGTTGTTCTTGTACGCATCAAGGATCTTGCGGACCACATCGGCAACCTCCGGCCAGCGCGGTGCGTTGTTCGGCAGGTTTGCAACGACGAGCTTGTGGAAGGCCGGCTTGGAGCGGGCGTTCGAGTGCTTGCCGCCAACCCAGACCGCGATCCTGGTGGATTCCTTGCCATTGATCTGCATGGGCGGGCAGGGCGGATAACAGGCGCCGCAGCACACGCATTTCTGCTCGTCGACCTCAAGCGAAGGCTTACCGTTGACCATCGCGGGCCGGATGGCGGCGACGGGGCAGCGGGCCACGACTGCGGGACGCTCGCAGACCTTTGAAACCATGTCATGGTTGATCTTGGGCGGCTTCGTGTACTGCACGTTGATCGAGATGTCGCCCTGGCCGCCGCAGTTGATCTGGCAGCAGGAGGTGGTGATGCGGACGCGGTTCGGCATCTCTTCCTTGACGAACTCGTCGTAGAGAGCATCCATCAGGCTTTTCACCACGCCCGACGCGTCAGTACCGGGAATGTCGCAGTGCAGCCAGCCCTGGGTATGGGAGATCATGGAGACCGAGTTGCCGGTGCCGCCGACGGGAAAGCCTTCATCCGTCAGCTTCTTGATCAGCGGATCGACCTTGTCCTTCGAGCTGACCATATACTCGATGTTGCTGCGCGTTGTGAAGCGGACATGGCCCTCGGCGAACTGATCGGCGATGTCGCACAGCTTGTGGATGGTGAAGACGTCCAGCTGCCGGGGCGTGCCGGCGCGGACTGTCCAGATTTCGTCGCCGCTCTTGGCTACATGATGAAGAACGCCGGGGCGCGGGCGGTCGTGCCAGGCCCAATTGCCGTAATTCTTCTTCATCAGCGGGTGCATGTGAGGGAACGGATCAGGAACCCCGGATTCGACTGTGCGCCGCGGCGCTGCAGGAGTGTTCATCGTTAAATCTCCGCGAATGAATTTTGACGAAAGCCGGTGAGCGGGACGGTGCGGCGGCTAAAGGGAGGAGAGTGCCACTGCCGCCCGTCCCGCCCGTCTACTCGGCTGCCACGGTCAGCCCGGCCTCTTTGGCCTTGCGTTCGAAGTACTTCGCCGCTTCGTCGTCGAAGTCGTCGGTACGGACGTAGCAAGACGTGCGCGGGTGGTTGATCATGTTCGGATCAGGCTCGATGCCCATCGCCTCCAAGAAAGCGGGCATGCCGATCCGATCTATGCACTCACCAAGGCGTTCGTGCTCAAGCGCATTTTCGGCGAAGAAGTCCATCACGTTGCGGGCGAAATCGACCAGCTTCTCCAAGTCCTCATCCGTGTCGAGCTTGAAGAACGGGATCGTCATGATGCCCATGAGGTCGCCGATCTTGAGCGCGCGCTTGCCGCCGATCAGAATCGAAACACCCCTGTCGTCGCCGGGCGCCAAAGCCTTCGTCATAACGTTCAGGCAGTGCATGCAGCGCACGCAGGACTTGTTGTCGACTTCGAGTGTATCGTCGTCGTTCAGGCTCAGTGCGCGGGTCGGGCACATCGCAACGACGCTGTCGATGGTGTATTTACGGCCGTGCGACGCGACGTAGGCTTTCACCTCTTCCTGGTTGACCTTCATGTCGTCGCGCCAGGTTCCGATGACGGCAAAGTCGGAGCGGTGGATGGCGTTGACACAGTCGTTCGGGCAACCGGCGAACTTGAACTTGAATTTATAGGGCAGCGCCGGGCGGTGCATCTCGTCGAGGAACTCGTTGACAATCCGGCGGTGCGTCTTGACCTCGTCGTAGCAAGACTTCTCGCAGCGCGCATGTCCGACGCAGCTCATCGAGGTACGCAACGCTGGGCCAGCGCCGCCCATATCGAAGCCCATCTCGTTCAGTTCGTCGAACGCCTTCTGCACGTTCTCGGTCGTGCAGCCCTGGAACATGATGTCGCCGCTCTGGCCATGGAGGGCGATCAGGCCCGATCCGTATTTCTCCCAGACGTCGCACAATTTGCGGAGCAGGGCGGTGTCGTAGTGATAACCCGCTGGCGGCATGATGCGCAGCGTGTGGAATTCTCTCGACTCGGGAAACTTGTCGGCGACCTCGGAAAAGCGCGGAATGACGCCGCCGCCGTAACCGACGACCGAAACCGTGCCGCCCTTCCAGAAGCCGAGCCGCTCTTCATAGGAGTGCTCAAGCTGGCCGAGCAGGTCGTTCACCATCGGGCCATAGGACTTGCCTTCGGCATCGCGGAGGCGCTTCAGGCCGGTCACGAAGCTCGGCCAGGGCCCTTTCTCCAGATCGTCGAGCAGCGGCGTCGCATGTTGCTTGGGCTGAGCTGACCCACCCTGCGCTGTGTTCGTCACGTCGTCACTCGCCATGAAGCCTCCTCAAAGTTTCAAGCTGCATGATTCTGCATCAAGCAGTTCCACAGCCCTTTACGTTTCCTGCCCCGAATAGGCAAGCGCTACCCGCGCCCCTTCCGTTGCGTCGGTTTCTTGTGTATGCCAGCCCGGCGCCAGCCGAATTGATGCAAGCTAGCACGGCATATCACTGATGACAATATTCATATTTGTGAATAAGATGCCGCAACCGAAAAAAATTGGCAAGACGTATTGCCGCAAACAGGCCGCCGGCCCTAAAAACAGGTGAAGGGAATGTGTAATTCTCACATGCCGCTAACCCCGGCGGACGGGGGCGCGGGACTGGAACCGGCCGAAGGCCCGTTTAGCCTGAAGGATGAGAAGAGCTACACCGCGTGGCGCGCCGCGAAGCTTGCCGCCTACCCCAAATCCGCGGCGGAACTGCGCGTCAGCATTCGCGATCTGGCCTCGCCAACGCCGGAGGAACGCCAGGCGCTCCACAGTTTGTGCGCCCGCGCCAATATGGCGCTCTACGGCAGCACCCCGCTTGGCACCGATGCGGTGAAGGTCCGGCCGGCCCTGCGCGCGCTCGCGGACACTCTTAATATGCAGCATGTGGAAGACCACCGCTCCGGCGGGGCGGATGGCATCGTCGCGATCGAGGTCGCGGACGAGGGCGGGCGCGCCGGCTACATACCTTATTCGACGCGGCCGATAAGCTGGCATACTGACGGCTACTACACTTATCATGGCCCCTCGCGCTGCGTTAAGGCCATGGTGCTGCACTGCGTGCGCGATGCGGCCGAAGGCGGCGTCAGCGGCCTTCTCGACCACGACATCGCCTATATCCGCCTGCGCGACCGCGACCCGGCTTTCATCGCGGCCCTGATGCACCCAGAGGCCATGACCATCCCGCCCGGCGAGGAAGCCCACGGCCGGCCGCGCGCCGCCAATACCGGGCCGGTGTTCTTCGTGGACCCCGCCACGGGCGCGCTCGTGATGCGCTACACCGCACGCAAGCGCAACATCTCCTGGCGGGCGGACGTAACCACGCGGCGCGCGCTTGCGGCTCTGGAAGAGATCCTGGAAACCGATCCGCTCATCATCACCTATAAGATGCAGCCCGGCGAGGGCATGGTCTGCAACAACGTCCTGCACAACCGCACGGGCTTCGGCAATCGCGGCGCGGCGGAAGGGCGGCTGCTCTACCGCGTGCGCTATTACGGCCGCGTGGGCGCTTAGCGCTCAGGCAAGCTAGGCGGGCTGGCGGGGTTTTGCTGGCCGCTTCGGCGGGGCTTCGATTAGCTCCATGTTAACTCCAAACTGGTGCGCTGGGCGGTTTGCGAAAGCCGGAACGGCGCACTCTCCAATTTTGAAGTAATGTGGCATGAATGTTTTGATTAAGCGTTAAGCGTGCAAGCCATTGAAATGAAACGCAAAATATATAGCTATGGCTGCAAAAGACGGCGCCGCCACGCTCCGGCATCCGTTAACACAAAATATTAGATTATATTTAACGGACTTTTTGAACAGTAAAATTCACGCGAAAAACAGCAAAAATCGCGCGAAAGTGCGATAAAAATGAGGGGCTGCACACGCGTTAACCATGCCCTCATTAACCATGAGGCTCTGCGTAAGGTTTCAGCCGGGGCCGCCGCCAGGGCGCTTCGCGAGGATATAGCGTCCTCCCCCGTTTCCAGCCAGCGCCGCCAGCCCAGATAGCTTTGCAGATATTTGGTCGCTACCCCGTTGAAGCGGACGAGCCATTGCTTGAACCTGCTGCCATAGGCGTTGACGTTCTGGATATGCAGCACCGTCTCGTGCACGTGTTCGCCCTTGCTGGCGATGATGAGTTCGTATTCGATTCCCCCGGCCCCGGCGAAGGCGATCAGCGCCCTGCCGCCGTCCATGCACAGTAGCGTGTCCTTTTTCGACAGCTTGCCCTCAAGCACCGGCCGCACAGCGGCTTCGGAACGGTCCGGCAGCACGGCATCGATGTGGCTGCCGGTGCGGTTCCTGGCGATCAGGACCGGGATTTGCTCAGCGGATAATCCCGGCTTTGCGGCAACGCCGCCGCGCTTGCGCGCTGCGCGCGGCAGTGTCCGCTGCCCTTTGAAACTCTCCAGCAGGAAGATCTCGCCGACCTCGGCGATACCGGCAAGCAACTGATCTTTCGAGTAATTTAGCGCTTCGAGAAAGCGGTGGCGCCACTTAAAGGCAGTGTTCTTGTTGATTTTGCACGCCTTGGCGGCCTTGCGCACCGGCAGCGCCGCGTTGAGCGCCCCGGCATAACTTAGCCAGCGCTCCGAGATCTTCCACATCCATTTTTGACGATCTTCAAGTCCACGGAAAGAGCCGCCTGGCTGGTCTGCAGTTCCGCGATATCCCTGGCCATCTGAGGGATCAAGCCTGTCTGCTGGTGAACTTCGCTTAACCCCTGCCGTATCTCAGCATTTGACGAACGGATTTCATTCATCTCCTCACGCGTCTAGCGGAGTAAGACGAGAGTGTGACTTTCAACATTATCGGTCATAAGTACCTCTCTCCAGGTATCAAGGGAACTTCCGCCGAAGAGAAGGGACTGCCGCCTGCGCGCTCCGGTTTTTCCGGGCGCTAACACGCACGCGCGCCGCACCCAAAATAATAGCTGCCTTGAGGCGCGGCTCGATGTAAACTTTCTTCACATGAGCTGCAAGTATGGCGGTCCGGGCCGCCGCGGATATCATCACGGAAACCTGCGCGAGGCGCTGATCCAGAGCGCGCTTAGCCTGATCGGCGAGAGGGGGCCCGCGGGCTTCACCATCGCGGAGGCGGCGCGCTCGGCGGGCGTCAGTCCGGCCGCGCCCTACCGTCATTTCCGCGACCGCGAGGAGTTGATGAGCGAGGTCGCGCGCCTGGGCTTCGAGCGCTTCGCGGACGATCTCGAAAAGGCCTGGAACGAGGGTGCCCCCAACCCGCTGGAAGCGCTAAAAAATACCGGCCGCGCCTATCTTGCCTTCGCACGCGGCGAGCCGGCCTACTACGCAGCCATGTTCGAGACGGGCATGTTATTGGCACCAAGCCCCGCGCTGGTTCAGGCGGAGAACCACGCGTTCGATGTGCTGGTCAAGGCGGCGGCGAAAGTCACCGGGAAGCTGCCGGTGGCGGACAGGCCGCCACCACAAATGGTTGCGCTGCACATATGGTCGCTAACGCATGGAATCGCCTCGCTTTTCGGGCGCGGGAGATGTGAGCCGCGCGTGCCGGTTCCAGCGGAGGAGCTGCTTGAGGCCGCAACGCTGATCTACTTGCGCGGGTTGGGCCTTGCGGGTGGTACTGCCCCCGCCGCGGCTTCGTAACGGCCAGGTGCGGCGATGCCCGCGAGCCGGCAGACCGGCGAAGAAAAGGCGCTGGAACTTTTCAGGGTTGCCAGCGTCGGCCGGTGGGGCGCGGGCGCGGCTGCGCGTGTCGTCGGGCAGAAAAAGGGCTCCATCAATCAGATTTTCCACATAGAATCCGGTGAAAAGCAGTTTGCGTTGCGAGTGCGCTACAACGAAAGCAATTTCCACTATGAAAAAGGTGTATTCAAAGAGGTATTCGCCGCATTGCTGCTTGAAGCTTATGAACGGGACAAAAGTGCCGCGCTCGAACCGGTGCTGGCTTCCCTTTGGGGAACGCTGTCAGGCCGGCGTTCAGAACACCCTATAAACTTCTCCTGCGGACCTGACATATTTTTCTTCGACTTCACCGGCGTGAATTACGATGGGCCATGGGCTCTTCTCGAATGGACTGGTGATGCTCTTGGCCATGAGCTGGACAATGGTCATGCTTTCCGGCTTGGCCAGCTTGTTGCAAGTATTCATAAGATGCGGTTCCAGCACGGCCATCGCAGCCTCCAGGACATTCGCCCGGGCGGCGCGGATATCGTTGCCGGATGGCGGGACGAGATCGTCCGCCGTAACCGCAATACCGGATGTAGTATCGTTCCCGAGGCGCCGCTCCTGAAGCATCTAGCCGGCCTATGCGCCGCGTGCCGGGCGGCGGCCCCAGAATTCGTTCTGTGCCACAACGACTTGCATTGCCTCAACGTCACCCGGAAGCAGGGCTCGCTTTACCTGGTCGACTGGGACAACGCCCAGATCGCGCCGAAGGAACTCGACTTCGTCAAGCTCGCGCACTGGTCCCGCCTCGGTCCGGACGGCCATTTCGAGCCCAACGCCGCGATCTTCGCCGCCTTCTGCGCGGGCTATGGCGCAACCGCCGGGGCGGTTCTCGCCTCGCCCATTTTCCAGCTCGCTGAGCTTCTTTGGCTGTACCGCGTTCTGGAATTCGCCGGCCGCCTCAAAGAACCTGCAACCCCGCCTTTCTGGCCGGCGCAGCGCTACGCCGCCCTGCTCCGGCAAAGGCTTGAAGGGCATGTTCCTGGTAGTGTGTAAACCGGCGGTTGCGCCGCGTATGCGCCTTCGCGGGGATGGCGCCAAAGCGGTCATTATTTCTGGCGGCTGGTACAAGGGCCGCTCAATTTGCGCCGGTACTCCGGATGCGGTAGCCGCCGTCTTCAAGCTCGTCGAACATCTCAGCCAGTTGCGGATGGCGGAGCGGCTCGCCGCTATTGTCCAGCAGCAGGTTCTGCTCAGAGACGTAGGCTATATACTCCGTCTCTTCGTTCTCGGCGAGCAAGTGATAGAAGGGTTGATCCTTCTCCGGGCGCATGTCCTCGGGGATCGACTCCCACCACTCGTCGCTGTTGGCGAAGACGGGGTCAACGTCGAAGATAATGCCGCGAAAAGAAAAGAAGCGGTGCTTCACCACATCCCCAATCGCATATTTCGCGCGCCGTTCCTTCACCATGGCGTTCCGCGTATAAGCCCAAACGTATTCCAACAGCCGTCACTCTCTCAGCAACAAAACTTACACTCAAGTCAAGACGATGGCCCATCCTTCGCCGCGACCAAACCGCTCAGGTCAACCATCACCTTGGCCTGTTTCCAAGTGGCGTCATCCTGCATTTTGCCGTCCACCATAACCGCTCCCGAGCCATCGGGCATCGCCTCCAGAATCCGCCTCGCAAACGCAACTTCGGCCGGGTCCGGCGTGAACACGCGCCGCGCAATTTCGATCTGCGAGGGATGCAAAGTCCATGCCCCAACACACCCCTGCAGGAAGGCGTTGCGGAACTGGGCCTCGCAGGCCGCCGCGTCGGAGAAATCGCCGAACGGACCATAGAACGCCTTCAGGCCATGCGCAGCGCAGGCATCGACCATGCGCCCGACCGTGTAATGCCAAAGATCCTGCTGATAGAACGCCCTCGGAGCCGCCGGATCCGCTCCGGCATCGGCCAAGACCCCATAGGACGGATGACCGCCGCCAACGCGTGTCGTTTTCATGGCCCGGCTGGCCGCCAAATCCGCCGGTCCGAGGCTCATGCCGTGCATACGGGGGCTCGCCGCAGCAATCGCCTCAACATTGTTGACCCCTTCGGCGGTTTCCAAAAGCGCATGAATCATCACGGGTTTATTAATACCATGTTTAGCCTCAAGCTGGGCCAGCAATTGGTCGAGATAGTAAATGTCCCACGGCCCCTCGACCTTGGGTAGCATGATAACATCGAGCTTGTTGCCGATGGCGGCCATGATCTCGATAATGTCGTCCAGCACCCAGGGGCTGTTCAGCGCGTTGACACGGGTCCAAAGGCCGGTGCACCCAAATTCGTTCGCGCGCGCCAGCTCGATGAAGCCCTTCCGCGCCGCCTCCTTGTCCGCCGCTGGGATCGCGTCCTCCAAGTTCCCCAGAACCACATCGACCTGCTTGATGAGTCCGGGAACCTTGGCGCGGATCTTCTCCACATGCGGTGCCACGAAATGGATCATGCGCTCAAGCCGCACGGGCTTTTCCATGAAAGGGGCAGGCGCGCCAGCCGCGAGAGCCTTGTAGAACTTTGAAGGGGGGCGTGCCGGTATCATTGGGGTCTCCAGTTTAGCGCCTTATTGCCCTTGACCGGCTAGCGGGTCAAGTTGCCGAGCACCCGGCCGAGAAGCGGCTCAAGGGCCGCGCAAGTACCTATCCCAGCGCGAATTGCATCCGGGCTTTGCTGATACGGCCCCGCGCCGATTTCGTCCGCGCAATTCTGGATCAAACCTTCGACACTGGCCGGCACCGCCTCGATATGGAACTGCAAGCCGAGCACGCGGCTGCCCACGCCGAAGGCCTGATTGGGCGTCGAGTCCGTTTCCGCGAGCCGCACGGCGCCGGCGGGCAAATCGAAGGTCTCTCCATGCCAGTGGAACGCCGGAAAGGCGGCGGGCAGGCCTTCGAAGAGCGGATTCGCGGCTTCGGTCCGCCTGACATCGAACCAGCCGATTTCCTTTTCCTTGCCCATATAGACCGTTGCGCCGAGCGATTTCGCAATCGTCTGAGCGCCGAGGCAGACGCCCAGCACGAATTTACCCGCGCCGATGGCCTCGCGGACGAGCGCTGTCTCGGGAGCGAGCCAGGCATATTCCGCTTCGTCATTCACGCTCATCGGGCCGCCCATCACCGTCAGCATGTCGAAATCCGCCAGCGCGGGCAGCGGCTCATCCCGGTACAGATGAACAACCTTTACCGCAACGTTTCGCGCGGCGGCCCAATCGCCGATCCCGGCGGGGCCTTCAAAAGGCACATGCTGTAATACCGCCATTCTCATCAATACTGCGTCCCTCCTGGCATTTCGCTGTCCCTCCAGCGCTTATTCGACCACATCCACTGATCGGGGTGTTCCCGGATCCAGGCCTCGAACTGCCTGTGTATGCTGACGGTCAGATGCCAGATGTCCGCGTCGGGGCAATCCGTGCGCGGAACCTTCAGCTCCTTCAGCGTAATCCTAAAGCGCGATTCCCTGCCCACGCGGATCACCCGGCCGGCCCAGAGGCTGGCGCCCGCCCTGCGCGCGAGCCATGCGGGTGCTGTCGTAGCCCACATCATGTGCCCGAAAAAGGGAACTTGAACGCCCTTCGTCTCTATGAGATCGGCTAGCATTCCGAGCGTCCCGCCCTGGCGTATGAAGCCGGCAATGCGCATCACGGTATTGAAACCGTCGCTGCTCTTGGTTGCGAACAGGCCGGCCGGATAAAGCGGCGCGCGGAGATCGCGAAGGAAGCGGTCAAAGTAAGGGTTGTCCACGATGCGGTAGACGCCGGCCGCCCGCGCATTGATCGCCCGGGCGGGCCAGATGCCGACCTCCCAGTTGCCCATGTGCAGGCTGACGATGACGGTCGCGCCGGCCTTGTCCCGGTAGCGTTCGAGCAGGGCGGGGTTCTCGAACTCGATCCGCCACGGCTCCTTCAAAATGCGGTCCAGAAGGATCGTCTCCGCCATCACGCGCCCGAGATTGTCCCACATGCCGAGCGCGATGGCTTCGCGTTCGGCCAGCGTCTTTTCCGGCATCGCCTTTTCGAGGTTCTTGAGCGCGCGGCGGTGGCGCCGGGTCTTTGGCGCGACGAAGCGCCAGACGCGCGCCGACACTTCCGCCGCCGTTTCGAGCGGCATCGCCCGGATAAAGAGGACAATCACCCAGAGGAGGCCGTATTCAAGCCGTTGGCGGAGATCGAGAAGCATGGGCCAGATGTGAGCGGTTGCGCGAGAGGTGAGCTTGTCTTAAGAGCGCGGGCGGTAAGGTCAAGATATTCCGGCATCGCCCAACGAAGCGGGCGGGCGCCAGCGCCAAAATACATCTGCTTGGACGAGTTCGCCTACGGGCGCTCTTGCGGCACTGAACGCCGGTGAATAAACGAGAGTTCAACCCCTCACCCTGTCCCTCTCCCTCTGGGAGAGGGGACGCCAGAATAACCGCTGCGGGTAGTCCGGGGGTTCCTTCTCCCATGGGGAGAAGGACAGGATGCAAGGGGAGATTCGCTAGGTTTAGGGCGCCATCCAGAAGCAGGCAGGCGCCCGCTCTTTACTGGTCGAACCCAAATGCCGAGATGATGAAGAGGTTCCCGGCGATCTTCTTTTCCGTATCCAGGTTCGAAACCTCGATGCGCGTATCGAGCCCCTGCGCGTCGGTGACGATCCACTCCTTCAGGCTCGTGTCCGCCTTGTTCATGAACAAACGGATGCGGCCCGAGCCGGGAGAACCCTTTTCCTCGACTGTCAGGATGTACGCATCCGGCCCCTGCTCGACGCTGACGACATGGGCGTCGGTCGCAAGATCGACGTTTTCCGACAAGAGCAGCTTGAACGGCGTCATATCGAGCGGGTAGCGCTCCGAGCTGTTCAAGTTGCGATCCTCGATGATGAGATTCCGGCCGTCGGAAATGACCCGCAAGGCGCTGGGCGGGGCGTAATCGAAGCGCGCTTTGCCGGGGCGCTGGAAATAGAACCTGCCGCGCCGCTGCTTGCTGTCCGGATCGGTCTGGATGAAGTCGCCTTGCAGGTTCGTCATGTTGTTGAAATAGCCGTTGACCTTTTCGACGATCTTCAGGTCGCTGTCCGAGAGCGAACCGGATGCGCCGGGCAGCGCCGCGGTGGAAGCGGGGACTGGCGCGGGAGCGGGAGCCGGAGCCGCTTTCTGCGGCGTTGCCTTCCATGCGGCGCCGGCTCCGATGGGGCTCACCGGCTTTTGTGCGGGGGCCGCGGCGGGGGCGGGAGCCGGAGCAGCGGGGGCCGGGGCAGCCGCCGGCGGATTACCCCTCTTCGTCTTCATGACCTCGGTCTGCCCTCCCTGGGCGAACGCCAGCGGGGCATGGCAAGCCACTATCAAAACGCCGATAGCGCAGTGCCGGAGCAACCTGGAGCTCCCAATAAACCTCGGACTTTTGCGTTCGTGAACCATTGGGCCGCCTCTTGTGCGATTGGCTTTCAAGCTTTTGGGGCTATGAATTTGCACGAAAACGTCAAATTCACGGCGAGGCGCCGCGTGGCCGCAACTTTTTGTATTCTGAGCATTAACCGAGGTTTCCCAAGCTTGAAGGGCAACGCCCATGATGCGGGCGCGCCGATTGCCGTGGACAAACGGAACTTGCCGTGGATAAGCGGACCGGAGCCAGCATTCCGCGTGTTCCACCGCCGCTCCCCATGTGATTGTATGCCGCGCTTTGCTGCACGAATTGCGGCATGTTATTGCCAAGATTATGGGGTGAATAGGAGGCCTTCTGTATCTTCCACCAACCCCAATTCATTCTCTAAGTATCGAGAACAATGGAGGAATTATGATCCGTCAGCTCCTGATCGCGTCTGCCATCCTTTGCGCCGCCACCGGTGCCTCCAATGCACAGGACGCAGCCGCGGGCGCAAAGGTCTTCAACCTTTGCAAGGCCTGCCACAAGATCGGCGAGAACGCAAAGAACAGCATTGGCCCGGTTCTCAATGGCGTTATCGGGCGTCCGGCTGGCACAGTCGAGGGCTTCAAATATTCGAAGGCCAATAAAGAATCCGGCATCACCTGGGACGAGGCGACCTTCAAGGAGTACATCCAGAACCCGAAGGCCAAGGTTCCCGGCACGAAGATGATTTTCGCCGGCATCAAGGATCCAAAGAAGGTCGAGGATCTCCTCGCTTACCTGAAGCAGTTCGGCCCGGACGGCAAAAAGAAGTAAGCTGGGCGTTCGTCCAGACAGGGCCAGCCACCGCGCTGGCCCTTTTTTTTCGCCAAAGCGTCGCCCCGGCGCGGGCGGGACCCCATATGAAAGCTTGTTCCGGCGGGAGAAATTTCGAGGCGGGCAAATGCAAGGATGACGATAGCGCCAAGCCCGGTATTGCGATTTGCGCCAAGCCCGAACGGCCGTCTGCATCTGGGCCATGCTTTCTCAGCCCTGTTCACTGCGCGCGCCGCAACAGGCCTCGGCGGCAAGTTTCTCCTGCGCATCGAGGACATCGACCCCGCACGCAGCAAGCCTGAATTCGAAGCCGGCATTCAGGAAGATTTGAGCTGGCTGGGCCTTCGCTGGCCGCAGCCTGTCTTGCGGCAATCGGCGCGCATGCCGGCTTACGCCGCGGCGGCGGAAATCCTCAAAGCCGGCGGTCTGCTCTATCCCTGTTTCTGTTCGCGCCGGGAGATTGCGGCTACAGCCACGGCCAACGATCCCGATGGCGCCCCGCTTTATCCGGGCACTTGCCGGCGGCTTTCGCAAAGCGAGGCGGCGGCGCGGCTGGCACGCGGCGAACCCGTGCAATGGCGGCTGAAAATCGATCTGGCCGTTGAAGCGGCCGGATCGCCCGGCATCTTGGAGGCGCCCGCGCGCGGTGCCGATGCGTTTTGGCTGGAAGCGGCGCGGCGGCCGGCTGATCCGGGGCGCTGGGGCGATGCCGTCTTGATTCGCAAGGAAGCGCCCACGAGCTACCACCTGAGCGTGGTGGTAGACGATGCCGCGCAAGGCGTCACGCATGTCACCCGCGGCCAGGATCTCTTCGCCGCGACGGATCTCCACGTTCTCTTGCAGCGCCTCCTGGGCTTGCCATCTCCCGTTTATTGCCATCACGGGCTTCTGCGGGATGGGGAAGGAGAAAAGCTTGCCAAGTCGAAAGGATCGCCGAGCCTCAAGAACCTGCGGGACAGCGGAGAGGACGCCGCCGCCGTGCGCCGCGGGCTCGGTTTCGAGTAGCGCAAAACCCCGCGCTCCGGTAGCCGCTGGCGGGCATTCCGGCAATAAGTGTGCCAGGGCGGGCCAAAACAGTTGCAAAATGGCGTAAAAACCACCAAAAACACCGGGCAGTTGGGGTGTAGCCAAGCGGTAAGGCAGCGGATTTTGATTCCGCCATTCCCAGGTTCGAGTCCTGGCACCCCAGCCAA
>JBNKTW010000134.1:0-22154 GCA_050298295.1 Rhodomicrobiaceae bacterium
TCCGGCGGCCCGCTCATTTCATTGGCTTGCCTGGCCCCGCGCCAGGCGCGGCTGCGGCCGTTTCGGCGAGCGCGTTTTTGCGCAGCCGCTCCGGCGTGGCCGCCTTGGCAAGCGCCGCCAGCGCCACGAACCACGCCTTCGGAATATCGGTTGGGAGGCCCAGTGGTATGCCGCCACGCTTCGGCGTCTCAAGATAGGGATGGTCGCGCTCGCCGAAACCGGGCTCTGTGCAGCCGATACAGGGGTAGCCGCCGCGGATGCAGGAGCCGCCCCCATTCCAGAGCCGGATGTTGCAATCGCCATGCGCCTGCGTGCCGATGCAGCCGAGATTTTCCATCATGCAGCCAAGCTGGCCGGGCGCTTCGGCGCTGGCCTTGAACTCGTAATATTCGTTCCGGGTGCAGCCATGGTGCACGAGGTGCCCAGCGAAGAAGCGCGGCCTTCCGGATTCGTCGAGGTCCGAAGCTGATAACTGTCCCAGCGAGATCTGAAGCAGCGTCTCCGTCACCCAGTCCGGATGGATGGGGCAGCCTGAAATGTTGATTACCGGCAGGCCCGAACGCGAGCGGAAACCTGATCCAAGCAGCCCTCCCGGCTCGCTCCCTTCGAACGCAAGCCCGCACGCTTCAGTAATGTTGTCCCCTGCCGCGCTAACGCCGCCGTAAGCCGCGCAGGAGCCTATGGCGATGACATAACGGGCCATGCGCGCTGTCTCTGCAATGACCTCCGCCATCGGCGTTCCGGTTCCAGCCATGACGTGGAAACGCCCGGAGCCGCCAGGCCCGCGCAGCACCGCGCCTTCGAGGCAGAGGACATCGAGCGGCTGCTCGCCCGAGCGCACGCGGCTCAGGACACCGGCGAAATCACCAGCGCCAGCCTCGCAGAATGACGGGTGGGCCAGAACCTCGATGCGGGCGAGATCGAGCGCGGAAAACAGGTCCGGCGCCTCCGCGCCCAAAAGCGACATGCTACAGCCGCCGCAGCCTCCAGACTGCAGCCACAGGAGCGAAAGCTTCTCGTGGAGCGGCATATCAAGCGGCATGGCGGCCCGCCTTCCTCATCCCGCCGTCACATCCTCGAACCGGATTGCGCCGCCGTTTTTACAGGCAGCCCTTCTACCTTCTCCAGGCCATAGCGTTCGAGCTTGGCGCGAAGGCCCACGCGCGACAGGCCCAGCTCCTTGGCGGCCCGGCTCTTGTTCCAGCGGTGGCGGATAAGGCTTTCCCGCAAGATGCCGGCTTCGATGACTTCAATCCGCTCGTGAAGCGTCCCTTCGAGAGCGGCGAACGCCACATCGGGTTTGGCGCCATTGAGTTTGGGCGACACCCGCAAAATGCGGCGCGACAGGTGCTCGGCCCCGATGATTCCATCCTCCGGCCCCATGACGAGAAGATGCTGGATCTCATTTTGCAGCTCGCGCACGTTTCCCGGCCAGCGATAGGATTTGAGGCATTCGATGGCTTCGAGGGAAAGCCCTTTCGACAGCTTGCCAAGCTGCGTCTGAGCCTTTTCCAGGAGCGCCTGGGCAATCACCGGAATGTCCATCCGGCGGTCGCGCAGCGGCGGCAGGTGAATCGAAACCGTGGCCAGCCGGTAATAGAGGTCTTCGCGGAAGCGGCCGGCTTCCACGTCTGCTTCGAGGTCACGATTGGTTGCGGCGATCACGCGCACATCGACGGTGCGCGTCTGACGGCCTCCCACGGGGCGGATTTCGCCTTCCTGCAAGACCCTTAAGAGCTTGGCCTGGAAGGCCGGGGAAATCTCGCCGATCTCGTCGAGGAAAACCGTTCCGCCATCGGCCCGTTCGAAAAGACCGGTGTGCTCCTCGATAGCGCCCGTGAACGCGCCGCGACGATGGCCGAACAGCTCGCTTTCCAGCAGCTCGTCCGTCAGCGCCGCGCAGTTTTCAACGACGAACGGCTTGTTCCAGCGCAGGCTGTTATAGTGAAGCGCGCGGGCGATCAGTTCCTTGCCGGTCCCGGATTCTCCCGTGAGGAGCACCGAAACGTTGTACGGCGCCACCCGCCGCATGTGATCGCAAACCGTGTTCATCGGGCTGTCCGCGCCGCGCACGATGCCGTCATCGGCATGATAATGCTCGCGCAACCCCTCGCGGCGCGACGCCACGATCTTTTCCGCGCGGTTCGACGACACTTTGAGTTCGATGGCGAGAAGCTGGTTCTGCCGCTGCAATTCGAAGAGCCGTACAGCGTTCTTGAGCGTCAGCTTCAAGCTTTCCGGCTGCCAGGGCTTGGTGACATACTGATAGATGCCGGCTTCGTTGATGCCCTGAATGATGTCCTCGGCGTCGGTGTAGCCCGAGATGATCATCCGCACGACATCGGGCCAGCGCTCCCGGACGGTGCTTAGGAACTCAACGCCGGTCGTTCCGGGCATACGCTGATCGCAGATGACGGCCTGTATCGCCTCTTCGGTCAGGATCGCTTCCGCCCCGGCTACCGACGTTGCTTTCATAACGGTGAAATCGTCTTCGAGGATGCGTTCCAGGGCCTCGACGCTGCGCACCTCGTCGTCGATCACAAGGATCGAAGGCAATCTGCTGCTCATGACGCGCTCCCGCAGGTTTGAGGCCACGGCGCATTCCCCGCGAACCGGCGCGTTCCTTCGCCAGGGAGAGGGCAGCCCCGGACCGGCGGCTCGCAGGGAATTTCCATGTTTTTGTAACCACATGCTTTGCTGGCGGCGTCCGCCGGCGGTCCGCCTTCAGCTCCAGCATTGCCCGCCAGGGGGCGGCGGTCAATTTGACTTCGGTACTTTTGGGCCGTTGCGTAGCTCAAATTTTCGTAATGAAATCGTGTAGACCTGCGAGCAAGGTTTCTTGTCTGCACAAAAAAGCAGCACAAAGCCGTCGTTAAAGACTAGGCCAGACCAGAACTTTGGGACCAGCCTTGCAGGCCGGATTCAACTATTTACGATTATATCTATGTTCTATCCGAATATGAGGGAACGGCGGCTTAACTTGAGAGTGGATGGCTTCGTCTGCCCGCTGGCGGCGGCCTGCGCATTGGCGGGATCGAGGCTGGCATCGAAGACGGCGGCGAGCGAGGCTTCCGCCGTGGCTAGCGCCGCCTCCTGGTTCTCGAACTCCAGCACGGGTGAGAACAGCGAGCACATCTGGTAGGGGCCAATCCCCTCCTCGCTTGCGGAGATGAACTCGAACACGCCCGCCGGCAACCGCCGCGCCGATTTGGTGCCGGCGGGCGTGGCGCTCCAAGCTTCCGCCCCGGCTTCGTCTCCCGGCAGCGCGATCAGATTTATGAACCAGGGCGTCACCAGCGCACAGAGCCAGCCGTCTCCTGCGGGCCGCATACCCACGCAGGCCACGCTCAAGGCGGGATTGAGGATCGGGACATCCCGCATCCGCTCCCGCTCGATCCGGCTGAAGACGGCTTCCAGTTTGCGCGAGAGGAGATCGCCAGCGGCAGCGCTGGGCAGATCGCTGCCGCTGGTTTCCGTTTTGGCCGCCTGGGCCTCAGCCATGACTCTCCTCCAGCACCATGAAGCCTTCGCGGGGCGCGTCGCAGACCGGACAGGTCCAATGCTCCGGCAGCTTCGAGAATGGCGTGCCCGGCGGGACCTGCCAGTAATCATCGCCCTGCGCGGGGTCGTAGACATACCAGCAGATTTTGCATTCCAGGCGGGTGCCATCGCCGATCTTTTGAATGTCGCCGCCGAAGGAGCCGCCGAAGAAATGATCGCTCACCGGTAAACTCCCAGAATTTCTTCGAGCCGCTGGGCGCTGTCTTCGAGGTCTTCCTTCGCCGCGCAGGCAACCGCCGGGACGGATACGATCTCGATGGTGTCGAGGATCACGGCTTCGCGCGAATTGAAGTAGCGCACGCGCCAAGCGTTTTTCACCGCGGTGGAGGAGATCCGGCAATTGCCGTAGCCGCGCGACAGAATGGTGACCGCGCCTTGGCCGAGCCGCTGGCCGATGTAGGCGAGATCCTCGTCCGTTAGCGGAAGGAGGCTCAGGTTGACGGCGTGCGGAGGACTTCCGGGCTGGTAAGCGGCCAGCTTGTCCGCCAGTTCGGTTGCGATTGCGGGAGCGTTCATGATGTCCCCGCCGGCAATACCATCCAAGGGCAGAAGCCGCGGCCCCGCCGCCTCTTGCGCCGCATTCAGCACGCACGCCGGGAAGTCGCCAACCTCGATGCGATCGCTAATCAGCGCGCCGTCCGCATCCACCTCGTGAATTCGCCAGATGCCCGCCATAACGCTTTCCTGCGCCTGGATCGCGGCGCCGGCAATGATGCTGACCTCGCCTTCGCCCAGCACCTGCCCGGCGAACTCGCGGTTGGCCGCGTCGAGCGCGTTCAGTGGAATCTCGATGGCGCTTCCCGGCCGGGGCTGGGCGCGCAGAGCCTCCAGCACCTCGCCGAGCTTCGCGAGCGCCGGCCCGAAGCCTTGCGCCTCCTCCTTTTCCGGAACCGCGGGCATCGAATAAGTCCGCATGCCCTTCGGCATTTCCATATAGGCTAGCTCCGCGCCGTCCTCTTCGGATGGCTGGCTGCCGGGGCCGGCAAATGCGCTAAATCCGCTCATGGGTGATCTCCAAAGTGATCGCCGTGGCCGTGATCCGCGCCGTTCGCGCCAGCGGGAACGCAGCCTGGAAATTCGAAGGGCGGCGGGACGCTTGGCTCGAGCGCGAGAATCCGCTCGATTTCCGAGAGATATTCCTGCCAGTTCAGCACCCGCGTAATAGTGCCGAGATAGCCCGCGCCGCGCAGGAAAACGAGCGCCGGGAAGGCGTTGAAGCGGTAGCGGCGCTGCAAGGCGCGTTCCGCTGGTTTTTCCACGATTGCCGGGGCAAGGCGGCCTCTGAAGTGCTTCAGGATTTCAGGGAGAATGACGGCAACGTCGGTGCTTTCGGCGAGCCGCTCGAAATCACCCGGAAAAAACAGCACCGCCTCCGCATGCGCGGCGAGGAACGCATCCACGGTTTCCTCGTTCACCGCAGCGAAGCCGTGCTTTGCGGTTAGCGCATCAATCAGGGGTGAAGCCATGCGGTTCTCCGTGTCTTAGGGGTTGGGGTGTGCGGGATCGGCGGGATTGCTCGATTTTCGAGCGTTCAACTCCTCACCCTGTCCCTCTCCCTCTGGGAGAGGGAACGCCAGAAATTCCGCCGCGGGTTGTTCCGGCGTTCCTTCTCCCGTGGGGAGAAGGACAGGGTGAGGGGAGATTCCATCGCGCGGCGCACCGCCCGCTGTTCCGGTCAGCGGCCTGAGATGCTCCGGCAATTCCGGCTCGCGTCCGATTAAGTCCGCAAACAGATGATCCACATCGGCTTCGCCCCGCGCCACCAGCGCCAGCGCCTTGAGCGCATCGCCAATCCTTGCCGCATCCTCAGCGCTGATCACCTCGCGCGCGGCATCGAGAAACACCAGCACCCATACCCCAGCGGGCTGCCCGCCAACGAGCGCCATATCGATCTCGCGCGTCTCGCCGCCGCCAGCGCAGAGCGCATACCGCGAGCGGGGCTCGATGACGCGCATGGGGATGCCGATACACATCAGCGCGCCTCCGTCCTGGCGTGCATGGCGAGCACCCTGGCATCGCCCGAGCGGCAGGCGTCTTCTTCGCTTGGCCGCCCGTCCTCGTAACAGGACATCAGCATGTGCTCGCAGGCAAGGGTCGCGCTCTCCGGTAGTGGCTGCACCCGGCGGCGGGCCTCGATCCCATGCCGGCGCAGATAGCTCACCGCTTCTTCAATCGCGGCCGGGATTTGCGCCTTCACCTCGGGCCGGAGGCTGCCGCCGTAATCCTCCAGCTCCACCGGCTGCACGCCGGTCAGGAAAAGATGCGCCGGAGCCCGGCCTAGCAGTTCCGCGCTTGCAAGGACTTCCTGGAAGCCGGTCTGATGCAGGCTCATCTTTTTCGCGCCAAGGAACGACGGCACGTCGCCGTCCTCGCGCAGCACCATGGTTCCTGGGGGCAGGCCGTAGTCGACCGCATCGAAGATGATGAGAACGTCCGCGTTCGTTACGTGGTCGAGCAGGTAGAGCCCCTGCGTGCCGCCATCGAGCAGCTTCACGTTGTCCGGAAATTCGTAGGCCCGGTGCAACGCTTCGACCGCGCGGACACCGAACCCCTCGTCCGCCCACAATAAATTGCCTATCCCCAGGATGAGAACCTGCACGCCACCTCCCGAATCGCACTCTCTTCTAGTTTTGCGAAAGCTTTGGAGTGCCTTATGCAAGCGCTGGGCCAAAATGCCGCACCCCGCCGGGGCTTGGAAAATGCGGCATTGCGAGCCCGCCTTTGCGGCGGGGTGGTAAGTCTGCCGCCACCGCCGCGTCAAACTGGCAGCCGCGCTTCCGCTAGCAGCGGGCGCGCGCACGGGTTCTGTACGGAAATGAGCGAGGTATACGCAAAGCTATTCCAAATATCGGAAAAGGCGTTAAATTATCGTTATTTTCCTTGACGTTAACAGATATTTGCCGCAAAATACCAAATAGGATCAAGGCGTTCATAGTGGTTAGCTGAGCTGCGGGGGCACAGTGGGCGCTCTATGAAGGGAGATGTAGTCCCTGCATTGCTTGATCTGTTAAAGCTCTAGTGCACCGTCGAATGGCGATGGTACGCTTTCCTCTTGCGTGTGCGTTGGATATCTGCGACTGCACGGTATTATAGGCCGTGCGGTAACAGTATAGTGCAAACTTTATATTTATCGAGGTAAATATGAGCGGGAGTCGCGAGTTCCTGCGGGAAATCACGCAGACGAAGGTAGGTTTTCTGGAGATTGATTGTGTTGTGATGAAGCTTAGAGCTGGAGGACCATTCGCTCTTAGTATCGTCGCAGTCGGCATGTGTATGTTGTTTGCCTTGCATTTCTTCGAGTACGGAACGGAAGCTGTGGAGCCTCAGGAGCAGGCACGGCAGCGAATATTGCCAAGAAGCAAACATGACCACGTGCATTCCGAGAAACAACACCAAAAGTGTCAAAAATGTGTAAAGACAAAAGGGACGTCGCGAGAAAGGAAGGCGCGGTTTATAGCACGCGCAGCCCCTCGTGCTTCCGTTCGTTACGCTGGTGGCGTGGCTACCGTGCCGTACCGTGACTCTTCACCTCTCATCCGAACCTCGAATTCTGACTTGCAGGATCTAAGCCAGGCCTTTGGTATTGTTCTAGAAACACCGGTGATACTTTTAGATACTGCAGCGAACACCATCCTACTTCCGCTGCTATCGGGTCTCTGACACGGAGGGAGGAAATAGGTGGATAGCACCTTTTGCAGCTTATCGTGATCTCGATGAAGTAGTCGGGCGCACCGTAGTCCAGCTACTCCTTAACAAACCGTGTATACTGCCAAGAAGCGCGCCATGGTTAATATACATATGGTAAACGCGGGAATGTGAGCGGCTTTTTGTGCTTATTCTGGCGCGTTTTTGCGTATTTCTGGCGAATTTTCAGGATTCAAAAATACCGTTAAATATAAAGGCGGAATGCACATTAACCAGCATTTGAGACTGGATTCCGCCATCGCCAGCGCTGACGCCAACAAAATATACGATACATGTCAATATGTTAAGCAGCTTAACGCAAATTCAAGACGTCTCTGCCATATTACTTCAAAATCGAGATGCGGCGCTTCGCACAGCAAACAACCGGCCAGTGGTGCCCCAGAAGTTAAATTTGTCTTGCGATAGACACCGTTGCCCCACGGAAAAAGGCGCGGCGGGCGGCCACGCCTCTCCAGCAGGGCAGCGGGACAAGGGAAGCAGCCCTCCGGTGCGCCTACTCCTCGTGATGGTCCTCGGCCGGGCGCGTATCCTTGAAGGTGCGCCAGCCGGAGATCATGGTACTGATGATGCTCTGCCGCGACATCACGTCCTCGCGGAAGGCGGCGTAGACGTGGACCATGATGAACACGACGAACGCCCACATCACGAGATGATGGTAGGTGTGAACGTCCTGGCTGTTCCCAAAGAGCGGAATGACCCAGCTCGAAAAGAACCGGTACTGCCAGGAGCCCATTCCTTCGCCTTCGCCGTAAAGGGCAAGCCCGGTCACGATCATGAAGACAACGCCCCACACGAAGAAGAACATGACCAGCGTCGCCAGCGGGTTATGCCCCTCGTATTTCTTGGGCTCCTTCGCGATGAAGGCGTACCACTTGATCTCGTGCCAGACTTCCGCCCACCACTTGCCGCTGGCGAGCCGCGGGATGAAGATTTCGCGCGCGTGCCAATTGCCCGCGAGCATCCAGTAGACGCGGCCAATAAAGCCCACGATGAGCACATAGCCTGCCGCGAAGTGGGTGAAGCGGATGTAGCCCATGAGGAAATGATCGCTAGCCTCGCCCGGCACCGAGGGCAAGGGGCTCGCGATGAAGTAGCCGGTAAAGGCAAGCGTCACGATGGACAGCGCGTTGATCCAGTGCCAGATGCGCAGCGGGCCTTCGTAGACGTAGACCGCTGGCTGGTAGGACGGCGATGGAGATGACATTTTGCCCTCCTAGCGGACGGTGACGTGTGCGAGTTCGCGGCCGTCCTCGCTCATCACATGGGTCGAGCAAGCGAGGCACGGGTCGAAGCTGTGCAAGGTGCGCAGGATCTCGACCGGCTCGTCCGGGCGCTCCACCTTCGTGTTCATCAGCGAGGCTTCGAAGGCGCCGATATTGCCTTCGTTGTCGCGGGGGGAGCCGTTCCAGGTTGTCGGCACCACGCATTGGTAGTTGTCGATCCTGGTGTCCTTGATCTTGATCCAATGCGCGAGCGCGCCGCGCGGCGCTTCGGTGAATCCCACGCCCTTTGCCGCCGCTGGCCAGCTCTTGGGTTCCCAGCGCTCCACATTGGCCGTCGCCGTGTCGCCCGCCTTCACATTGGCGATGAGCTTGTCCATGAAGTAGGCCATCTTGCGCGCAGACCACTGACATTCGAGCCCGCGCGCGGCCGTGCGCCCAAGCGTCGAGAACAGGGCGTCCACGGGCACGTCCAGCGTTTTGAGCACCATCTGGATCTGCTCGGTGATTTCCTTGTTGCCCGAGGCATAGCCGGCGACGTAGCGGGCGAGCGGCCCAACCTCCATCGCATGGCCCCTCCAGCGCGGGGCCTTGATCCAGGAGTATTTCGCGGCCTCGTCGATCTCCTTGATGTCCGTCTTCGTGCCCTTGGCGTTGGGGCCGAGCTTGAACGCAGGATCGGTGACGCCGTCCCAAGGATGCAGGCCCTTCTTCTCGTCCGCGTACTTGTACCAGGAATGCGGCACGAACTCCTGAATCTCGTTGGGATCGCGCAGATCGACCGGGTGCACCTCCTTGAGATTGCCGTCTATGATCGCGCCGCTCGGCATCAGGAGGTTCGAGGGCGAATAGTCGTTGGCGTGATCGGGAATGTCGCCATAAGCCAGCATGCTCTTGCCGGAGAGGCCGCCGCCATAGAGCCATCCCTTGTAGAACGAGGCGATGGCGAGCAAGTCCGGAATGTAGACGTTCTCCACGAACTCGATGGACTCGTTGATGACCCCGCGGACGAAGTTCAGCCGCTCCATGTTGATCGCGCCCACCGAGCCAACGCCATCGACGTTGATCGCGCAGGGCACGCCGCCCACTAGCCAGTTCGGATGCGGGTCCTTGCCGCCGAAGACGGTGCGGATGCGCATGATGTGCGTCTGGAAGTCGAGCGCCTCCAGATAATGCGTCACCGCCATCAAGTTGGCCTCGGCCGGCAGGAGGTAGGCGGGGTTGGTCCAATAGCCGTTCTTGAATGGCCCGAGCTGCCCGCTTTCCACGAACTTCTTGAGCCGGTTCTGCACGTCCCGGAAGTAGCCGGGCGACGATTTCGGATGCTTCGGCGAGACCTTCTTCTGCAGCTCGCTGGTGGCGTTTGGATCGGCCTGAAGCGCGGTGACGGGGTTTACCCAGTCGAGCGCGTGCAGGTGGTAGAAGTGCACGAGATGGTCGTGCACCTGCAGCGTAAGCTGCATGATGTTGCGGATGGTGTTCGCGTTCTCCGGTATTTCGATCTTGAGCGCATCCTCGACAGCGCGCACCGAGGTCAGCGCGTGCGTGCCCGTGCACACCCCGCATATGCGCTGCGTGAAGGCCCAGGCGTCGCGCGGATCGCGGCCCTTGAGGATGACTTCGAGCCCGCGCCACATGGTGCCGGTCGAAACCGCGTTGCGGATGGTGTTGCTCTCGTCGATGTTCACTTCGCAGCGCATATGTCCTTCGATGCGCGTGACGGGATCGACGACAACCCGTTTGCCGCTCTTATCGAGCGTAAAGCCGTTGGGCGTTTGTATCGTCATTATTTTTGTCCTCCCTTACCGCGCGCCTTTGCCACCGCCGATACAGCGGCATGTGCGGCAATCGCGGCGCCAACCACGCCGGCGGCAGCCGTGCCGATGGTGTCGGCATTCGCTTCGATGCCGAATTGATTGATGGTTGTGAGCCGGTTGTAGAACGAGCCGTTATCCCAGAAGCCGTCTTCCGAGCAGCCGATGCAGCCGTGTCCAGATTGGATCGGGAAGGAGAGGCCGCCGTTCCAGCGCACCGTGGAGCAGGCGTTGTAGGTGGTTGGGCCCTTGCAGCCCATCTTGTAGAGGCAGTGCCCCTTGCGCGCGCCCTCGTCGTCCCAGGCTTCGACGAACTGGCCGGCGTCGAAATGCGGGCGGCGGTAGCATTTGTCGTGGATGCGCTGGCTATAGAACATTTTCGGGCGGCCCTGGCGGTCAAGCTCGGGCAGGCGGCCAAAGGTGATGATGTAGGTGATTACCGCCGTCATCACCTCCGGGATCGGCGGGCAGCCGGGCACTTTGATGATGGGCTTATCGTAGATCACCTTATGGATCGGCACCGCGCGCGTCGGGTTCGGGCGGGCGGCCTGCACGCAGCCCCAGGAGGCGCAGGAGCCCCAGGAGATGATCGCCATGCAGTTGCTGGCGGCCTTCTTGAGCTGGTCGAGATAGGGCTTGCCGCCGATGATGCAGTACATGCCGTCTTCGTTGAGCGGCGGGTTGCCTTCGCAGGCCAGCACATACTGGCCTTTATATTTCTCAACGATTTCGTCAACGATGGCCTCGGCCTGATGGCCCGCCGACGCCATGATCGTGTCGTCGTAGTCGAGCGAGATCATCGACAGCACAACATCGGACGCCAGCGGGTGCGCCGAGCGGATAAAGGACTCCGAGCAGCAGGTGCATTCGAGCCCGTGCAGCCAGAGCACCGGCACCCGGGGCTTTGTTTCCAGCGCGTGCGCCATTTGCGGCGCGAACTCAGACCCAAGGCCCAAAGCCGCCGCCGTGAGGCTGCAGAATTTCATGAAGCTGCGTCGTGACACGCCTTGCCGCCGCAAGACGCTGTAGAAAGTTTCAGGCATTGCCGGCGCTCCTCCCGAGCGAAGATGCTTTTGGGTGACCTGGCGGTGAGGCGCCGGTCACGCACCCGCTTGCAGCAAGGAGCGTGCCACTGTAAAAATACCAAGCAAAAACAGTTGGTTGTGTCTTTACGCAGCATTTTACCATGCGGCAATTGGCCGCTGGCTTGCCACTTGGCCCCAGCCGGCGGAAAGACACTATCCACACCGGCTGGCCCGGGCTGCGGAGCACTTGACTGACGCCGGACAATCAGTTGAACGATGAGATAAGCTTCCGCCTTGATAGCAGCTTCAAAAGTTTTCACACGCTCGAAGGCGGGGACGATGCCGAAGCGGTCATCAATTCCAGGAGACAATGCAGTTTCCGCGTTCCTTCACTCCCCGCGCAGAAAGGGACAACACCGGCGGGTATCAGATCGCCACCTGACGGCCGATCTCCACAACCCGGTCCGGCGGCAGCTTGAAGAAATCCGTCACATGCGCGGCGTTGCGCTCCATGGCAGCGAATAGGGCTTCGGCCCATCCGGGCAAGCCCGAACCGTCCTCGCGCGACACCACTGTCTCATGGCCGACATAGTAGGTGATGTCCTCCAGCGAGATGCCGCAGCCGCGCGCCTTTGCCTCCTCCATCACCTCCGGGATATCGGGCCGCTCCATGAAGCCGAAATTGGCCGTGGCCCGCCAGAAGTTTGGTGCCTCCTCGAAGAAGTGCAGCCGGTCCTGCTGTTCGACGCACGGGTCGGGCTCGACGCAGACGTTGATGACGAAGATCTTCTCATGTAGTGCGCGGTTATGCCTGACGTGCCAGGCCATCACCGCGGGCACGCCGCGCTTGGAGCGGGTCAGGAACACCGCCGTGCCGGGCACCCTCGGCACGCCCTTTTTCTCAAGCCCGTCCAGGAATTCGGCGACCGGAACATATTTCGAGACAATGGTCTGCATGACGGCATTGCGGCCTGTATGCCAAACCCACATGAGCCCGTAGATCACGCCGGCGATGGCGAGTGGCACGTAGCCGCCCTCCGCGATCTTGGCGGAGTTGGCGAGGAAGAACGCGCTATCCACCAGGATGAAAACTCCCGATACGGCGGCGCTTACCCAAACGCTCCAGCGCAGATGTTCGCGCATGGCGATGAAAAGCAGTACCGAGGTCATGAGCATGGTCGCCGAAACCGCGATGCCGTAAGCCGCGGCGAGGTTATCGGACTGCTTGAACAAAACCGTCAGCGCGATGGTGGCGGCCATGAGCAGCCAGTTCACGGCGCCGATATAAATCTGGCCGTAGCCCAGCGCCGAGGTTTGGGCGATGCGCAGGCGCGGAAGCCAGCCGAGCTGGATCGCTTGCCGGGTCATGGAGAAGGCACCGGTGATGATGGCCTGGCTGGCGATGATGGTGGCCACGGTTGCCAGCAAGACATAGGGTATGAGCAAGATGTCAGGGCAAAGTCCGTAGAAGGTGTTTGCGCCGGCGGGCGCGCCGTTCAGCACCAGCGCGGCCTGCCCCGCGTAATTCAGCACGAGGCAGGGCAAGACGATGACGAGCCAGGCAACCTGGATGGGAAGGCGGCCGAAATGGCCCATATCGGCGTAAAGCGCCTCGGCGCCGGTCACGCACAGGAAAACCGCCCCCAGCACGAGGAACGCGCCCGCGCCGCCCGAAAACAGGTATTCAAGCCCTAGAAGCGGGTCGAGCGCGGCAAGCACGGTGGGGTTTTGCACAACGCTCCAGGCGCCAAGCCCGCCCATGACCAGGAACCAGACGAGCATGATTGGCCCGAACAGCCGGCCGATGGCGGCAGTCCCGCGCGGCTGCACCAGGAACAACAGCACCAGGATCGCCACGGTCAGGGGTACGATATAGTGATCGAGCTTGGGCGTCAGGACCGAGAGCCCCTCAAGCGCCGACAGCACCGAGATCGCTGGCGTGATCGCGCCGTCGCCATAGATCAGCGCCGCGCCGAACAGGCCGAAGGCGATGATCATGTTGCGCTTCTTTTTCCGGCCGCCGAGCAGCGCCATCAGCGCCATGATGCCGCCTTCGCCGCGGTTGTCCATGCGCATCGCCACGGTCACATATTTAATGGTTGTGATAACGATAAGCGACCAGACGATAAGCGAGAGCGAGCCCAGCGCCGTGAGGGGGGCAACCGCCTCCCCGCCGCCGTCCAGCGCCAGGACGATCTTGAGCGTATAGAGCGGACTCGTGCCAATATCACCGAAAACGACGCCCAGCGCCGCGAGCGCCAGCGCCGGAACGCTGCCTTCCGGCTTGGGGCGGCCGTGATGGGATCGGGGAATCGAAGGGCTTGTGCTGCTCATGGTCCATCCGTCGCCGCCAAAACGGCGCAGCTTTAGCATGGGGGAGCCTCCACCGCTACCTGCGGCGGTTGCGGGCGTTCCATTCCTCCCGTGTCAGCTCCCAGATTTCGGCCAGTACCCGGCCGGAGACGTAACTGCGCTCCTCCATCGCAACCAGCCTGGCGCCTTCCCGCTCCGAAATACGGCGCGACGCCAGATTAGAGGGTGCCTTGGAAACGCGCAAACGTTCCTGCTCAAGCCCATTAAACCAGAACTCCACGGCGGCCTCGCAGGCTTCCGCCATGAACCCCCGGCCCTGCCACTCAGGGGCAAGCCAGAAGCCGCGATTCTCATCCGGCCCCAGGGAGACGTCGATAACCCCAATGAGGTGGCCGGGCCCGCCCTTGAGGCGGATGCCCCAAAACCACTTGCGGCCGCGTTCCATGCCGGGAAGGGCCACTTCGCGCACGAAGGTGAGCGCGCCGTCCGGCGGATAAGGCCAAGGCACATTACTGCCCAAATAACGCACGATCTCCCAGCGCGGAAACAGCTCCTGCAGGATTGGAGCGTCCTCGAGGGTCAGCGGAAGAAGCTTGAGGCGGGCGGTTTCGAGTTCTGGAACCATTGAGAACCAAGCCAAACCCTCTTATGCGGCAAATGTCAATTGCCTCGGACGTGCCGGCAAGCTTCGAGCCCGTGAGCAGCCAGGCTTGATTCGCGCCGGTGCCTCCCGATATGGTTAATGAAAGGCCTCCTGTCCCTTGGGTGCGCAGGCGCGCTCACCGGTTGCAGCGTTCTCAATCCAATTAAGGAGGCTATCGGCGGCGAGGCGGACTTCAAGCGTGCGGGGCACTCAATTCGAGGTAGCGGACATGCGGAAGAACATCGTCACGTCCGCCAAGCCTGCCGCGAACACCGGGACAGATGGAATAATAAGTCTACTTCTTCCAACGCTTCATCCCAGCTCCGCAGCTATTTCCAGCTGGGCCGCAATATTATCCCCCAATGGCGCGGGTGGAAATTGCGCTATCACGGGGCAATTCTTATATTGCAACACCAATTAAGAAAGAAGAGGGGAGGCATTTATGCGTATACTGATCGTCGACGATGAGCCGATGATTTCCATGTTACTAGAAGATTGGGTGGAGGAGCTGGGGCATGAGGTTGTGGGGCCTGCGCGCGACGTGGCTTCCGCCCTCGCCTTGATCGGCCCGGCATCGCCCGACGCGGCCATCGTCGATGTCTCGCTGCGCGGCGAAACCGGCTACCCCATCGCCGAGCGTCTTGCGGAGCACAAAATCCCCTACGTTTTCGCAACCGGGCACGCCGGAGGCAGCTTGCCGCCTCCTTACGATAACGCGCCGATGCTGGGCAAACCGTTCGACTACGCCGCGGTGGAAGCCGCTATCGCCAGCATGAAGGGACGTATGCCGGATTAAGCGCTGTGGCGGGCGGCGCCAGCGGGAAGGCCTCGCCAGCCTACCCTTGCAGGCGGCGGCCGGCGAATTCTTTGATCTTCTTCGCGAGTTCGTCCGCGCTCAGGTCGCGGAAATCCTTGTCCGCTCCTGGAACGATAGCCATGGTCACGTTCTTCATGCCCGCGAATTCGCCCTGGGCGGCCTGGATATCGCTCAGATTGGGGTCGGCGTCGCCCACAGCCAGCAGAACCGGAATCTTGATGCTCTGCAGGAGGCTCGTGGTTTTGAACTTCTCGTTCGGATCGTAATAATCGGCGAAAGCGCCCGCCGTGACCTGCGCCCGCGGGCAATTCAGGAAGCCCGTGATCTCCATCAAGTGGTTGCCGCGCCCGGTGGCTACCAGCTCCTCGGCCTTGCCAAGCTCGGGCCGCAGCGGCTTGCCGTAGCGCTCCTGATAGTCCGTCTCGGCTCTTTCCGGCGTCTGCATGTGCGGGGAGATCAGCACAAGGCGCTTCACCTTCTTGTCGAGCTTGTTGATGACGTAAAGCGCGGCCTGGTTGGCGCCCCGGCCGTGGCCCGCGACTGTGATGGAAGACGCTCCCTTCTCCTTGAGCCAGCGCACCCAGGCGGCGATCTCGCCGATTGCGTCCTCGTGCCGGTGATCCTGCTCAAGCCCGCAATCGAACATGCCGCGCCGCTTGTCGAGGCCGAGACTCAGGGTGATGGCGAGCGAGCTGACGCCAGAATCGAGCAGGCCGTCCTGGAGCGCCGCCATCAGCTCCACGCGGCCGTGGGCCTGCGTATCGTGCACCAGGAGAACCACGCCGCTCTTGAAGGGCTTGCCAGGGGCCATCTCAAGATTTGCGGTAAGGCCGAGGCCCAGATATTCGAGCGTGACCTCTTCCGCATTACTCCTGCCGGCGAATGACGCCAGTGAGATCACCGCCAAAGCCAGGACGATAAGGCCGCGCATGGCAATCCTTCCGTGAATGTTCGAGGCGCGCTTCCGTTTGCCCGCGTTTTTCACAAGGCCGCGCGGCAATTGCCCAGAATCTTGTTCCAGCGGGGCTTTTAGGGCCAGAGCCGGGGGCGCCGGCGGGGACCGGAAAAGGCCCGATGGGACGAAGGCCGGGCAAGGCGCGCAGGTTGTAAGTTATACCGGCTAAAGCGGTTTATGGACGAAATCAGGGCCGAAGGCCAGGGACGATACGTTTTGTAGCAGCGGCCTGGGGGTTTTCCGCAAGGGAGGGATTATGGGCTGGCGTCAGGATTTCCGGCGCGGCCGGTAAGGCTCAGCGCCACGCCATAGACGGCGGCCGCAGCGAATACGGCCTGCACAATACCGCTCGCGGGAAATCCCTGAACGATGGCGGCAAGCGCGGCGGCGCTCCAGGCGGCCGCGACGGCCAAAGTCAGCGGCCGGAGCCGCTTGACGCGGATGGGATGGGCGAATCGAACAGGCACGAATGTCAGGAAAATGCAGGCGGCGATGCCGGCGGCGGCCAGGGCCGGGGGAAACGCGAACACGAAGCAGTAGAGGACAACGGCGTTCCATATGGCGGGAAAGCCCACGAAATAATTGTCCGCGGTTTTGCTCTGCTTGTCGGCGAAGTGATAGAGGGACGCCACCATGATGGCGGCGGCGAGCGGCAGCCGCAGCGCTTCCGGGACAACCGGTCCGCGCGCCACCATGAAAGCAGGGACTGTCACATAGGTCAGATAATCGACGATGTTATCGAGATCCTCGCCGGAGAAGCGCGGCAGCACCAGCTTGACCTGCAGGCGCCGCGCCAAGGGGCCGTCGGCTGTATCCACGATCAGCGCCACGCCCAGCCAAACAAAAGACGCGGCCCAGCGCGATTCGGCGGCGGCAAGCAGCGCCAAAAGCCCGAACGCCGCGCCGCTTGCAGTGAATATGTGCACTGCAGCCGCAGCCACGATCGCGGATATTTCCGGTTGTTTATGAGGTTCCATCGCAGCGCCGCATTATATCTTTGCGAGCGCTTTAACCTGGTACGGCCTGCAAGGCAACGCATAGACAGCCGCTTTTTGCGCTGATGAACAAAGCTCAAAAACGCCGCCGCATATGCGGCGGCGCCCTGTTCGGTGCATAGCCTTTACCGGCCTAGAACTTGTGGCGCAGCGTACCCTTGATCTGCATATCGGGCTTACCCAGCAGTTCCTCGGAGCGCTGTTCGAAGTTCTCCGGATTAATTTGCAGGCCCTCCGGCGTGTTCTTTCCGCCGTACAACAGCTCCAGCCCGAAATCGAGCTTCGGCAGCGTTCCGACCGAGCCTATGCCAGGTATCGTAACTTCGGTACCCTGGTCCTTGCCGGTAATGGCGAGAGGATCGCCAGGCACTTGCTGGGACGCCCTACCAGGCAATGGCTGACCAAACGGCGTTCGCGGCGCTGCCTGCGTGCCGCCTTGTGTTTGTGGCGGAGGCGCGGTCTCGGCCTGAAAGGCCATCGCTCCTCCGAATGGGGCAAGCGGCAAGGCGATGCTTAACGCCAGTGCCGCCTCCTTCAACTTAATATGCCTGCCCATGACTCGCTCCCCGCTAATGCTATTAAGATGATTGCGTTGCCGGGCGAATGCAAGTCTGTTGATTCAAAGGCTAAGTTGTTACGATTCCGGCAGAATCTTTTGGGTAGCGATGCGGCAGTTGCTGAAAAGCCGCAACCGGGCCGCCAAACAGGTCATATTTTGGCCAAAAACACCTAGCTTGAGCGCGCCGTTTGGGCGAAAAGCCACTCCAGATACGGTGTTGCCACGTACTGTGGCTCAAAAACCATAATGGCGGGCACCGAATAGGGGTGCTTGGCCGTCAGCGCCGTAATCACCTGTTCTGACATGTCTTTTCTGGTTTTGATGAGCATGGAGGCCTCGTTCCCGGTCTCGACTCCGTCCTCCCAGCGATAGATTGACACCATGCCCGGAAAAATATTTACACAGGCGGCAAGCTTTTCTTCCACAAGTTCCCGCCCTATTTTCCGGGCGTCCGTTTCGTTCGGGAACGTGGTATAAACGGTGATCATTCCGGCATTATCATCCATGGCATCCACTCCTATCCACTCAATCCACTGCAATACACCGTTTGCAACCGTAGCGTGTGAGGTGGCATGGCGCACGTAAATTCGGCTCAGGCCGCGGCGGCGGTTGTCCCTGATAAGGCGCGGATAGGATTTGTTGCAAGCCCCGCGCGGGAGGCGCAAGACGCTTTCAAGCGGCTCACCAAGCGCTATGGCGGGGCCGACCCCGAAGGCGCGGACATCGTCATCGCGCTGGGCGGCGACGGCGTGATGCTGCAAACGCTGCACCGCTTCATGGGAACCGGCACTCCGATCTATGGGATGCACCGCGGCTCCATCGGCTTTCTCATGAACGAGTATCACGAAGCCAAGCTCCTGGAGCGGGTGGCGAACGCCAAGCTTAGCGTCCTGCACCCCCTTAAGATGGTGGCGGAGAACGTGGAGGGCGAAACGCTGCAGGCGCTCGCCATCAACGAGGTGCACCTTTTCCGGCAAACGGCGCAAAGCGCGCGCCTGAGCATCGCGGTCGATGGGAAGGAGCGCTTGAGCGATCTCCTTTGCGATGGCGTGCTGGTAGCCACGCCCGCAGGCAGCACGGCCTACAACCTTTCCGTGGGCGGGCCGATTCTGCCGCTTAGGGCGCATCTCCTGGCGCTGACCCCGATCAGCCCGTTCAGGCCAAGGCGCTGGCGCGGCGCGCTCCTTCCGAACAAAGCACGTGTCAGGATCGGCGTGCTAGAATCCGATAAGCGGCCGGTGAGCGCGGTTGCCGATCATAGTGAATTCCGTAATGTAGTTTCTGTATCGGTGCGTGAGGAACGCGGGATCGGCCTGAAGCTGCTGTTCGATCCCGGCCACGCGCTTGAAGAGCGTATTCTGGCGGAGCAATTCAGGTTTTAAAACGATTTGCCGCATCTGACACCAAAAGGCGGAAACGGGAAGGCACACCGCAATGCGCACAGCGTCTCAATTTTCTCTTGCTCTTATTTTTATGGCAATTGCAGTTGGGTTGACCGGGGCGGGCCCGGCCGCGGCCCAGAGCAAAACGGTCCTCATTATCGACACCACCGCGCAAATGAGAGCGAAGCTCGGCCGGGTGCGCAAGATCTGGGCGGTGAAGAGCGCCACAGCCGATGCCGTGAAGCAGATGGACCCGAAGGCTCTCCTTGGCGTCTGGGCGTTCGGGACCGAACCCGCCAAGAAGTGCAAGGACACGGTTGCGCTAACGCCCATGCAGCCGGCGGGAAAAGCGGCCCGCGCCCTGGCCAAGGCCCTGAGGCCCGTGTGGCCGAAGGCGGGCCGTGCGCCCGTGTTCGCCGCATTGAAGGCAGCGCTCGCGGCGGCGGGCGAGCCCAAGGACGCGGCCATCAACGCTGTCATTATAGCGGGCACGGGCGACGATTGCCTTTCCGATATCTGCAGCGAGGCGAAAACGCTGCATTCCATCTATCCGAACGCTAAGCTGAACGTGCTGGGCATTAAAATGAGGGAGAAGCCGGCGGAGGAGCTTACCTGCGCGGCGAAGGCCATGGGCGGCGAGTTCACGGCGGTCAAGTCGGCAAGCGATCTCAGTAAGCAGTTGCAGCGGATCATCGGGGCTTCAGGGGGCGCAAAGCCCAAGGAGGCTTCGGCGGCGCCCCCCTCCGCGCCGGAGCAACCCGCGCCGGCGCCGCCGCCGCCCCCGAAGCCCGAGCCCAACATCGTCCTTTCCGCTGTGCTGGCCGAGGGCCAGCCGCCGCTCGATGCCGGCGTGACCTGGGAACTTTACAAGATCCGCACCACCCCGACCGGCCAGCAGAAGCCGGCGGACTCCCCGGGCTGGACTGGCGGAGGCGGCAAGGCAGAGGCGCGGCTCGCGGCGGGCAGCTACGCGGTTCGCGTAACTTACGGCTTCGCGAAGGCCGAAGACAGCATCACTGTGAACGGAGGCAAGACGGAAAAGACCGTGCTGCTCAATGCGGGCACCATCGCAGCCGAAGGCTTGCAGAAGCAAGGCGGCCGCGCCGCTGAGGGCGTTCTGTTCGTTCTGCGGCGCCGCAAGCAGGGCGGCGGCTTGGAGGAGCTTGGCCGGTCGGGCGGGATGCCCACGGCCTTCCATGTAAATGCGGGCATCTATGAGCTCTCCGCCTTGGCCGGGCCGGCCGCGCTTACCGGCACCGTGAGGGTTGAGGCAGGCAAGGTTACTACGGTGCGGATGGCGCTCAACGTGGGCACCCTGGAGATCAAGGCTTATGAGACGGAAGGAGCAGCCGGCAAAGTATCTGCCTGGCACCGGATTTATCCGGCCGGGGGCGCCAGCAAGAAACCGCTGCTCACGGCCCAGGGTATGGCGCCCCGCGTGCAGCTTCCGGCCGGGGATTACCGGCTTGAAACCGTCTACGGGAACGCGCGGGTGGAAAGCGCCTTCTCGATAGCGGCGGGGCAGACGGTGGCGAAAACCGTCATCTTGAGCACGGGGCAGGCGAAAATCAGCGTTCCGGCAGGCAAGCCCGCGAGGGTTTGCACCGTCTACGAGGAAGGGGCGGACCGTGGCGCCGGCCCCGCCGGGCGGGCCGCGGGGACGGCGATGAGCTTCGTTCTCCGCGCCGGCGTGTATAGTGCCGAATGCCGTGCGCACGGGGCGCGGGCACCCGCCAAGCCCGTGGAATTCCGCGTTGTTGCGGGCAAAAACCTGGAGACGGAATTGCAGTAGTGAGGGGAGCGGATCGCACGGCGCGCATTACCCGCCACCCTGTCCCATGGGGAGAGGGAAGCCTTTTCAATGGGCACAGCCAGACTCCCTCTCCCATTGGGAGAGGGCTGGGGTGAGGGGTGACACCATATGAATAGAGTACTCGCCTGCAACAGCGCAGCCCTGCTCCGCCGCCTCATTTTCATCGCACAGGCGGCATAGCTTGCGCGTTCATCATTGAACTTTTGCAGCGGCCGGGGGGCTGTACATGCGCAGATTGAGGCTGGCTTTCCGGATGCTGGCCATTCCGTTTCTGGGATTGACGCTCTGCCTCTGGATTGGGCAAGCGGCCTTGAGCGCGTCGCACGCCAGGGCGCTTAAGGTGCCCATTACCGGGGCCAGCGAGGTGGACGAGCCCCAGGCCAGGCCCGTGCCGCCCACCACTGGCCCACCCGCTCCGGTAACATTGACTGTCTATTTGACCGAAGGCGGCGTGCCAATGACCTCCGGCGTGGTCTGGCGGATTTACGAGGGCCGTGCCGCCAAGGATGGAAGCTACAAACTCCTGCTGTCGCTGCGGGAGCCTCAGCCTACGGTGGAGTTGAACCCTGGCGAATACTTCATCAATGTCGCTTACGGCCGCGCCAACCTCACAAAAAAAATCGGCGTGTGGCCGCAGAATCCGGCCAAGGAAGATTTCGTGGTCAACGCGGGGGGCCTGAGGATCAACGCCACACTGGCACACCAGCCTATCCAGGCCGAGCACCTGCTCAAATTCGAGCTTTACGCCGATACGCAAGATCAGTTCGGTGCCCGGCAAAAAATCTTGGACAACATGCGGCCCGGCATCGTGATCCGGCTGAACTCTGGCATCTACCACATCGTCAGCACCTATGGCGACGTGAACTCCACGGTTTCGAGCGATGTGGTGGTCGAGCCGGGCAAAATCACCGAGGCGGAGATCGATCACGACGCGGGCAAGGTCACGCTGAAGCTCGTGCAGCGGCCTGGCGGCGAGGCGGCGGCGGATACGCGCTGGACTATCTATAATGTTGTGGGCGAGGTGATCAAGGAAAGCGCCGGTGCGTTTCCATCGCATATCCTGGCGGCGGGCGAGTACCGCGTCGCTGCGGAGAACGCCGGCCAGCAATATGCGGGCGCATTTTCGGTGGTGCCTGGCGACAACAAGCTGGTGGAAGTGCTGATGCAGTAGCGCGGCTCCGCCTTTCCTGGCCTGCGCATACAGCGTTGTCCCTTCGAGTCATAATGCATACGCTACGTTGCGCGGTTGTATAAACTTGACGCATTTCAGGATGGGTTGCATATGAATTGCCATTCATCGTCTCATTCGCGAGGAAAACAATGCACGCCCTGAAATCCTTTGCCTTTGCCAT
>JBNKTW010000135.1:0-27227 GCA_050298295.1 Rhodomicrobiaceae bacterium
CCCAAGATTCTGCTCAACGTGGCGCTCCTGATAGGCTTCTCCGCGGGCGTTGGCTTCCTCCTCTCGGAAATACTCGGAATCGACGCGCTGACTGCCTACCTCGCAACCAGCCCCGGCGCGATGGAAACGATTGCGATCATCGCGGCGTCGAGCCATGCCGATGCGCCTTTCATCATCGCGCTGCAAATGGTCCGCTTCCTGACCATCATCGCCATTGGGCCGCCAGTCGCGCGCTTCCTCGCCCGCCACGCCATTCCCCGCCCAACGCAGTAGGCGTTCGAAGGTGGTGCCTCACACCGGGCGTATTACCCCTCACCCCAGCCCTCTCCCCATGGGAGAGGGAGCCGGGGCGCGCCCGTTGAGAGGACGTTGCCTCACGAATACTTGCCCATTCTTTGCGCTGTCCGGCGCTCAGGCGACCAGCTCGGTGAAAAGCTGCGCGGTGCCGGCGTAAGTATCCTGAAGCCGCGCCTCCAGCCGGCCGGTGTCCGGCTCGCCGGTGGTCTGCAGAAGCAGCCCGATCAAATCCTTGGGCGCGGTTTTGGGATCGAACGAGCCCTCGGTGCACAGCCGCAAAATGTGCGCCACGTCCTGATAAAGCTCCACCGCGTTCAAGAGCGCGCTGCCGTCCACCCGGCTCAGAATGCCGGCCTCGACGAGGTTCCGCAGAGCCTGCGAGGTGTTCGTGCTCAGGATCTGGGGCTCGTCCGCCGCGTGCATGATCTGGAGGAACTGCGCGATGAATTCCGCGTCGATGAGCCCGCCCTTGTGCGTCTTCGACCGCCAGATGTCGGTGGTGCCCTTTTCGGCTTCGATGCGGCCGCGCATATCCTTCACGTCCGTGGCGGTTTTGGCGCGGTCGCGGCGGATGGTGAGCACCTGCTGGATGTCCGCGGCCAGCCGCGCCCGCAAGTCCGCGGGGCCGGCGACCGGCCGCGCCCGCGTCAGCGCCAGATGCTCCCAGGTCCAGGCTTCATTGAGCTGGTAGGCGAGGAAGCCGTCAAGCCGCACGGCAACCGGCCCGGCCTTGCCGGAAGGCCTGAGCCGCATATCGACCTCGTAGAGCAAGCCTTCGGGCGTCGGCGCGGAGAGCGCCGAAATCAGCCGCTGCGTCATCCGCGCGTAATGATGTGTGGCCTGTGAGGCTGCCTCGGGCGGGGTGTCGTATACCGCGATCAGGTCCAGGTCGGAGGAAGCGGCCATTTCGCGCCCGCCGAGTTTGCCCATGCCGATCACCGCCGGGGCTGGCAGCGCGCCGCCATACTCCTCCTGCACCGCGTCGAGCAGGCTTTCGATCACCGCCTCGGCGACCAGCGAATAGTCCTCGCCCGCCTGCTCCGGCATAAGCTGCTGCGACAAAAGCCGCACGCCGATCAGGAAAGCCTGCTCCTGGCCCGTGACGCGCGCCCGGTCCAGGCGGTCCTCGTAATTGTCCGCCTCAAAAATCTCACGCCGGATCAGTGCTTTAAGCTCGTCCTCGGGCGGCCTCTCGCCGATATAGCCGGGGTCAATGATCACATCCATCAGACGCCGGCGCCGGCTCAGAATGTGAGCTAGCCGGGGGGCCGAACCCATGATCTGGGCGATGAGCCGCAACAGATGCGGATTGGCCCGCAGCATGGAAAAGAGCTGGAGCGCGCTTGGCGCCTCTTTCAGGAATTCGTCGAAGGAGCCCAGCGCCAGGTCGGGGTCGCTGGTGTCGCCAAGCGCTTCGAACAGTGCGGGCGTAAATGCGGTTAGGATTTCGCGCGCCCGCTCGCTGCGCATTGCCCGGTAGCGGCCGTAATGCCAGCCCTTCACGGCGGCGATGGCCGCGGAGGGGTTCTTGAAGCCGAGCCTCGCCAGCGTGTCCACCGTTCCGGGGTCCTCGCCGTCGCCGGTGAAGACGAGATTGCCCTGCACGGTCTGCGGGGTCAGTTCGGGCGTGCTTTCGAACAGAGCGCCGTAGTGCGCCTCCACCTTCTGCATATGGCTGCGCAACTCGGCGGAGAAACCTTCCAGGCTCAGATAACCCGCGAAGCGTGCGAATTTAGCCAGATCCTCTTCGTGCGCGGGCAGCGTATGCGTCTGCTGGTCCGCCATCATCTGCAAGCGGTGCTCCAGCCGGCGCAAGTGGCGGTAGGCGACCGTCAGCTCGTCGCGAACGGCGGGGCCGATCCAATAAAAGTCCGCAAGCAATTTTAGCCCGGTGAGCGTTTCGCGCGTGCGCAGCACCATCTGGCGGCCGCCCGCGATAAGCTGCTGGGACTGCACGAAAAACTCGATCTCCCGGATACCACCGCGCCCGAGCTTCAAATTATGGCCGGCAATCGCGATCCGCTCGTGCCCCTTGGCCGCGTGGATCTGCCGCTTCATCGCGTGGATGTCGGCGATGGCGTTGAAGTCGAGATATTTCCGCCAGATATAGGGCTCAAGGGCCTTCAGGAAAGCGTTGCCCGCGGCAATGTCCCCAGCCACCGGCCGCGCCTTAATCAGCGCCGCCCGCTCCCAGTTCTGGCCCAGGTTTTCGTAATAGCGGAAGGCGGCCTCGGTTGCGATTGCCGCCTGGGTGGAGCCCGGATCGGGCCGCAGCCGCAGATCGGTACGGAAGACATAGCCGTCCGCCGTGCGTTCCTGCAGGATGTGGACCAGGTCGCGGGTGAGCTGCACGAAAAATGGGCCAGGCTCGACGCCAGAGCCAAGACCCGCGCACTCGCGGCAGTAAAAGACGATCAGGTCGATGTCGCTCGAATAGTTGAGCTCATGCGCTCCGTATTTGCCCATCGCCAGGATGACAAGCCCGCTGCCTTTCTCGGGGGTTTCCGGATCGGGCGGCACGAGTTTGCCTGACTGGGCGGCCCGGCTCAGAAGGAAGCGGACGGCCGCGCCTAAGAAAAGGTCGGCCGCCTCCGTCAGCCTGCGTGTGACCTCGTCCACGGTCCAGATGCCCGCGAGGTCCGCGAGCGCGACCAGAAAGGCGATCTCGGTCTTGCCCTGCCGCAGAATGCGCATGATGCCGCGCTGCCCATCCGCCTGGGCGGCTTCCCGCGCCGTTCGCTCCAGGATTTCATCAAAATGGGTTTCCGGGGCCGTATAGAGCGTTTTGGCGAGGAGCTGCGGATACCGTTCCGCGATGCCCGCAAGGAAAGAGGAGCCGGCGAAGACGCCGCTTAAGAAGGCCGCGACGCGGGCCGGGAAAGGCGGCAGATCTTGCAGCCCAGCGCCGATCCGCTCAAGCCAGCGGCCGCCGGCGCCCGCTTCATCGTCGAGCGGCCCGTCGCTCAGGCGAACGGAAAAGGGACCGGGGCTAATGGACATGGCTCGGCACCGTCTCAAGCTGGGCGCCCGCCATGGCGTCCTGGGGCGGCAGGTTCTTCTTCAGGGAAAGGCGCACCTTGAGGCCCGGTTCGTTATCCTCAAGCGAGATCGAGCCGCCATGCAGGCGCGCCACCGCGGCCACGAGGCTCAGGCCAAGGCCGCTGCCGGGAATGGAACGGCTCGGCTGCAGGCGCACGAAGCGCTGCAAAACGCGCTCCCGCTCGTTCTGCGGAATGCCAGGGCCCCGGTCTGCTACGGCAATATCCACGGTATCCCCCTTGTCCTCGAAACCTACATCCACCTCAAGCGGCGCGCCGCCCTCCCGCACCCGGGCCTCCGCCAGCGGCCCCGCATATTTGATGGCGTTGTCCAGCAGGTTCGCCAGCGCCTGCCCGATCAAATGCCTCTCTCCGCACATCATAACATCGCCCGCGCAAGACAGCTGCAACGAAAGTCCGCGCTCCTCGGCGGCGGGCTCGTACAGCTCCGCCACGTCTCTCGTTAGGCTACAGACATTGAGTGGCCCGAAGCTTTCCGAGCGCGAGCCGGCTTCGAGCCGCGCGATGCTCAGGAGCGCGTCGAAGGTCTGGATGAGCGTGTCCGCCTCCTCGATGACCGAGCCCAGCGCATCAGCCAGATTTTCGGGCGAGCGGCTCGATTGCAGCGCGCGTTCGGCCCGCGTGCGCAGCCGGTGGAGCGGGGTCTTGAGGTCGTGCGCGATATTGTCCGAAACATCCTTGAGGCCGGTCATCAGATCCTGGATGCGGTCGAGCATGGCGTTGAGGTTCCTGGCCAGGCGCTCGAATTCGTCGTTGCGCCCCGTGACCGGAATGCGCTGGGCGAGATTGCCCTGCATGATCGCCCGCGCCGTGTTCGAGGCCGCGTCCACGCGCCGCAAGATGCTTCGGCTCACCATGACGCCGCCCGCGATGCCGATACCGATAATGAAGGCGTAGCCCAGCAGGAACGCCCGCCGGAGCATTCGCTTGATCGTTTCCTGGTTCTCTATATCCCGCGCCACGATCAGGTGCAGGCCGTCCGGAAGGAGCGCCACGAAGCCGAGCGCCTGCCGCTCGCTGGACCGGCCATCCTCGCGCTTGCGGTAGGCGAACTGGGCCGCGCCCTCGGTGTTCCAGAGGTTCAGTGCGACATTGTCGAGGTTGCCCGCGAGCCGCCTGCGGTCGCCGTCTGTCAAAAGATAAAGCGCGCCGGTGGAAGAGGCCGAACGCTCGGTAACGCTGGCGACGAGCGAGGCGACCCCGCCATCGCGGTAACGCGCCGCAAGGGCCTCGTATTCCGCGTGTACCGCCGTTGCGGCCTCGCCGCTAAGGAAGCCTTGCATGGAAACGGTGACGTAGATGAAGGTTGCGGCCACCGCCGCGCAGAACAGCGAGATGTAGATTGCGAAAAGCCGGAACGGCGTTGCGAAGACAACGCGCGGAACCAGCTTTTCGAGTCTAAAGGCGGTCATTGCGGATCATGTAGCCCGCCCCGCGCACGGTTTCCAGCAGCGGTTTGTCCTGCCCCTTGTCGATTTTTCCGCGAAGCCTTGAGATGTGCACGTCGATGACGTTGGTTTGCGGGTCGAAATGGTAGTCCCAGACGTTTTCGAGAAGCATCGTCCGCGTCACCACCTGGCCCGCGTGCCGCATGAGATATTCGAGCAGCCGGTATTCGCGGGGCTGCAGCAGGATTGTTTCGCCGCCACGAGTGACCTTGTGCGAGAGCCGGTCCAGGACGAGATCGCCCACAGTGTAGGTCGTTACCGCGCCTTCGGAGGGACCGCGCCTGGTCAGGGCCTCGACGCGTGCCATTAGCTCGACCAGCGAATAGGGCTTGGAGAGATAGTCGTCGCCGCCCGCGCGCAGGCCCTTCACACGGTCGTCCACCGCGCCCAGAGCGCTCAAGATCAGAACAGGCGTGCGGTCACCCCGCGCCCGGAGCCGCTCGACCATGGTCAATCCGTCGAGTTTGGGCAGCATACGGTCGACGATCAGCACCCCGAAACTTTGCGTGGCCGCAAGCTCGAAGCCCGCTTCGCCGTCGCCGGCGATCTCTGTCTGGTAGCCGGCCTCGCCGAGCGCCTTTGCAAGGAAATCGGCCGCCGTGCGGTCATCCTCGACGATCAAAACTCGCATTTTGGCACCTTTGAATGGTGGCCACCCTGAGCCGGAGTGGGAATGTACCCTTAAGAAATATGCTGAGGAAAATGGAAGGCGAGGGGGGTGCCCCCTCGTCTTCCTCCGGTATTTTTAGTGCCTGCCGCCGTCTTTGTCCTTGTTCTTGCCGTGCTTGGACTTCTTCTCGATGGGAAGCGCCAGGAAGCGGGATTGCTTATCGCGGCCGCGGATTTGCAGGAGCACCACGCGTTTGCCCTTGCCGCGGGCCTCGCGGATGCCGGCGCTCACATCCTCGACGGTCGAAACCGGCTTGCTGTTGAGTTCAACGATGATATCGCCGCGCTTGATGCCCTGGTCGGCCGCCTTCGAGTTTGGATCGACGGATGCCACCGCGACGCCTTTCTTCGACCTGCTACCCAAAAGTTCCTGGGCCGGCACCAACACCAGGCCAAGGTCCTCAACCTCCTTACCAGGATCCTCGTCGCTCTGGCCGCCCACAAAAGCGACTTTCTCAGTATCGGGATACTCGCCGAGCTTCACGGTCACGTCGCGATACTTGCCTTTGCGGAAGATGTGCAGGCGCGCGTCGCTGCCAGGAGCGAACCCGGCGATCATGCGGGCCAGCGCGCGGGAATTGGCGACCGGTTGGCCGTTAACTTCGAGAATGACGTCTTCCATCTTGAGGTCGGACTTGGACGCAGGACCATCGGACAGAATCTTCGCGATGAGAGCGCCCTTGCCATCCTTCAGGCCGAGCCCTTCGGCGAGGTTGTCGTCCATATTCTGGATTTGGACACCGAGCCAGCCGCTTGAGACTTTGCCTTTCTCCTTGAGCTTCTGCACAACGTCCATCGCCGTGGCCGCGGGAATCGCGAACGCGATGCCGACGCTGCCGCCGCTCGGGCTGTAGATCGCGGTGTTCACGCCGACCACCTTGCCATCGAGATTGACGGCGGGGCCGCCGGAATTGCCGCGGTTCACCGCAGCGTCGATCTGGAGGAAATCGTAGGGGCCGGAACCGATGTCGCGGCCCTGCGCAGAGACGATGCCCGCCGTCACCGTTCCGCCAAGTCCGAACGGATTGCCCACCGCCAGAACCCAGTCGCCGACGCGCGGCGCATCGGTGGTGAATTCGAGCCATTTATCAAATTTGTCCTTGGTGTCGATCTTGAGCAGCGCGATGTCGGTACGCTTGTCGCTGCCGATGACCTTAGCCTTGTATTTCTTTTCGTTCTCGAAGGTGATCTCGATTTCGTCGGCCTTATGCGCAACGTGATGATTGGTCACGACATAGCCATCCGCGGAGATCAGAAAGCCCGACCCTTGCGCGCGCATGGGATGCCGGTCCGGCTGGCCGCGCCGGAAACGGTCGAAGAAATCGCGGAAATCCTCCGGCAAGTCCGGTATCGGCAGGTCGCGTGCGGAAGATTCTCCCGACACGGACTTGACGTTAACGCTCACGACGGCGGGCCGGACCTTTTCCGCCAGATCGGCGAAGCTCGGCGGACGCTGATCCTGCGCGGCGGCCGTGGCGACAAACGCCGTCTGCTGCGCCGTAGCCAGAAAGCCGGCGCCCAGGAGCGCCGCTCCGGCGATAGCGCCCAACGGCTTCAGCCGCCGGCCGGAAAGAAAATTGCCCGTACTTCCCTGGATTGATCCGGACGCCATTGGCTTCCCACTCCCCTTGAGTAATTAATCGTCAAGTTGATATAGGCGCGCTGAGGTTACAAGCCTCTTGCCGCCAGATTAAAAAGTGGTAAGGCGGGAGGGAGGGCCCAGCACTGCGGAAGCGGGATGCCGGCTTTCATTGCCCGGCTGCCGCCGCCAACAATGCTGTGACAAAAATAGCAATTCCCGGCATCGGCCCGCAACAAGGCGGGAACGGTGGTTCAGGTTGCGCTATTCCACTGATTATAAAGCCAAAACATCGGTTAGACGCACCCGCGTGAACGGTTGTTTCTTGAACGTCAGTGGGTATTTAGCAACAAAAAAGCGACAGCCTGCACGCAGCAGGTCATACTAATTTCACATTTCAACCCATGGATGGCGCGGTCCGTTTCCCGCGCACCCGCGGGAATGAAGCATGATGTTGCGCGCAAGTTGGGAGGCACGCGGCGTAGCCAGGCAGGAGTCGAAATGAAGTTGCATCAAGCTGATTTTCTATTATTCCCATTGGCGATTTTCGCACCATTAGTTGCGCAGGCTCATGCGGCAAGCAGATCCTGGCATCCGGAAACGGTCGCCGAGCGGGAAGCCGGGCTTGCCAAGGAGTTCGAGGAAAGAGGCCTGAAACTGGGGTCCCCCATTTTCCTGCGCATTTACAAGCGAACCTCCGAAATGGAGCTTTGGGTCCAGCACGGGCCGCGCTATGTGCTTTTCAAGACTTACGGAATTTGCCGCTGGTCCGGAAACCTGGGCCCGAAATTCTACGAGGGCGACCGGCAATCGCCGGAAGGGCTTTACCGGATCACCGCATCTGATCTCATCGTGAATGCGCGCTGGGTCCGCGCGATGAACATCAACTATCCGAACAAATTCGATCATGTGAACGGCAGGGGCGGCTCTGGCATCCTCATTCATGGCGGCTGCGGCTCCATCGGCTGCTTTGCCGTCGAGAACGATGATGTCCAGGATGTTTATGGCGCCGTGCGCGCCGCGCTCCGCGGCGGCCAAGCCTATGTGCCGGTGCTCGCCCTGCCGTTCCGCTTCTCCGCTCTTGCGCCGGAGAAAGAAGACACGCTGTATATGAGCCAGTTCTGGACCGACTTGCGCCGCGCCGATCTCCTGTTCGAGCGGGACCGGCTGCCGCCCGTGGCCTGGATTTGCGACGGCCGCTACCTTTTCTCCGACCGGCGCGGCGACCGGCACCGCCATGCCGTGCACCTGCCCGGCTGCAGGCCGCTCTACGCTTCTTCCGCCAAGCGGAAGGGCAAGAACCACGCCGCGCCGCAAACGCAGAGCAACGAGGCCGTAGCCGAAGCGCCCCAGATGGCCACCTTGGTGACGCCGCCGCAAGCCGCTGTCAGCCCGCCGGAACCAGCCAGGCCGGCAGCGCAGGCTAGCGCCGGGCGGCAGAGGACGTTGGCGCGCGTGGCGCGAGCCGGCGCGCGAAAGACCTCGCGAGGCTGGCATAGGCGTACCGCGCCTAGCACAGCAGCGGTTCGCCCCGTTTCCTACCCCCGCCGCGAACTCGTGGCACTAAAACCGAGAAGGCCGCAAAGCGAGGGCTGGAAAAGCACCATCGTCCGGGTCAGGCACCACCCCGGCTACGCTGGCGGGCAGAAGTGGCTGCGGTCCCGCACAATCGCGGCTCCAGGGCGGCTGCAAGCTTCGGTATGACGCCGGGTCGCCTCTCCCGGCGTTTGCCAGGGCGCCTGGAATAGCGGCGGCGCGAAGCGCTTCAGGCGACGCGCCAAAGCTTCGAAGCATGAAGCATGAAGAGCCTGGGCTCCGATTTCAGCAGCGAGCGGACGGCGCGGGAGCGGCATGAGAGCCCGGCGGCATAAGCGCCGAAGGCCGGCATGATCAGCAGATCCTCCGAAACGCAGAAGCAGGGGCCGGAAAAGCGGTGGCCGCCGCCCGGTACGCTGGCTTTGGGATGGAGATGGCCCACGATGTGCGGGGCGGTGCGGACGGCGTCCGGCTCGTGTCGCAGGATCGCGCCACCCAGCTCGATCTGGCTCGCGGTTTCGCCGCCGCAAAAGGCGGGCGCTTCGGGATCGTGATTTCCGCTGAGCCAAAGCCATTGGCCGGCGGAGGCGCAAAGCGAGGCGAGCCCATCCCTATCCTCGTCCGCCATGCGCTGCCCCGCGAAGTTGTCGTCGAAGCTGTCGCCAAGGCAGACGACGCGCTGCGGCTGGTAGGCTTCGACGGCGCGTTTCAGGCGCAAGAGCGTGTCGCGGCTATCGAGCGCGGGCAGCAGGCGGCCCTTGGAGGCGGCGCGCGATCCCTTTTCCAGATGCAGGTCCGCGACGATAAGTGTGCTGTGCGCTGCGGCGTAAGCGGCGCCGGAATGGTCGAGCGTCAGCGCAAGCCCCGCAAACTCGATGTGAATTGCGGATTTGCCTGCGCCGGATGCTTTTTCGCGAAGTGCGTCCGTTCCTGCCGGTGTCATGCCAAGTCCCGCCGGTTGCTGCTGCAGAAGCGTCCCTCACCCAGTCTATCTCATCGCGCCGGACGCAAGTTAGGGCCAGATGCGAAATAAACGCACCATCTTGCCCGTCTTTTTGCCCGTCTGCTGCGTTGAGAGAGGTTTGCATGCCCCGGGTATGCGCACCTTTCCGCGCCTAGCGGACAAACAAAAATCCTGTGCAATCTGAAGCGTTTATTTCGCATCTGACCCTTAACCCCAAACGATGGTCTAAGCAACGGGTTGGCAAGAGGGTAATAGTCCGCCCCCCAGCCAGTTCCGCAATGGTGTTTCTGGATCAACGGCGTGGGCCAAGGCAGAAAAACGTTGACCTTGTGCACGTAAGCCACAGATCGAGAAAAAAATCGCAGGATACAAAGAGGAAGCGCTGGCAGCCGGGATATCCGTCCCGCCGGGCCTTACTATAAGTTCCGGAAAGCTTTTTTAGGGCGGCGGCGGGGTGGAGCGAACCCTATCTTGTATCATGCGACGAAACAGCTACATCATTTTCAATCAAATGAAACTGCTATAAAGTGACGAAGATCCGTATGGATCGGAAATGATTTGAGGAGGTATTTATGCGCATACTTTCGGCCGCCATTATGGCGGCCTTCTTCACGGCCGGTTCCGTTGCCGCCCACGCACAAGACGCAGAGCCCGCGCCAGCGCCAATGGCTAAGCCGGCGAAGGTAAGCTGCAAGAAGCTCGATAAGGAGGCTTGCACCGCAACGGCGGCTTGCAAGTGGACCGCGAAAGGCAAGTGCGTCAAGGCCAAGAAGAAGAAAAAGAAGAAGAAGGCGAAGTAGTAGTATTGAGCCAGCGCTATTGCCATTCGCCGAAGGCAATAGCGCTTGACAGCCTAACCCAGGGCGACGCTCCAGGAGAAGCCTGGCACGCCGAAGGTTACGGTAACCGGGCCCGCCGCGCCATGAGAGGCGCGCTCCCTTGGCGATGCCGTTGGCGTCCACAGGCTGGCCCACATACCAAGCGCATCCGCAAACGCATCCCAAGGATTTGGCCGGCAAGGGAGTGGCTGCCTGCCGGGAAAGCCGAAGCCGGCGAAGAGTGGCGGCGCGGGGATGGGGGAAATCCAAGGCACCAGAAAACCAAATTGCGGTCTGGGCTGAGCGAAGCCCGGCCAGAACGCTCCGAGGAATGAAGCCGTCCCGCGCGCGGCGCGCTCATAGGCAAGCGCCGCCCCGGCCTGGGAAAACAGGACGTTAGCATGATTGCTGAGCGCGGTTAGCGACGACATCATCGAACTGAGCGCCTGCTTCAGAAGGTCTGCGGCAAGGCTTCCAGCCAGCGAGACGGCATCCGCAAAACCGTTTTCAAGCTGCGCGTTTGCGCGCGCGCTATGAGGCTGCGGCAGCAAGGGCAAACCTTTGTGTTGTCCGGTGCGCTGGAAAACCGGCGCGGCGGCAGGTTCTCCGGCGAAAGGAAAAAGGAAAAACACCACCCGGCCCTTCCCGCTTTCTGCTCGATATCGCACGGATACAGTGTATGTTGCGGTGCAGCATAAATCAAGGCCATTAAGAGTATTGAGAATGTATGCAACCTGGAGCTTCTATTGGAGCGATCCGGCCGCTTCGGCGGCGATGGCCTGCAGCCCCTCGCGCATCCTGTCCGCCTCATGCAACAGCTCGCCGGTAAGCCCGTGCCGCCGGGCAATCCAGACCGGGTCGTTGTAAGAAATCCAGGTAGCGCCGGCCGCATCCCGCCAAACCAAGGCCTTGAGCGGCAAATCTATCCCCGCCGCCTGGTTGGCCAGCATCAGCGGCGCGCCCGCGGCAGCGCTTCCAAACATGAGCACGGTTTCCGGAGGAAGCGTAAGCGCGGCTTCACTAGCATTCCGGGCGTGGTCGATCTCCGCGAACAAATCGAGCCCCTGCGCGGCGATGGCGGCCTTGAGCCGCTCGACCGTTTCTTTCGGGCCGTAATTGCTGGGAATTGTCACCACCCCTTCAAGCGCCATGGCGTCCGCTCCTCGTGCCCGGCGTCTACTTTAGCACAGTCCCTCCGGCAGTGTCCGCGCCGGCGCAAAAAACATCTCCCCGGTGCAGGCAAGCCCCATGCCCGCTATCATGCGCGTCATGTTTCACCTGACGGAATTGCCCCAGAAATGAAAAGGCCGGGGCGAACCCGGCCTCTTTGAAAGCGATTACCGGCTCAGCGGCACTTTCGGGATGAGCGCCGTCGGCGTGCGGCCGTCGCCATCCCCGTCGCCGCTATCGGTTTCCTCGACCTTGACGAGCGGCTTGGTCTCGACGACCTCGAACGTAAGCGCTTTGCCCTCTTCCTTTTCCGTCACAACCACGCGAACCGTTCCGCCGCCTTCGAGCTTGCCGAACAACAGTTCCTCCGCCAGCGGCTTCTTGATGTGCTCCTGGATGACGCGGGCCAGCGGCCGGGCGCCGTAAAGCTCGTCGAACCCCTGGCTGGCGATCCACTCCATCGCCTCGGGCGACATCTCGATCATGACGTTGCGGTCGGCGAGTTGCGCTTCGAGCTGGAAGATGAACTTCTCCACGACCTTGCTAATCATCTCGCGCGACAGCCTGCCGAACGCGATGACCGCGTCGAGCCGGTTGCGGAACTCCGGCGTGAACATGCGCTTGATCGCTTCCTCGTCCTCGCCCACACGCTGCGTGCTGCCGAAGCCGATGGCCGATTTCGACATCTCGGCCGCGCCCGCATTGGTTGTCATAATCAGGATGACGTTGCGGAAATCGATCTGCTTGCCGTTGTGGTCGGTCAGCTTGCCGTGGTCCATCACCTGGAGCAGCACATTGAACAGGTCGGGATGCGCCTTTTCGATCTCATCGAGCAGAAGCACGCAATGCGGGTTCTGATCCACGCCGTCCGTGAGCAGGCCGCCCTGGTCGAAGCCGACATAGCCGGGAGGCGCGCCGATGAGCCGCGAAATGGTGTGCCGCTCCATATACTCCGACATGTCGAAGCGGAGGATCTGCACGCCAAGCAAGCTTGCGAGCTGCCGTGCCACCTCGGTTTTGCCGACGCCGGTCGGGCCGGAGAAGAGGTAACAGCCGATGGGTTTCTCGGCTTCGCGCAGGCCCGCGCGGGCGAGTTTGATCGCCGCCGACAGCGCACGGATGGCTGTATCCTGGCCGAACACCACACGCTTGAGATCGCCCTCAAGGTTGCGCAAAAGCTCGGTATCGGACTTCGACACCGTCTTCGGCGGGATGCGGGCCATGGTCGCGATGGTGGCCTCGATCTCCTTCACGCCGATGGTCCGCTTGCGTTTGTTCGGCGCCAGAAGCATTTGCGATGCGCCGGTCTCGTCAATCACGTCGATGGCCTTGTCGGGCAGCTTGCGGTCGTGGATGTACTTGGCGGAAAGCTCGACCGCGGCTTTGACGGCCTGGTTGGTGTACTTGATGCTGTGGAAGTCCTCGAAATAGGGCTTCAGGCCCTTCATGATCTCGACGGCGTCTTCCACCGTGGGTTCGGCCACGTCGATCTTCTGGAAGCGGCGGACGAGCGCCCGGTCTTTTTCGAAGTGCTGGCGGTATTCTTTGTAAGTGGTCGAGCCGATGCAGCGCAGCGTGCCCGATTGCAGCGCCGGCTTCAACAGGTTCGAAGCGTCCATCGCTCCGCCCGAGGTCGCGCCGGCACCGATCACGGTGTGTATCTCGTCGATGAACAGGATCGCGCCAGGATAGGCTTCGATCTCCTTCATAACCGCCTTGAGGCGCTCCTCGAAGTCGCCGCGATAGCGGGTGCCCGCGAGCAGCGTGCCCATGTCGAGCGCGAACACCGTCGCGCTGGCGAGCACCTGAGGAACCTCGCCACGGATGATCTTGCGCGCAAGCCCCTCGGCAATCGCCGTCTTGCCAACGCCCGGATCGCCGACATAGAGCGGGTTGTTCTTCGAACGGCGGCACAGCACCTGGATCGTGCGGTCGATTTCCTTGTCGCGCCCGATCAGCGGGTCGATGCGGCCGTCCTTGGCCTTCTGGTTCAGGTTGACGCAATAGGCTTCGAGCGCATCGGTGCTGCGCTTCTTACTGTCGTCCCCTTCGACGGTGGTGGCGTCGTCCTCCACGCCGCGCACGCCGCGCGGTTCGGACATGCCGGCGCGCTTGGAGATGCCGTGGCTGATGAAATTCACCGCGTCGAAGCGCGTCATGTCCTGCTCGGTCAGGAAATAGGCCGCGTTGCTCTCGCGCTCGGCGAAGACGGCGACCAGCACGTTGGCGCCCGTGACCTCCTCGCGCCCCGAGGATTGCACATGCACCACGGCCCGGTGGATGACGCGCTGGAAGCTCGCGGTGGGCTGCGCCTCGCCGTCGCTGTCGAGAACGAGGTTGGATAATTCCTTGTCTATGAAATCGGTGAGCTTGGCCCTGAGCCGGTCCAGATCGACATTGCAGGCCCGCATGACGGACGCCGCGTCGCGGTCGTCGATTAGGGATAGGAGCAGGTGTTCCAGCGTGGCGTATTCGTGATGGCGCTCATTCGCGTATTCGATCGCGCGATGGAGCGACTCTTCCAGGCTGTTTGAGAATGATGGCACCGCCGTACCTACTCCTTTTCCATAGTACACTGCAGAGGATGCTGATGCTGCCTGGCGAAGTTCATAACCTGCGTAACCTTCGTCTCGGCAACCTCATAGGTGTAGACGCCGCACACGCCCACGCCCTTTTGATGGACGTGCAGCATAATCCGCGTCGCTTCCTCGTGATGCTTGTTGAAGAAGCGTTCGAGGACGTAAACCACGAACTCCATCGGAGTGTAATCGTCATTCAACAGGAGGACTTTGTAAAGGCTCGGGCGCTTCGTCTTTGGACGCGTTTTCGTGACGACCCCGGTCTTGAGGCCGTTGTCTCCCTTGGAACCGTTGTTGCCTGCCATAACCACGATCATCGAGAGTCAAGCCGTCAGCTCTGCAATCCAATTAACCTGCGCATCCAATACCACTTGGGAACGTGCGCCATCACCCTACATACTCCCGTTTAACGGTTTGCTCTGTCAAGGCCCGGAAGCGTGCTGTCTCACCGGATATATGGCTTGCCCTCCCCGCGAAAAAAAGGGAAAGGCGGCAAGCCCAAGGCAAGGGAGCCACGGCAGAAGCGAAATGCACCGCGGCCACCTTCTTACACGGTTAAAGCGTAAGAGAGTATTAAAACTCGCGGAGGTATAGCCTAAAAAGAGCGGGCGCCTCAGCTGCGGCGTCCCAGGTGCCGTTTGCCTGCCTTGCTGGCGACAAGTTTTAAGGGTCTTAAGCGCGCAATGTTCCGGCAAAACTCCATACCTTTTCTGGATCGGGATACAGGATTGCTCTCAAGATTCGCGCCAAGGCTGGCGGTGCTTTCCCTCCTTGTTTTTGCCGTGCTCCTGCTTGTAATGGCAGGTGCGGACGCGCGCCGCCGCCATCGCCACCACCATCACCGGGCAGCTTACTCGCCCCCCTTCGCGGCCGCGGTCTTCGACCTCCATGCGGGCCGGTTCATGTTTTCCAAGAACGCCGGTAAGCCGCGCTATCCCGCCTCGATCACGAAGGTGATGACCCTCTACCTTCTGTTCGACGCACTTAGGGACGGCAAGATCCGCATGAGCACCAAGCTCACGATCTCGGCGAACGCGGCCAGCCAATCGCCGACCAAGCTGGGCCTTTCCGAGGGCCGCAAGATTTCAGTCGCGGACGCCATTGGCGCCATCGTCACCAAGTCGGCCAACGATATCGCGGTTGCCGTCGCCGAGGCGCTTGCGGGCTCCGAGAGGGAGTTTGCCAAGCGTATGACGCAAAAGGCGCGCTCCATCGGCATGATGGACACGGCCTTCCGCAACGCTTCGGGGCTGCCCAACAGTGAGCAGGTAACAACGGCACACGATCTCATCGTCCTGGGCAGAAGCATCCTGGCCGACCATCCAGAGCGCTGCAAGGTATTTGCGGCCAAGTATTTTCAATACAGAGGGCATGTCTACCGCAACCACAACACCATGCTCAACAACTACAAAGGCATGGAAGGCATGAAGACCGGCTTCACCCGGGCATCCGGCTTCAACCTGCTGGCCACGGCGCGCCGCCGCGATAAGCGGCTGCTGGCGGTGGTGCTGGGCGGCGCCTCGGCCCGCGCCCGCAACCGGGCCATGAGGAGAATCCTGAACAATGCCTGGCCCAGGGCTATGACGCAGGCAGCCGCGCGCAGGGCCCGCGCCGCTGCAGCGGCGGCAAAACCGGCCCAGGCGCGGCGCCATAAGGCCAAGCCCTCGCCTGAAGCCGCCATGCGTGAGAAGCATTCGCTGGCGGGCGATGAAGGCGCTAGCGCCGCCGCGCCGACTTCTCCTCCGCCGCTGCGGCCGAAGCTGGTTTTTCACGGGGCTTATTCGCGGCTGAAAAGGAGGCCGGACCGGGCTTCAATGTCGATGCTGCTCCATTCGATTGAGGCAGGCCTTGTCACCAAGGCGATTGCCGCCTCGTACCTGGAGCCGCCAGAGTCATCCGACACGACAACCGACGAGCCCGAGGAGAAGGAGGCCGAGGAGGAAAGCCAGAGCCCTTCTTACGCGCCGCCTCCGGCCAACGAGATCGTCCGCAACGAAACGATTGCAGCCATGACGCCACCTTCGCCGCCGGACAATCTCTCAGTTTATAACAAGTCGGCGCGCCCGGCCGAGGTGGCACCCCTGGCGGCGGCGGCGCTCGATATGCCGCCCGTGGAGCTGGCTCCGGGTAAGATGGTGCAATCCGCACCAGCGGGGCCGCCAAAAGCGCAAGCGAAAAAGGAAGAAGCGACGCAAACGCTGGCCGTCGCCACGCCCGCCCCGATGCCCGCCCCTGCGCCGGCGCCCGTGCCGGAACGTCCGGCGCAGCCTGGGCCTTTCCATATTCAGGCAGGCGCTTTCCCCGATGTGGCGCAAGCGAAAGAGCGCATCGATCTTGTCAGGAAAGCGCTGGGCGCCAGCACCTTGAAGAGGCACCCGGACTTCATCATGCGGATAACTTTGCCGGACGGAACAACCATGTACCGCGCCCGGCTTGGCCGCTTCGCTAACAAAGCGCAGGCAACCGCGGCTTGCAGGCGGCTCAAGAAGAAGGGCATCGATTGCTGGGGCGTTCCGGTCAATTAGCCTTGGGCCACTGGCGCCGCTGCACGATTGCACAACGGCACGGAACTGCCGCATTCGAAACGTCCCCCCCTGGCTCCATGGGGAGAAAGCAGGGGCGAAGGCGAATTCCACCAGCTCATCACGCAACCTGCCATTGGGCTCCCCCACTGCAACACAGTCCTCCCCTTCGCAGCCTTCCACAGGTTTAACCTGTTCCAGGCCTTTTTTCGCCGAACCGAATCGCACTACCCAAGGCTGTGCTTGTGTTGAGCTGCGTGCCTAAGGGTTGCGGCGGAAGGCTTGGTTTCGGCCGCGGAGCACTGTTTAGGTGATGCTTCTTTATTGTTCTGTTGGTGTTCACGGGTACTGGCGAGGCTGATTGGCGAGTTACTCTATTCCGCCAATGTAAAGGAGAAAACCGGTGCGGCGCGATCGGATAGCAAAAGCGGCGAACGACATTAGAGAAGCACTCCATGCTGCGGAGATACGCGAATTATTGCGGTCGGTGCGGACTGGGCAGGGAACTGAGGATGAAAACCGTACAGTCCGGATTCTCCGCGCCTACCAAGAGTTCGTCCGCCATTACCACCAATTCGGCGATCAGGAGAAAGACCTGGTGGCCTCGGTTGGCTTGAGCCCGCTGCTCGACGCCGAGTTCTGGTGCGGGCTGATCGATGGCGGCAACGCCATGGACCGCAAGGTGCTGTCCGACGTCGAGGTCGCCGCTTACAACCTGATGTTCGTGATGCCCAAGCTCAGCGAACTTCTGACGCATGAAAACGGCAAGGGCGAGTTCGTCGTTTCCGACGCGCGCGGCAAAGACCGGCAGATCAGCTCCTTGCGGGTCTTTGTGGCCGAGAAGGAGCGCTCGCTTACCGATCCCAATGTGATCGTTGCGCTTATCCGCTCGATGGACAAGCTATACAAGGCGCTGGCCATTTTGCACGGCGAGAAGAACGTCGGCTTGGCTGTCGGCGCAATGGATTCCGGCAGCGGGAAATCCTTCGACTTCTTCGGCGCAAGTCCCATCATGGGGGAAATAGATAGCCTGCTGATCAACGTCTGGGACTGGGTGAAATATTGCTCCGAGGATAATTTGCGCTACCAGATCGAGCTTGCGATGGTGGCTGCGGGGTTCGTGGTGCGCGTGAAGCGCGCGCAAGGGATCGTCAACGAAGAGGATGCGCAACGGGCTACGCGCATCGTTGCCAAGTCGATCGAGATGCTGTTCCGCTGCGGCGGTTACACTGAGGCGATGGACGCGGAGCGCGAAAGCAGGGCAAGCCGTATCTTCTCGCCCAAGGGCCGGACGCTGGAAATCAAGGAAAAGGGAGCGGAGATCGAGGTCGAGTTCAACGATGCCGATCCTTCCAGCGGGCAGTCGTCCGTGCCAGCGGGGCATTCGATTGCCGGTCCCTCGCCCGCGATTTCCGGCATTTTGAGCAGCATAAAGGAAGAGCTTGAGGCTCGTGAAGCTACCGTCGCTTAAGGCGGCTGCTCCTCGCCTGCGGTGAATCAGGGGCACAGCCCCTCCTTCGCCAGTGCGTCGCGGATGTCGTTTTCCTTGCCGCAAAGGGGTTTCGCAGTTGCGAGCGCTTCGGCTTCCTTGCCGTTGTTCTTCTGGACGCTGGCCAGATTTGCGCGGATGAATTCCTCAAGCTCCGGCTTGAAGAACAGGCGCAGCGTCTTGTCTTCCGACAGTGCCGCCTGCCATTCCCGCTCGGCGCCAGCGTAATCTTTGGCATCCGTGAGCTCCAGCGCCCGGTATATGTGCGAGCGCGGGTCGTGCGGATAGGATGCTGTCAAGTTCGCGGATTTCTTTTTCGCCGCCGCAGTATCCTCTGGAATCTCCTTCGCTGGGATGAGATTGGCCGACAGCTCGTACGCGGCATATCCCTTCGCGATTTGCACGCCGCTATAGGCCACGCCGAGAAGGAAAGCGGCGGAGAGCGCCCATCCAAGCGTTTTCAAAGGCGGCAGCGGCGCTTCGCGGCGCCAAACGAGCATCAGCAGCGCACCAACGGCCGCCCCGCCGATAGCGCCCCCCAAATGAGCGGCGTAGTCGATCTTCTCACCGGTGAGCCCGCCGAACAGCGGCAGCATGGATGGAATGAGCACACGCAAGGAGCCCGAGAACAGGAAGGAACGCATCGGCGAGCCTACCGGATAACGGTAAGCCACGGCAAACGCGGCGGCGAACAGGCCCATGATCGCGCCCGACGCGCCAACCGAAATGAGCGAATCCGGGTTTATCAAGAGCGACATTGCCGCGCCGGTCAGCGCGCTCACCGCGAATACGCCCGCGAACCAGGCGCGCCCGATCACGTTTTCAAGCACCACGCCGGCAAAAAACAACGCAATGCCGTTGAAAAGGATGTGCAGCAAGCTGCCATGCAGGAACGGCGCGGAGAACAGCCGCCACCATTGGCCTTCTTCGAGCACCTGTAACTTGTCGAGCGCGCCGAGCGCCGACAGCGTCCTGATGTTAGGGTCCAGGAACCCGCCCGCTGGACCGATGCGGAAGATGTATTCGCAAGCATACACCGCAAGCAGCACCGCAAGCAGACCATAGGTAAGGCTCAGCGGGCGGTTCTCCGGCGGGGCCGCCGCCGGCTTGGGCGCAAGCTCCGCATCCTTAAGCCGTGGCTTAGCCAGCAGGCCCTTTATGAGCCAGCGCAATCCGCGCGTCCTGAGCGGCGCGTTCGTCCATAGCTCTTGCGTGGATGGATCGACCGCCAACGCGGAGAGCTGCACCTTGGAAAAGAGCGACTTGCTCTTGAGCGGCGCGAGATGTTCCCGTTCGCTGGCGGGAAGCGGCGCGGGCCCCGCTTCAACAATTGTGATATGAACCGGCAGCTTCCGCCCGCCGGCGCGCCCGGTGTAGCGCAGGCAACCGGTCCCAATCCGGTCCAGTTCTTCCTTGCTCAGCCCGAAGCGGCGCGATGGATCGGCCTCCAGGTCAACGATGCCGACGATCGCCAGTGTCATCCCATCCGCCAGCGTAAGCACGGCATCGCAATGCGCGAAAAGCTCTTCCGCTTCCGGAACCGTGCCGGACTGGTAGCCCTTCTTCGCGATGAGCGCCTTCACGAGGTAGGCCGCAAAAGTCTGCTCCGTTGGCTGGCCGCTGCCGTTCATAAGAAAAAGTTCCTTCCAGGGGCTTGAGCCCGGCTTGGGCGAATGTGGTGAGGCCGGCCGCAAAACCGGAGAGGCAGAAACAGAAGGTAAGGAGACTCAAAGAAATTCCAAACGCCCGAGTGTGCTGCCAGCTTGGAGAAAGGTTTTTGTGCCTCACAGAAAGAGACAGGCCGGGAGAGACGCCTTACATTAACCCCGAGCAGCAAATTCCGCCGAAAGGACTTCATTCATGACTTCGCTTCCCACTCTGTTGATTCCCGGCCTCGCTTGCAGCGCCTGGCTGTATGCGGCCCAGATTCCAGCGCTCTGGCGCTTCGGCCCTGTTGTGGTGGCCAAGCATACGGACCAAAGCTCGATGGAGGAACTGGCGCAAGCCATCCTCGCGGACGCGCCGCCCCGCTTCACGCTCGCGGGCCTTTCCATGGGCGGCTACATCGCCTTCGAGATTATGCGGCAGGCCCCGGAGCGGGTGCTCAAGCTCGCGCTGCTCGACACCTCGGCGCGGCCGGACACGCCGGAGCAATCGGAAATCCGGCGCGAGCGGATCGCAATGGCTCAGGGCGGCGAGTTCGCTGCGATTCCAGGGCTGCTGTTTCCTGGGCTGGTGCATATCCGGCGCAAGGATGACGCCGGCTTGAAGGTCGTGGTGGAGCAGATGGCAGCGGAAACCGGCGCGGAAGGCTTCGTCCGGCAGCAGACCGCCAATATCGCCAGGCCGGATTCGCGGCCGGTGCTCTCCGCCATAAAGTGCCCCACGCTAGTGCTGGTTGGCGATGGCGACCAGCTGACCCCGCCCCTGTTCGCGCAGGAGATCGCGGAAGGCATTCCCGGCGCGCGGCTGGAGGTGGTGGAGGACTGCGGGCACCTCTCGACGCTGGAACGCCCGGAGATTGTGACGCAAACGCTCGCAGCCTGGCTTCAGCAGAGCTGATTACGAAATGCGAGCCGCCGGCCGGGCGATGCGGAGCTTGGTGCGCGCCGGCTCCCGTTTGCCGGGCGCGGGCTAGTGCCGGGTTTTCGGGTTGCTTCGATGGTGGGTGAACTGAAACTCGTGGTCCCCGCCCTCCTCGCGCCGCTTCAACACCCAATGGCTACCGTAAGGATCAGTCAGAACAACGATATCGCCCGATTCATGCGGTGCGCTGACCTGCGCGCCGTTTCTCTCCGCCTCGTAAGCCACGAGATCCAGGTTCTCGACGTGAAGCATGATTGCCACGAAGGGAACGCCCATATCGGCGGCAAGCAGTGAAAGCAGCGGCCGGTCCTCGTCATCGCCCTTGCCGGACGTAATCGTAAACTGGATGCGCCCGAAGGCGAGGCTCAGCCGCACCGGCTTGCCCTCGGCTGTCATCTCCCGCGATACTTCCCGCGCGCCGAAGACATTCCCGTAAAATTCCTTGGCCTCGATCACATCGGGCACCCAGATTTCGAATGCGCGTGATGCTCCCGCCTCTTCCCAGTCTATTAACATGGCGCCGCCCCCCGGACGCTTCCCCGCCCCAATCCAGCACCCCAGTATAGGCTTGAGGCTATCGAGCTTATAGCCGCGCAGGCTGACCACGCGTCAATCTAGCACAGGGCGGCTTGCCGCAGTCACGGGCTTGGGCGAAGGATTTTTACTGGGGCCGATCAAATGAGCCGTTCCTGTGGGCTGCGGGGAGCGGCGCCCGCATCCTGCGTCGAACCTCGCGGCTAATCCTGTCCCGGCCCGCGCCAAGGCGGCGCCCTGTCGGATTGGTTCAGGTTGTTGCCCCATTCCGGCACGATCTGCACCGCCTGACCGTCCCACCTGGGAGCTGACCGGAACTTCGCCGGTGCCGGAATATTGGGATAAAGCCCACCCGGCCTGGAACTCTTGCCGCCGCCAGACGAAAGCCATGTCTGGAGCAGATCGGCGCCGTTCTTCAGCTTCGCCAGCATTACGGTCATGGCTGAGCGCGCGTCCCTGCAAACATCGGGATTGCGGCCGCAAAAACCCTGCACATCCGCCACGGTCTTCTGCGCCGACGTCACGATCCTCTGGCTATCTTGGGGTGCGCCTGGAAGTAGGAGGCAGATCACAAGGAGCCAGAACGCGAGGCGCAAAAAAAACAGCATTTGCGATACTCCCCCGTACACAACTCTGGGTGGCATCGTACGGTCTACGCGCAAACGAAAAGAAAAGCCGGCTCCCGCGGCTTTAGTCGATTTATGGGGATTTTTCCTATGAACGTTCTCTGCTGCTAAGTACCTGGGATATCTAAGCAATGTGTACCACATTGCCGTTTTCTTTCCGTCTCGCCGCGGGGGCGTACTTTATTTAAGTTGTAGATTATGCAAAGATGCAGCCATGACTCCCGCACGTGTGCGCTTGACACTATTAGCCGTCATGGCCCTGTTTCTTGCGACAGCCGGTAATGCGCTGTTTTTGCAGGAACGCGCGCGCACGCCTTCGACGCTGTGGGCCGGCCACATCCCGGCGGACAAGCCCGCAACAACCGCCAGCACACCGGCGGCAGCTTCCAGGCCCGCGGCCCCGGCGGCTCAAGCGGCAGCGGCTCAGGCGCCAGCGGTTCAGGCGCCGCAGCCGCGGGAGATACGGCAGGCGAAGCTGCAAACTCCCTCTCCCGTGGCGCCACCCGCGCCGCAGCCGACGTCTCTTAAGCCGCCTCAGCCATCCTTGACGCAAGCGACGGCGGAAAACGCAACGCCGCGCATCCTTGCGGCTTTGCAGCGCGAGCTGGGCCGCCACGGCTATGCGGGGCAATTACGGGATCAAGCGAACGGCCTGCGCTTGGCGGTGCTGGCCTATGAGTTCGACAACGGTATGCCGCTTACCGGCCGGCCAACCGGGGCGCTCCTGAAGCACGTCATTTTCGATCTGAACCAGGCGCCGCGCGGCGTTTTCGCAGACCGGGCCGAGGTCAATCAGCGGCTGGTCATCGAGGTGCAAAAGGCGCTTCTGGGCCTGGGTTTCTTTCGCGGCGCGCTGTCGGGCCGCATGGATGTCTGGACCTCCGAAGCCGTGAAGGATTTCGAGAGGCACAGGGGGCTGAAGCTCACCGGCCGGCTGACCGAGGAGACGCTTTTGGAGCTGGTCTCCTATTCAGGGCAGCCGCTACGGCTTGCTGGAGGCTGATACCAGCCGGACTAATTAAACACACCAGTCCCCGGATAATCGCCGGCCAGGATTGCCGCGGAACACGGTGCGGCATTTGCGCCGGTGCATACGGTTGGCAGCGGGCATTGCCATGCCGTCCTTCTTCTTCGTCAAATCAGCCACTTATTCCACATCAACGTCATGCCAAAACACTTTTTCAATAATTGCGGCGTTGTTGTGAAGCTTTGCCAGGCAAAACCGCAGAACCAGGATTAACACCCCACCGCCGGCGCCCCGCCTGCGGCACCGCGCCAGAACCGCCGTCAAGGCACTGGACCGGTAAAAGGTCCAAAACATGACACAGCGTGGCGTTTTCAACCGCATCCGCCAGGGCCAGCGCGAACCCTGCTTGATTTTGCGCGGTTTAGGGCTCATTGTCCCGCGAACTCAATTACGGCTGCATCGCATTCACGCTCAGATCATCCGGGCCGCGCCGGCGGCTTTTTGAAAGCGGAGCGCCATTTCGCTGGCAGGAGACATGTCGAAAGAAGAACTGCTTGAATTTCCGGGCCTGATCACGGAGCTTCTCCCGAACGCGACTTTCCGGGTGAAGCTTGACAACGGCCACGAGATCATCGCGCATACAGCAGGGCGGATGCGGAAAAACCGCATCCGGGTTCTTGCCGGTGACAAAGTTCTAGTCGAAATGACGCCCTATGATCTTACAAAAGGCCGCATCACTTATCGCTTCAAGTAGGGGCGGGGCTGCCTCTGCTATGGCGGGCGGAACCAGGACCAGCGAAGCTGGGAAATCCGCCGCGAGGCACCGGCTCGTGCTCGCGAGCGCGTCTTCGCGCCGGTTGGCGCTGCTTGAGCAGGTTGGCATCGAACCCGATGCTCTGAGGCCCGCCTCCATCGACGAGACGCCAAAAAGGGGCGAGCCGCCAAGGACTTACGCGGCGAGGCTGGCGCGCCAGAAGGCGGCGATCGCGAAGGAACGGCTTGATCGCGAGCCTGAGCTTGCCGGGTCGTTCGTGCTTGCCGCCGACACCGCCGTTGCCGTCAACCGCAAGATCATCGGCAAGCCGGGCTATCTGAACGACGCCGCGGCGGCGCTGCAAACGCTGTCGGGCCGCTCTCATCGCGTCTACACCTCGATCTGCTTGGTCACTGACAAGGGCTCGGTAAAGGTGCGCACGGTCGAAACCCGTGTGCGCTTCAAGCGGCTCTCCGCCGAGGAGATGGACAGCTATCTCGCCAGCGGCGAATGGCGCGGTAAGGCCGGCGGCTACGCTATCCAGGGCATCGCCGGCGCCTTCGTGCAGAAGATCGTGGGCTCCTACACCAACGTCGTGGGCCTGCCGCTCAACGAAGTGGTGCAGCTTCTGGCCGGGGAGGGTTTTCCGGTCTATTTTAACTGGCTCAACCGGGCGGAAACCGATTCCTATTGAGATGACGGACGAAACCGGTGGCACAGCGAAGGCCCCGCTCTGCGTGATCTGCCGCGCGCGGCCGCAATCGGGAGAGTACCGGCCCTTCTGCTCCAAGCGCTGCGCGGACATCGACCTGCACCGCTGGCTGGGCGGCGTCTACGCCATCCCTGGTAAGCCCGAGGAGGAAGAGGACGGGACGCCGGCGGGCGGAACGGCGCCCGATGGCGCCGCTGGCGGCCAGGAATAACGGCCGCACAGCTTTTCCCGCCCGCATCCGGTGCGGCGGAGAAAGCGTTCAGAGCAGTTGACGCGCGGACGAACCTCGTTATGATCCAGCCATCCCAATTGGGAAGCCCCAGTGGCGGAACGGTAGACGCGGCAGACTCAAAATCTGTTGCCTGCGAGGGCGTGCTGGTTCGAGTCCGGCCTGGGGCACCATCCATCTCTTAAATCATTGTTTTGGATGGTGTTTTCTTCCGGCGGGACAATGGCGTGGCGTTGCGCAAGCTTCGCGGCGCCACTTGCGGCCAGCTTTTTCTGTGCCGCCTTGCGTGTATAGACACGCGCCATATCCGCATTGTCCCAGCCAAACATCGCCATAAATTCGTGCTCGCTTGCACCCGCCTCTGCCGCACGAACAGCGCCGATCTTACGCAGGCCATGGCAATTGCATTGCGACAACCCAACCGCGTTGCACCAATCCTTGAAGGAATTACCGAAACCAGCCGCGCTGAACGATTTGCCCTGCCCGGTTTCGAGCCATGCCGCACGTCCGAGTTGGCTCGCATCAAGGATGGCCCTAAAGGGCGGCAGGATCGGAAGCGTCAGTAGCTTGGGACCTTTCTTGCGGCCCTTAAACTGCGTGAATGAGACCGAAAGGCCGTCCCTGCTCTCGTGCTCTTTGCCAATGAGCACGGCTTCAGAGCGGCGCACACCGAGGTAGAGCATGATGGCCATGGCGAGGCGTGGCCGGGAGCCTACTGGCCAATGAGCCTCGAACGCCTCGACATCCCAGACTGACCGCCGCCGTCTATCAACCGGGAACTGGCCAACCATTACCGGCCGCGATGGAGCGTTCAAAAGCGCCTCGCTATCAGGCTCGCACTTTCCCGGACTTGTGCAACGAGCTCCTCGATGACCGGATGCGTTATACCGAAGTTCCCGTAGCTACATCGAATATTTTCCTTACGCTTCAATTGCTTGCGATTGAAACGGGAAGCGCGGTACTGTCTACACCGCGATGGCAGCGGCAAGGTCTATGGCTTGCTGCTGTTTTGGGTTGGGCCGCGTGGTGAGGCTGAATGTGCCTTCGCCAGGCTTGGCGTCTGAGCGGCGCATGGTATTGCGCACGATGGTGGACAGGTGCGCCAGCAGGCCGCCGAAGCTCAGCGCGGGCGTGCCATCGGCGAGGCGGCGGCTGTGCACCTTGGCGAGCGCGGCGTCCGAGCGCCGGGCGGGCGCCACCGGATCGCGCTCCCGGCTTGCGTCTGGCGGCATCTCGTCCGCGAACAGGAGCGGCTTCCAGGCTCCGGCCAGGTGCCATTGCACGTAATAGGCCAGCATGGAGAGGAAGATGTGGGCCTTGACGCGCTCCTCCAGGCGATGCCGGATCGGGCGGACCTGGAGGTCCACGCCCTTGAGCGTCCGGAAGGCGCGTTCCACTTCGGCCAGGCGTTTGTAGTTCAAGACGGCGGCTTCGGCGCTCATGTCCGCTTCGCCGGCGGAGGTGCGGATCACATAGAGGCCGTCGAGCGCGGCTTCGGCTGCAACACGCGCCTCGCTGACACTGAAGGCGAAGCTGGCATCCTGGATATCGAGATCGAAGTGCTTGCCAACCTTGTATTTGTTGAGGACCTTGCCAACGCGGATGCCGATTTTATCGCGCCCGGCAAGTTTGCCGCTGGCAACCAGCCTGCGACTTTCTCAAGCTCGCGCTCTGTTGCCGCGATCAGGTCCTGACGCTTGGCCGCGCGCAGCCTGGCGAGTTCCGGGTTCCGGCAGGCCACCAGCCGTTCGCCGGGATAATCCTTGCTGGTCAGGCTGATGAGATTGCGCTCATCGAACAGGTCGAGCTGCAATTGGCCCGCATCCGCAAGCTTGGCGATGGCGCCGTTTTTCAGCGCCGTGATCCAGCCGGTGCCCTCCAGCTTGCGCATGGCCTCGATCTGCACGTTCGAGATCATGCCGCGGCCGCCAACCATGACCAGCGAGGCTATGCCGAAGTCCTCGCGCACCTTCCCTACCTGCGGCAGAAACGTCTTGGGATCGCCCGTGTTGCCCTCGAACACAGAGACCGCGACGGGGCAGCCGCGGGCGTCCGTGAGCAGGCCGTAGTTCACTTGCAGCGTGCCGGGCTTGCCATCGCGGCTGTAGCCAAGCTTCGCCAGCGGGCAGGTAACGCCCTCGAAGCTTGAGGAGGTCAGATCGAACAGCACCAGCCCGCCCTCTTTCAGATGGCGCTTGGCCAGCCGCTTTTCGATCTTCCCCTGGCGCTCAAGCAGCCAGTCCATAACGGCGTAAAGCTCGTCCTCATCGGCATCGGTGACGCCCAGCTCCTCCGCCAGCGTTGTGTCCGCCCAGGCATGCGTCATGGCGAGCTTGCTCGCTTCCGGGGCGATAATGCGGCCCGCAACCATCGCCGCCACGAGATCGCGCTCGCGCGAAGGCCTGCCATCGATCAGTTTTTCGAAGCCGAGCCGCCGCATGGCGATGCGCACGGCCTCCACGTGCCCATGAGCCAGCGAGCGGATGCATTCGAGGCCCCCTCCTGCCGGAACGAGCTGCTCGCCCTTGAGCACCAGCCGGATGGCTTCCGCCTGATCCAGCGTGAGCGCGGAAAGGTTGGCGACGGTCCGCTTGCGGATGCGCTTGCCCTCGCGGATGCTTTCGCGCAGCAGGATGGCGGGCTTGGAACCTCGATTGGGCACGAGATCGATATACATGCCGCAATGAAT
>JBNKTW010000136.1:0-33822 GCA_050298295.1 Rhodomicrobiaceae bacterium
ATCGGGTCGGGCAATGTGATGACGCGCAATTTGAGCATGTTCTGCACATAAGCGAAGGCAGGCCGCCGGTCAACGTCCGGCCGCCGCGGCGAAATGCCAAATCCGCCCTTATAGTGAAATCCGGGCAAGAGACCTGCCGCGAACCGTTTATCTGCCGCAATCGGGGCTGGGGCAGCGCTCCACCTCGATGGTCACGTGGCTGAGCCTGGGCAGGCCGCCGAGCTTGTCCTTATAGGCTTGCGGCGGCATGGGATTGCCGGACAGGATCGACACCATCGCCGCGTAATGGCCGGGGCCGACGCGCCACAAATGCAGGTCGGAGACGGCGTCGCCGTTGGCTTCGAGCCTCCGCCGCATCTCCGCCGCAAGCGCCTGATCGGGCACCGCGTCGATGAGAATGCCGCCCGCCTGCCTGGCGAGGCCGATGGACCAGCTTACGATCACCGCCGAGCCTACAAGCCCGACAAGCGGGTCCATGAACACCCAGCCCCCAAGTTTCGCCGCCAGCAAGCCGCCGATGGCGAGCACCGAAACCAGCGCGTCGGCCAGCACATGCACATAGGCCGCGCGCAGATTGAGGTCGCGGTCCTGCGCGTCTTGGCCGTGACTGTGACTGTGACTGTGACCGTGGCCGTGACTGTGGGCGCCACTGCCGGCGTGATGACCGTGCGCGTGATCCTCGCGCAGCAGCCAGCCGCTCACGAGGTTCACCACAAGCCCCAGCACCGCGATTGCCAGCGCCTCGTTATAGGCGATGGGAAGCGGATGGACGAGGTGATCGACTGCCTCGTAAGCGATGAACAGAGCGATCATGCCCAGGACGATGGCGCTGGCGAAGCTGGCGAGATCGCCGGCCTTGCCGGTGCCGAAGGCGAAGCGCTCGTCGCGGGCGTGGCGGCGGGCGAAGTAATAGGCGAGCGCCGAGATTGTGAGCGCAGCGGCGTGCGTGGACATATGCCAGCCGTCCGCGAGCAGCGCCATCGAGCCGAAAACGGTGCCGCCAACGATCTCGGCAACCATCATGACCGCCGTGAGAGCGACAACGATCCAGACCCGCCGCTCATTCTCGCCATGGCGGGCGCCCAGGAATACATGCTCGTGCCGGTAGTCCTCAACGGGATGAATGTGGTTCAGGCTCATCGCTCCTTTTTAGATGCGCGGTGGTGCCAGGATCGAAGGGGGCAACCCCTCATCCTGTCCTTCTCCCCATGGGAGAAGGGACGCCCGAATGGGACTCGGTGCGCTCAACACCGTCCCCTCTCCCAGAGGGAGAGGGACCAGGTGAGGGGGTGAACGCCCGGTTCATTGCCGCAAGGCCGGCACACCTACACCGCCTCCAAATCCGCCCAGAGATCGTAGTCGTCCGAGTCCGTGACCGTGGCCCGGACGAGATCGCCGGGCTTTAACTCCTGGCCATCTTCGATAAACACGGAGCCGTCGATCTCCGGCGCATCCCAGGCGCTGCGTCCAGTCGCGCCGTCCTCGTCCACCTCGTCGATCAGCACCTCGATGGTCTTACCCACCCGCGCCGCCAAAACCCCGGCACTCACCTCGCGCTGCACGGCCATGAAACGCTCGTAGCGCTCGGTTTTCACCTCCTCCGGCACATGGCCCCCCAGCTCCCGGCTCGCGGCGCCTTCGACGTTCTCATACTTGAAGCAGCCCACACGCGTCAGCCGCGCCTCGCGCAGCCAATCGAGCAGGAAGGCGAAATCTTCCTCCGTCTCGCCGGGGAAACCCACGATGAAGGTGGAGCGAAGCCCAAGCTCCGGGCACACCGAGCGCCATCGCCCGATAGTTTCCAGGGTTCTCTCCTGGTTCGCCGGCCGCCGCATCGCCCTCAGCAGCCGGGGCGAGGCGTGCTGGAATGGAATATCGAGATAAGGCAGGATCTTGCCTTCGGCCATGAGCGGCAGAACCTCGTCCACATGCGGATAAGGGTAGACGTAGTGCAGGCGCACCCAGACGCCAAGGCTTGACAGCGCCTCGCAAAGCCCGGTCAGCCTCGCCTTGACCGGTGCATCGCGCCATGTGCTTTCCGCATATTTAATGTCCATGCCATAAGCGCTGGTGTCCTGACTGATGACCAGCAGCTCCTTGACGCCCTGGGCCGCGAGCGCCTCGGCCTCCGCCAGCACATCGCCGGCGGGCCGGCTTACCAGAGGCCCGCGCAGGGCCGGAATGATGCAAAAGGTGCAGCTATTGTTGCAGCCTTCGGAGATTTTCAAATAGGCGTAATGCGGCGGCGTCAGGCGCAGGCCGGCACGCGGCACAAGCTCCAGATAGGGCGCGTGCGGGGCGGGGGCCGCGGCGTGGATCGCATCCACGACGGCGCCGTATTGATGCGGGCCGGTTACGGCGAGCACGTCCGGGAACGCCTCGCGGATGCGCTTGTCCTCGACGCCGAAGCAGCCCGTCACGATCACGCGGCCGTTCTCCGCCATCGCCTCGCCGATGGCTTCGAGGCTTTCGGCCTTGGCGCTGTCGAGAAACCCGCAGGTGTTCACCACCACGACATCGGCGCCATCGTAGCTCGGCGCGATGGTGTAGCCTTCGGTGCGCAGGCGCGTCAAAATCCGCTCGGAATCGACCAGCGCCTTCGCGCAGCCGAGGCTGACGAAGCCGACTTTCGGCGCGGCCTGGGGCTTTTTCTTGGGTGTTCGCATTGCCTGGCAGGTTCGGATGAAAAGAGCGCCTTCTGACGCTCCGCTGATGTAGTACATTGCGGCCGCGTTATAAAGCGCGGGCAGCGCTTCTGCGCGCGGCTCCCGCCCCCGGCCCACCCGGCTCACATTCCGGGCGCACGCGCGTTGTGGCAACTGGTAAACAAAAAGACGGCGCACTCTTCGTGCGCCGTCTTATAGTTTTTAGCAAAGGAGGGACTTGGGCGAGTTTACTTCAGAGTATCGTAGGCTGTGCCGTTCAGCTTATAGCTGAGCACGAGGCGGCCAGTCTGGATGTCGGGCTGATCCGTAAGGTCGATCCGCCGGGAAGACACTAGAGACTCTGCGTCCAGGCTGGTGAAGCGGTATTCGCCCTTCAGGAAGAGCGGCCCACCGAGATTCGTCTCGATACCGGCGCCAGCCGTCCAGCCCGAGAAATCATAGCCCGGCAACCCCATAGGCAGCTCAAGATGCGCCTCGCTGTAACCCGCCAATCCATACACCAGGGTGTTGGAGTTAACGAGGTAGCCAATACGGCCGCCCACAGTCCAGATATCGGAGATCGAAGCCTTGAGAGTCGGGAAGTTCTTAATGACGGGCACGCTCAGCGAGGTTTCGAAATCGGCGAAGTCATAGTCGAAGAAGGCGCCGACAACGAAATGCTGATCGAGCTGACGGTCATAACCGACCTGAACGGTGCCGAAACCGCCCGTACCGCCGATGCCGCTGAACTCAGCGATGGTACCAACTTTACCCGCCTCTACCGCAAGGGTGTGGTTGACCGCGCCACCGCCGCCACCGGCACCGAAGTAGAAGCCGGTCCAGGTATTGGCGGGCATATAAACCGGCGCATCCTTGTAGCTGCCGCGATTGAGGTCGGCTGCTTGTGCGGAGACAGTCATACCCAGTGTCGCCGCGAGCGCTGCGGCGAGCATCGTCTTTTGCATTGTGTGTATTCCCCTAAATTTGGCCCAGAAGAACGCTACGCAACGCTTACACGTGTTTGAAGAGGCTATTGCGAGGTGGTTCAACACCTCAGCTGCCTTTTGGCTTACGTGATTCGACTTGTTCTTCTGCAGTTAAATTTGACGCTGTGGTCAGCTTAACAAGGTACAGTTGCGGAAATACACACGACTAATGATATATGACATCATGAGGACACCACCACAGGTGGAATAAAACTGATCTATAGTAGTGTAGGCTTGAGTAAAACAACCGTAGGTGGGCTACGATGGACGCGCGGAGGGGGAATTGCACCGCCAACAATATCGCTGTCGCATAGCGGGCGGCGCGGGTTATGGTGCCGGCATGACGCAAAATCCACCGCCTGACAGCCTTCGCTTCCCCTTTCCACATCCGCCCGCACCCACCGCGCCCTTCGAAATCGCGCCTGGCATTTTGTGGGTTCGCGTACCGCTGCCTTTCCGGCTGAACCACATCAATATCTTCCTGATCGAGGATAGCGACGGCTGGGCGGTTCTCGACACCGGCATCGCGAACCAAGCCACGCGGGAAACCTGGGAAGCGCTGGCCGCCGGTCCGCTCGCGGGGCGCAAGCTGACGCGGCTGATCGTGACGCATTTCCACCCCGACCACATCGGCTTGGCTGGCTGGCTTGCGGAACGGTTCGGCCTGCCGCTGCTCACCACACAGACCACCTATCTGCAGTGTCTCACCATCTCGCTCAGTCCCGGCGCCCTCGAAGCGCCGGTCTATCGCGACTTCTATATCCGGCGCGGCCTCACGCCCGAGCTTACCGCGATGGTTTCCACGCTGGGCCACGCCTATCTTAAAATGGTGACGCCGCTGCCGCCGATTTTCGAGCGGATCGCGGATGGCGACAGGCTGAAGATCGGCGGGCGTATTTTCGAGGTCATCACCGGGGAAGGGCACGCGCCCGAGCTGGCGATGCTCTATTGCGCGGAAGACAAGCTGTTCCTCGCGGGCGACCAGGTGATGGAGAAGATCTCGCCTAACGTGAGCGTATGGGCCGCCGATCCGCATGGCGATCCGCTGGGCCTTTATCTGCGCTCGCTTGAGAAGCTGAAGGTACGCGTAGCGGCGGACGCGCTGGTGCTTGCGTCGCATCACCGGCCATTTTATGGGCTGCACGAGCGCATTGATGAGCTGGCCGCGCACCACGCGATGCGCTGCGATGCGATCCATGAGGCGGCGCGCGCGCCCAAGACCGCCGCCGAACTGGTGCCCGTCATCTTCTACAAGCCGCTCGACCCGCATGAGATGAGCTTCGCGTTCAGCGAGGTGCTGGCGCATATGAACTATATGCTGCGGGAAGGCACGCTCGCCTGGGCAGAGCCGCACAATGGAATTGAGCGGGTGGTCGCGGCCGGGACTGCGGAACGATGACGCCACATTAACTCCTGAGCGCGGGGCGGCCCATTTTGGAGGCCGGACGGGCTCTTTCGACTTTGCGGCAATTTAGCAGAAAGGTCTTGAGGCCGCGTTAAGGGCGGCTATTGTACTGATTTATAATGGATATTTCCGGGGCGCACCTCGTCTGGCGGCTGCCGGGTTTGGTTAATTGCGAACATTCCAATATATTTAACGGGATTCGGGAAACGCATAAATCGGCCCAAAATGCAAGAAAAATCGCAAAATCACGCGCGCAGAAAACACACGCCTCCTGCATTAACGATATCTGCATTAACTATAATGCGGTCTTAAACGAAAACAACGTTTTTTTAACGAAAGTCTGTCGTATACTCGAAAAGTCCCGCAACGGAAACGGGAGCTTCCGGAGCAGACCGCGGCACCTTATGCGTGCCGGGCATATGTACTTGCTTCGAGTAGCCCCGTTCCCGTGTTGCTTGAAGGGGGAACTGCGAGGTGCACGATGCCGGAACGGAACGGTTTGCGCTTTGGGCCTCTTGGAGCGAGTTGCGCGCATGTCTGCGTCGATATGCAAAGGCTTTATGCCGAGGACACGGAATGGAAGCGCCCCTGCATGCAGCATGTTCTTCCCGTGGTCCGCTGGCTTGTTTCGGCGCGGCCTGAGCGCACTTTTTTCACGCGCTTTGTTCCCGCCCGCCATCCTGGGGAACGCGTAGGCACCTGGCGCCGCTACTATGAGCGCTGGGCCGGCGTGACCATCGAGAAAATGGGGCTGGAGATGGTTGGCCTGCTTCCAGAATTGGCGGCGTTCGTCCCGCCCGCGGCGGTCATCGACAAGCGGGTCTATTCGCCGTGGCACTGGCCGGAGCTGGATATCCGGCTTAGGGAGCGATCGGTGGACACGATCGTTGTCACCGGTGTCGGCGTGCTCAGCACCGTGCTTGGCGCCATCGACCGGGGCTACCGCGTCGTGGTCGCGACCGACGCATTATGCAACGTTTCCGATCAGACGCACGACGCGCCGCTGACGCTTTACAGAGGGCGTTATAGCGAGCAAGTCGAGACGGTGACGTCCGATGTCATTATGCAGCACTGGCAATGAACGCTCATGCGAAAACCCATACGCGCCAAGATAGCCGGTAGGTCATGTACCCGGCTTCTTACCTACAACCAGGTAAGACCACAATCCCACTCTCTTCGACTTCCTGCAATGAAAGCCAGCCTGGCGTAAGAGCCCCTCCGCATCTCGCCGGGAATAAAAATGGCAATCTCCATCATGAGAGCCGAAGCGGAGATATAGGTTGAGTACTTGCCGCAGCGGCGGGAAATATCCGGGGTCCACGATGAGAACTTGTCCGCCGGGGCGGAGAACACGAAATATCTCCCGCAAAGCGTCAATAGGCCGATAGAAATGATGAAGCACACCAGTGAGGGTGACGGCGCCGAAGGAGCCGGGCGGCCATGGCAGCGAATCTTCAGCGTCCGCGGTGCGCAGTTCGGCATCTACTGACTCCTTGGCAAGCTTGTCGCGCGCGACTTCCAGGATGTTCGGCGCAAGATCGGTGCCGCAAGGGCGATGTGCCCCAGCTTTTGCCAGGGCGGACAGCAGCCGCCCTGTAGCGCAGCCCACATCGAGGATTGCGGTGGTTTCCGCCCGCTCTCCGATTTCTGCTACAATCGCATCATCCCAAAGCGGGACTTGGCAAAAGCTCAGCCAGATCAAAGAATCGTACCGCTCAGGCATCTTATAGTTGTAAGAGCGGTAGCTGGATTCCTTGTAGCGGTCATGTTTGCGGAACGATGGCACGTCTTCCATGGAGAAACTCTCATCTTTCTGCGCAGCATATAGTTGAGCTGGACCGTGAAGGGTTCGGCCCGTCCTATGCACGAGGCGGCGCAAACTGGCCGGTTCCTGTGTTGGGCAGGGCTCCCGTCGTCAAAATGCCTGTCTCGCCTCCATGATCGCGGTGCAGGCAGTGCTCATGATGGGAAAGCACGTCAAGGATGCGGCATTCGCCGATGCTTCCCTGGCTGCACTGCGAGATCATCCGCTCCACCTCCTCCTTCAGCGCCGTCAGCCGCGCCAGGCGGCTGGTGATCTCCTCCAGATGCCGCCTGGCGATGGCATCAACCTCGGCGCAGGAGCGTTGAGGCTGATCGGAAAGGCTGAGCAATTGACGGATTGCTCCGATGTCAAAGCCGAGTTCCCGCGCATGACGGATGAAGTGCAGGCGCTTGACGGCGGCACTATCGTAAGTGCGCCGGCCGCTTCGTGTGCGGGGCGGCTCCGGCAGCAGCCCCGCTTGCTCGTAATAGCGGATGGTTGGCACTTTCACGCCCGTTTCCCGCGAGAGTGCGCCAATAGCCATTGGTTTACTCATCGGTCAGTTTTCCCTTGATCCTCTAGCCGCTAGAGATTGTAGCGTCTCCTTGGATATAGGGAAAGGAGCCAGCATGGCAGACGATTGCAGCGCGGGCGGGTGCGGCTGTAAGGGGAATCCGCGCTTTGACGGCGTCGATCCCCGCTACCGGCGGGTGCTGTGGCTGGTGATCGGGATCAACGCGGCAATGTTCCTGATAGAGATGGCGGCCGGCCAGCTTGCCGGATCGCAGGCGCTGCAGGCCGACGCGCTGGACTTCCTGGGCGACACCCTCACTTACGGCATCAGTCTCGCGGTGATCGGCCAGCCCTTGCGCCTGCGCGCCCGCGCCGCGATCTTCAAAGGCCTGAGCCTCAGTCTCATGGGGCTTTGGGTACTGGGATCGACGGCTTACCATGTGCTGGTGCTGAACGCTCCGCGCGCGGAGATCATGGGCAGCGTCGCCATCCTTGCCCTGGCAGCCAATCTCTCAAGTGTGCTGCTGCTGTTGCGCTACAAGGAGGGCGACGCCAACGTCCGCTCGGTATGGCTGTGCTCCCGTAACGACGCCATTGGCAACGTCATGGTTATGGTGGCCGCGCTGGCGGTTTGGGGCTCCGCGACGGCTTGGCCGGATCTGATTGTGGCGGGAGTGATGGCGGGAGTTTTCATGACCTCCGCCATTCAGATTCTGCGGCAGGCTTTCGCCGAGGGGCGGACCGCACCCGCGCCAGCGCCGGTTCGATCATCCGGCGCGCGATAGCCCCCATCCGTTTTGCCGTAACGGGCCGCCATACGGCGGAAGGCTATATGTTTACAGAAGAAGTTCCCGGCCAAATGCCGCCATTGGTACATTTATTCATCGTGAGGAACAGGCTCCACGCAGCCATCTTTGGATGGAATGACTGCAACGGCATCCCCCGGCCAGTCAGCGCCGAATGCCTTATCGCCCAGCAGCGCCTCAAAGCCAGGCCTCTCGGTCAGGGGCGCGGCGCCAACGCTGCCGTGACGCTGGCCGGGCGGGAGCGAGAAGCGCACGAGGTTGCCCAACGCATCGGCGAGCGCCATGATTCTGGCTGTCAAACCGCCTCGCGAACGGCCTATGGCCTGATTTGAATGGTCGGAGTGGCGTGATTCGAACACGCGACCCCCTCGTCCCGAACGAGGTGCGCTACCAGGCTGCGCTACACTCCGAATGCGCCCCTTATACAAGCCGCGCCGTGCCCCCGCAAGCGATCCGCGAGGAATTCTGCAAAAAACTATAGAGCGTGCTGCCCTTCGGGGCGGAGAACCAGCCCCGGCGTTTCCGCATCCTGACGGATGCAGGCCGGGGGGCGAATGCGATTTAGCAAAGAAGAGCCGGACGGCCCATCGCCGTCACCTTGGGCGCGCCTTTTTCACGGGAAGCGATCTTCAGCTTAGCGGCGTAAATTGCGAGATTGTCGGCTAGATCGGATGCTTTGTCGGGGCTGAGCTGGATAGAACCGAGCACCTCCCCTTCGCGGTCCTCGATCTGAATTGTGACCTTCTTGTCGTCCTCGCCAGCCCACGCTCTGATGATTGTAGATCCCCGCGCAGTTTGATCTTTCTTCATGGTCCGGCTTCCCCTAACTCGGTACAAAATCGGGTGCCTAGCGTACGCCCGGCTCCTGCAGTTTAACGTTTAAGCAAGGAATGTGCCGGTTTTGTGCCGCCATTCCCCCTCCCCGGCGCTATCCCCAGGAACCGCCGCACCGAATGGTGCGAAGGCACATTCCGGTAGCATCCAAACCGGCTATTCCTCAAATCAAAAATGCGCGGAATAGCGTAGTGCAACCTGTGCCCGCCAGCTTCCGGGAGTGGCCATCCCCGCCGCGTGAACTACCCGGCCTGGGTCGGGGCGACCGAGAGAAGTGCGCCATCCTGCAGCGTCTTCAAGGTGATCTCGCGCAGCTCTTCAAGCTGCCGGGTGAACGTCTCGATCTGATCGCGCATATGTGCGTTCTGCAACTCGGTAATGTCGCTAAGCTGGCGCGCGTCGGCGAGCCGCAAGGCAAGGTCGAAGTTCGCCCCGGCGTTCTGCCGGGTGAAGGCCGCGATCTTTTCGTTTAGCGTCTTGAGACCTTCCGCGACCGGGTTTGCCGGCGTATCGAGGCCCTGCAACATGCTTTCGCCGGCGGAGACAAAGCTGTCGAAAGCCTCCCGCGCCTGTTCGATGCTGGACTTCACGATGTTGCGGATGGAATCGGGAAGATCAGCGAAGTTCGGGGACTCTTGTTGCATAAGGCACTCTCAGATTAGTTCATGCGGAAGGCGGAAAAAAGACTAGTTACACACCCCTGCGCCGGCGGAGTGCTTGAGCAAACTATTGAAGAGGACGCCGCCAATGGCAAGCCAAATGGGAGGCGATCCTCTCCTCTATTGGTGGTGTTGCAAAATACTCTCCGGCAAGCTCTAGCGCGGCTTGTTGAGAATGCCCGGAAGCGCGATCGTGACGATAAGCGTCAGAATAAGCGCCCAGACGAAATCCGGGGCGACCGCGGCCACCTTAATACGGGAGGCGCCTGCGGTGAGTCCAACGCCATGGATAACCGGCTCCGCGAGTTTCAAGCAGGCGTAGATGATCTTGGTGAGCACATTGGCCAGCGTCACCGGGGCAAGATCGTTGAGCTTTGCGTAGGCGGCATCGGCTGTCACCGCTACCGAGGCCCACAGCACCGCGGCTTGAACGTTGTCCCGAGCGCGCGTCAGCAGGCTATAGCCGATAAGGCCGCCGGCCATGATCCCGAGCCCTGCGGCCGCGCCCCTGGCTGGAGCGAAAAGAATAAGCGCCACCGCCACTGCCAGCAGAACAACCGCGCCTGCATACGGCGCTAAACGCCTGCGCCAACTATCTATCCTATCGCGCAACGCCATCGCTTTCCCCCCCCTGATTCGATTCGCGCCTGGGGCAAAGCATAGCGCCCCTTTGAAGCGATTTCGACTGCTACCGCTCAAGCCGTTGCCAGGGCGGTCTTTTCCCTTGGCCGCTAACTGGCCTCTGTCCGTCCTTCTGTTCTCCCAGCGTCCTCAAGCCTGCGCCGGCGCAACCGCTGCGTTTGGCAGAACGGTGCACACTTATCGCTGTCTTGCTGCGCGGAAGATCCGAGGGGCTATTGGCGGTGGTGCGCCGCCTGAAGCGGCACAACATCTTGCATAGCTGTGGGAGCTGCATTCTGGAGGCATTATTAGCTAGACCGGTGCCGGAATGCACCGTGACTTTCCAAACCGGTTGGATTATGGTGCCTCCTCCCTTGACTTCACCCCCCTCCTGGGCCAACTTCGGCCGCCAAGGAGCTACGTCGGAATCTATCATGGCAAAACCCGTAACGCAGAAAATCAGATTGGCGAGTTCGGCTGGAACCGGCTACTATTATGTAACAAAGAAGAATCCCCGGAACCTGACTGAAAAGCTGGTGCTCAAGAAGTACGACCCGGTCGTAAAGCGGCACGTTGAATTCAAAGAAACGAAGATCAAATAGCGCCCAGGCGCGCCCGCGCTTCGGCGAACCGCGCGAAATCCATCTATCCATGTCCCGGGATTTAGTGATCAGCTCCGCGTCTATCGGCAGCGGGGTAAGTCCGAATTCGACACGGAGCTGATCCTGTCACCATTGGATCAAGAGGGCGTGGTCCAACGGCCTAAACCGGAACTCCCTAGCTTGCGACAACTTGGAAATCCCGGTGCATGCCCCGCGGACCCAGGAGATGCGGCGGACCTGAGCACTCCGCAGGGTATTCACTTGCTAAATGTATGAGAAATTATGCGCTGTTGGCAAGTGGGGATCGACATTTTTCTGCCCAACTTGTAGGCCTTTGCGCCAATCCTCGTTAACATAGAGATAATTTCTAATTGCGAACCTAACGGGAACAAACTCCAAGCCCTTGTATAAGAAGACGTTTTGCTCCCAACGCCAACCAGAGGGCGCAAAATACAGTGCGCTACTCGCTCTGCGCGTCCAGCTTGAGTTTTCCCCGCTTTCCCCAGGACTTATTGCGAAGCTGAAGGTACGAGCTCGCGTATTGTGTCCAAAAAGCGAGACACGGAGATCGGCTTTGAGACATAGGCCTCGCAGCCGCCTTCCCTGATCCGTTCCTCGTCCCCTTTCATGGCGAAGGCGGTTACGGCCACGATGGGAATGTGCCGCAAGCTATCGTCTTCCTTCAGCCACTTGGTTACGTCCAGGCCGGATACCTCGGGCAATTGGATGTCCATGACGATCAAATCGGGCTTATGCTTGCGGGCCAGCGCTATGGCGTCAATGCCGTTGCGGGTCTGCAGCGTCTTGTAGCCATGCGCTTCCAGGAGGTCGTGGAAGAGCTTCATGTTGAGCTCGTTGTCCTCGACGATAAGAATAGTAGCCATATTCACGCTGCTTGCCTTTGCTCTGGACCTTGCGCGTGGCGGGGCCACGTTCAAGCTCCAGGCTGCCATCCGTTTTGGTAAAGAATAAAAGCGCATGAGCCGCTGCGTGAAAAAAAGAGCGTTTACGCTTCTATTTTCTCCCCGATTTGTTAATAAACTCTAACTTCTTCCGCCCAGTTTGACCATAGCCTGCGGGCTTTACCCCCGGCAAAAGCGGCACAGCCGCTCAGGCACGGGCTCATCGCCCTGTTCAACGGCAGGGCTTGGGCTCCAGAAATTCGATGCTGGTCAGCTCGCCGTCAAGCGAGAATACGCCGTAATCCAGTTTCAGCTTGCGGCTCACCCCATTGGCATACATCCGGAAGGAAATTTCGTAGGCGGGAAGCCCATCCTTCTGGGACGCCGGCTCGTAGTAGCTGACCACAACCGGCCAGGAGGGAAGCGAATCGAGGGCGCCCGCGTTCTTGATTACCGGCAGTTGCGAGTTGGCGCTTAGTTCAAGTGGAGCGCCGATGAGGCTGGATGTCTCGTACTTCTTCGTCCCATTCTCGGAGCCTTCGTAGATATCGGCCTGAACCCGCGTTTTCCCGGCGAGTGCCGCTTTAAGCAGGGTCAGCGAATGCTGCGTGGGGAAAAGAATGTTGCCGGTGAGCCTCAGCCTAGCCCTTTTCGGCTTCACAAGCCGGATGGCAACAGTGTGCGGACGGCGCCGCAAGCGGCGGGCTGAGCCCTTTGTGCTTTCAGCGAGTTTGCCATCGGTGTATTGCATAGTCTGAAAACGGAAACGGCTGCCTCTCGCATCCTCCCAGCTTTTCGAATGGATGTCGTTGATGCTGGGCGTGCCCTCACGGTCGATGACTTCGGTTATCAGCCGCGTCTTGAGCGTGTAGCCCCTGCAGGCGGAGCCCTGGAAGTCGTAGACGAGCTTCCCCCGCATGTCGTTAATGCTGGAGCCTGCGGTCGTCTTGCTTAGAGTAAGACGGTATACGGCCCGGTGCGTCGCCAGATGCGGAGCCCGCGCGGGAGCCATCTGCCTCGCAACGGGCGGGACAAGGTTCTGGGCGGGGGCGCCATGCGCCAGAGCAGGCACAAGGGTAAGGGCAATCGTCACGCCAGCGTAACAGACAGTCCGGACTGGCGAAGGCAGCTTATGCTTCATCATGCATTCCAATAGCGCAATTGGCGCGATCCATTGATACTTGGCCCGGAAAAATAACGGCGCGATTCGCCACTATGCGGGTAGCGCCCGTCATAATATGACATTGGTATTTATAGAGGCATTTTCCAGGGCTCCCAAGTGCGGCGCGGGCTGGCGCAAACAGCCTCTACACTGTGAAAATAGCCGCTTTACGGCAACGGCGGGAAGTCCGCGCCGTCACCGGCGGCAAATTGGACACAACTGTGCGTTATCCAGACCGCTTCAAACATAAATCCCTATTCTTTGCACCTTGTATTGACTAACTAAGTGCTCCGCTACAGCCGAATGGAACCATAGCTATGTCCAGCACTTATATGCCGTATGAAGCCCAGCCCAGATCCGGCGCACAAATCCAGGTGAGCTGGGCGGGCAACCCTTGGAGCCTCACCGGTATCTGCCTGCTCAACATTCTACTGATTGTGGTGACCTTGGGCATTTACTGGTTCTGGGCGCGGAGCGAATACCGCCGCCGCATGTGGCAAATGGTGCGCGTGAACGGCGAGCCCCTGGAATACACAGGCACGGGCTGGGAGCTGTTTGTCGGCTATTTGAAGATCTTCTTCTTTATCATGCTTCCGGCCATCGCCGTCATCGTGGCCTCGCAGTTGCTTCTCGGGCCACAGCACCCAGTGGCCGTGTTTCTAGTTTTTGTGCTTTATGTGGCCCTTGCCTTTCTTTTCTTCGCGGGCATATACCGGGCGAACCGCTATATTTTGACGCGCACACGCTGGCGCGGGATTGCGTTCGGGCTTGAGAAAGGCGCGCTGGGCTATGCTTGGCTGTCCATTTGGTCGGGCTTGCTCATCGGACTGACGCTGTTTTGGCTCTACCCCTGGCGCGCGACGGCGCTGCGGCGTAGGCTGACGAACGCCATGCGGTTCGGATCGCAACCCTTCCGCTTTGAGGGCAGTTCGGGCCCGATTTACGGCCCCTTTGCTCTCGTCTGGCTTATCCTGGTTCCCGGCTTTACCGGCTTGAGTATCCTTCTTTCGGTGATTATGCAGGCGGCAATCCATGCCGAAGGCGGGGAGTCTGCGGAACTCGAAGCTGCCAAGGCAGCCGCGGCCCAGTTTGGACCCGCCCTTTATGGCGCATTTATTCTAGTGGTGGTTCCGGCGCTAATCGTTGGGCTGAGCTGGCTCGAAGCGCGCAAGCTCAACGTTTTCGCCAAAGCCACCAAGGCCAGCGGGCTGACCGGCGATCTTGAGGCGCATGCCGGGAGCTACCTCTGGCTAATCGTGTCCAACGCACTTATCATCCTCTTGAGCCTTGGCATTCTGCGTCCGGTGGCGCAAGCTAGGCGTCTCAGGTACCTCGCCAGCCGCTTCGCGTTCACGGGTTCCGCCGATTTGGATGAGGTGCTGCGGGCGAGGGAGGAGCCGGGCACTCAAGGCGCCGGAATGGAAGCTGCGTTTAGCATAGAGATCTTCTAGGTGTGAGCCAGGACATCTTCAAAGGCCAGTGGAGCAGCGGCGAAAAAGCGAGCGCCGTCCCTGTCACCGCCGTTTTTGACGAGAGGGGCATCGAGTTCGGTAGCGCGCAAGCGGGCCAGCTCGGCTTCTGGCATTACGCTGACCTGCTCGCGGGCGCGCCTATCCTGAAGCAGGCCGGCGACGCGCTTCTGCGCAACCAGATGTACCCGCGCGAGAGCCTGTTCATCGAAGGCAAAGGCGCCGCCGCTCTCGTCTTAAGCCGGGCGCCGCACACCTCCGAGAACAGGCTGCGGCTTAGAATCGTGGGGCTGAGCCTGGCCGCGGCCGTTATCGTCATTACCGCCGCCGCCCTGCTCCTCTTCGGCAGGGGCAGCACCTCGAAAGCCATTGCTGAGCTTATCCCACAAGAGATAGCTAGCAGGATTGGGCGGCAGAACGTCGAGGTGTTCGGCACGGCCGCGCCGTCATGCGTGAACCAGCGGGGAAACGCGGCCCTGCAGCGCATCCTCAGCAGGCTCAAGAAGGCGGCCGGTCACAAGCGGCCCTTCACCCTCCACGTCGTGAAGTCGGAGGTTGCGAACGCCTTTGCCTTGCCGGGAGGCCATATTGTTTTGCTGTCCGCCCTTGTGAAGGAGGCAAGAAGCCCGGAAGAGGTCGCGGGTGTGCTTGCCCATGAGATGGGGCATGAAATCGAGAGAGACCCGGAGGCGGCGTTCGTGCGCAATGTGGGTATGCAGACCCTGATTACCCTCTTTTCGGGGTCCGGCAGCGAGGGGACCGCGCTTCAGGCCGGCGCTTTCCTGCTCCAGCTCCGCTACTCCCGCGATGCCGAGCGGATGGCCGACGCCCACGCGATTGCCATTTTAAAGAAGGCCGGCGTCAGCCCCAAGCCCGCCGCGAGCTTTTTCCTGCGGCACGCGGCCACTGAGAGTGGGGGTGGCGGGTTTGGCTATTTAAGCACCCATCCGGATTCGAAAAAGCGGGCGAAGCTTTTCCGCTCGCAGGCCTACTACCGGGTGGCGCCTCTGCTCTCGGCGAGGGAGTGGGCCCACGTCAAGGCGATTTGCGGCCGGTAGCTTGCCGCCGCGGCGCCAAGACAGTCGGCAGATCCTTGATTATACGAAGGATTCAACCCCCCACCCTGTCCCTGCGGGAGAGGGAACCCTTGAACCGCCGCCGCGGTCATTCGGGCGTCCCTTCTCCCATAGGGAGAAGGTCGGAATGAGGAGTAATTCCCTCAGTGTAATCCGCTACTTAGCGTCATCCCAGCGTCCATGCGCGGACCCATATTTCCGCAGAACAGTGCGTTGTTATTACATGGATTGCCGCTTTCGCGGAAACGAGGGTGAAATGGTCATCCCTTCTGGCGTCCGGTTCTTTAGCGCCTTCTCGCAACCCGCATGACTGCGTGCAGGATTGCGCGTGGATCGCGGCCAGATGCCGCAGCGATTTCGGCGAGCGTCTGCCCGTTCGAACTGACGGTGTAGCCGGCGTTGCGGAGCTGCGTTGCGACCTCGTCCGGGCTGCGCTTCAAGAGCGGCGCAAGATCGGCAAGCTTGGCGCCGGTTATGAGCCGGACGGCCTGCCTGGCCGGATTGCCGCCTCTTTCCGCGCCGGTCAGCGCCGGAACGGCGAAAGCAACGGCGGCGGCTACCGAGAGCCCCAGGGGGATAACCAGCCAGCCGCGCCTGAAGTAGCCAACGAACGGCGTCCAGTTCTTCCAGACATGAAGCACAAATGGAAGCAGCAGGACCATGCTGAGCCATTCGTGCATTCCGTGAAAGTACGGGCCGCCGAAGTGGAAAAAGAGCGCGATGCCAGAAACCGCCGAAACCCAAAAAAGCCCCGCGGTGAAGGGCGTCGCCGTTTTGTTGAATAGCTCTGAAGACATCGTTTCCCTCGCAAGAATTCCCCGGATACCCGCTAATGCCACACCAAAGCTGAAATTTGGCCGTTGGGCGAAAGCGGGCGTACAATTTGCGAATGGCTGCGATGCGCTCCCGAGGGGGCGGCCGCCGCCGTAAGCCCGCTAAGCTCCGCGGCTGGTATTGGGTAAGCGTCAGGCCGCACGCTAGGGTGGCTCGCTTCGTGGAGAGCAACGGAATTCCAGTTGTTCCGGGTTTAACGCCCGGTTAACCCGCTTGCCACTCCTTTGCGGCGCTTTGCGTAATCGGCCAGGACAATTAACGCGGCAAAGTTGCGCCCCCCTTGCAACAAACCCGCGCCGGGCGTGTTGCATGGACTGAAGAGCGGCACAAGGCAAGACAGTCATAGTCTGGGCTGCCGGGAAGCCTGGGCAGAGGATTCGACATTATGGCAGCATCCGGCGAGAGCGAGGAGAAGGTGCTCCTCCCATCTCAAGAAACCGCGCAAGGCGGGAACGCACGGGATACCGCCCCGCTAGGGCTGGCGGCGCGCGCAGCCTCCCTGCCCCCTGGACTGTTCGATGGTAGGGGCGGCGGTCCCCGGTCAACACCGCCAGCCGGCAGGGCCGTTCTGGACGAGGCGCGCTTCACCGCCGGCATTGTCCGGTTTTACGAGGCCGTTCTCAATGAGCCGGTGCCCGCAGAGATGCTCCGCCTCGTCGAGGAGATCGCCAAGCAGGAGCGGGAGCGATGAACGATCACGCAGCTTTGCGTGACGAGCTGGTGACCTGGATTCCGAATCTGCGCGCTTTCGCTCTGTCGCTGACGCAAAGCGCGCAGCAGTCCGACGATCTCGTTCAGGACACCCTTCTCAAGGCCCTGTCGAACCTCGGCAAGTTCCAGGCGGGCACGAACCTGCGCGCCTGGCTGTTCACCATTCTGCGCAACAGCTTTTACAACGGTATCCGCTACCGGAAATATCACCAGAGCACACCCCTGGACGAAGCCGATCCGGCCTGCCTGGAAATGCGGGCCACGCAGGAGAAATATGTCGAGTTCCAGGACGTGCTGAAGGGCATGAGCCTGCTTGCCCCGGAGCAGCGCGAAGCGATTGTGCTGATTGCCGCCGAGGGGTTGTCTTATGAGGAGGCCGCGGCGGTCTGCAACTGCCCGGCCGGCACGGTCAAAAGCAGGCTGAGCCGCGCGCGCCAGCGTCTCGAAGAATACGCCAATGGAAAATGTGCAAAAGCCGAGCCCGCGTTGTGATTCGGCGCCAACCCGCCGGTGCGGGAGCGCGGCGCGTGGCCCGCGTCATTTTGTTTCGAGCCGCGCTAATGCTTCCAGCATCGCGTCTGGAATCGGCTCGTCCAGAATTTCGGTGCCGAGCGTGGTGAGCTGCTGGCTGATTCGCCGCATCCCGGCAACCTCATGCGATAGCGCTTCATCGTTCCGTAAAAGCGCCTCGAACTCCGCGAGTTCCTTACCCGCAAGCTCGCCGTCGAGATACGCCGACACCACCGAGGCAAGCCTTTCGTCCAGCCCGGCCCGCGCGCCCGGAGGCTCTGCGCTCGCGAGGCGGCCGGTTTTTTTCTGGTCGGTCATCGGCATGAGTTATCTATCTGGCAGAAGCCTGGGAACCGCGGTGCATAGTGCGCAACAACGGTCTCGCAAAACTGTTCCCTGGCAAAAGGCGCAAGTGCAACAGCAATCCCTGCATCGGGGGCAAAACGCGGCCCCCTGCGCAAGCAGTCTGCTTCAGGTGTGCGCTCCGCGCAAGATGGTTTCCTGCGAATGCGCCTGGGATTTCCACCAGAGATCGGGTGGCGGCGGCAAACGCAAAAGCTGCAACCGGCTATGGCCGGTTGTCGCGAAGCCGCTTGTCCCTGGCCGGATCTTTAACCCGGCCTTGGCCGGTGGGCCCTGGACGGTTTTCGGACAGCCGCCGGTCGCTCTTGGGGTCTTTGACCCTGCCTTGACCGGTGGGACCTTCGCGGTTGGCGGAAAGACGCTTGTCTTCCTTGGGGTTTTTCACCCGGCCCTGGCCTGTCGGTCCTGGCCGGTTCTGGGCAAGCCGCTTATCGGCGGACCTGTCTTTGACACGGCCCTGGCCCGTGGGCCCTCCGCGGTTGCTGGCCAAACGTTTATCGCGCGACGGATCCTTTACACGGCCCTGCCCCCCGGGTTTCACATCGGGGGAAACGGCTGCGGTCGTCATCGTTGTGGCTTTGGTCCTCATGCGCTTGGCGTCCCTACCGCCATCCTCATCTTTTCCGGCAGACATAGTCGGTTCACATCCTACTTGGCGATCGAACTGAGCAACTACAATATGAAGCCCAACGACTCGCGTTTATGTGATTTCCTAGATCCCATAAAAATCCACATACGCAATTCGTCTTTCGAAGGAGGCCATATAGAAGCAGTCCTAAGCCCCACCATCTGAGTGTAAGTTTACAGATTTTTTGCCGTTTGCAAACAATAATTTCACAGATGACGCACATTGTTTTTCTAATATAATCAACGGTGACTATGCCAACAACTAGATATGCGATAGTCCTCAGAAACGATCTATTAGCTGATCTGATTTTAGTGGGATGCAGTAACGTTAATACTGATGACAACTTCATTACAATTTGTCTCAACTAAATATCACCTCCTCCGGAAGAATGTCTCTTTCCGGAAAGGCGAAGGCAACATTGTGGTACACTCCGCGCAGACAAGGCGATACTTTGGTGTACTCTAGCGTGCACCATAGCGCCGCAACATTCCTGCACCCCCGCACAGCAAACCTTTTAATTATTACGCCTGTGAAAACAGGAATTCAATTCTATTTTTTTTAACAAAGCTTCTCCTACCGGATTTGCCCCCAGCGTTTATCCCAAACCCCGCTCCGCGGACAACAGTCCGCCAGTGAAATGAAACCGTCATGGGCAATGAGACAAAGCGGTTGCGGCTATCCTTGGAAGAAATGCTCAACCTGCCGCTAGAATAGTCCGCCAAGTTTGCCCCAAGCCGGTGCCTCTGGGGAACAGCAATCCCAACTCACGGCACGCTGCTAAGGCTGCCGCTTTTCCAGGCTTTGGAGGAGAGTGCTTCTTGTTGAAGAAGGAGGCGGGCTGGGCTTGCGAGCGGCCGTAGGCAGGCTCTGTCACGCGGGGTGCCGCCAAAAATGCGGGCATTGCCCACGAGGGGGCACCCGGATGCGGCTGCGGCCCGGCCGTAGGACGGGGAGACTCGGCGGAGCGACGCTTCGGGTTCGCTCCGCCTCGCCGAGCTGGCCCGGCCCCCCTACGCCAGCTCGTATTTATCCCGCCACTCCGATGCGACGTAATTGATGATGATGTGTTTGCGGATGGCGCCGTTAAGCGGGCGCTTGCCCACGGCGTGCCAGGTATTGGGCCCCGGAATGAAGATCACCCCAAGGTTTTTCCCGTAAGGCGCCGAGCAGATATAGGGATAGTCCGGCGGGCCGCCATGTACGTCGGTGCCCGCGAGCTTGAGCCGGGGATCGTCCGAAAGATAAACCAGCATCGTGAACTTCTTCACGAAGATGTCCGTGTGCGGCTCCAGCCAGAAGCCTTCGGTATCCTGGCAGTATTCGATCCGCAAGTGGCCGTCCGAAAGATCGGTCTTCGTCGCCTGCTCGATGGCGCTGCGCACGCGCGGGTCCTGGAACCCGGCCACGACGCGGCGGCAGACTTCGAACTTGGCCTGGTTTTCCGCGTTGAAGTAGACGCGCGTGGAGTTGTTGGTCTCGCGGCGGCCATTGAAAACAGGCTTCGGTGGCGGGGCGAACGGCAAAGCAGCTATCGCGTCCGCATCCTCTACGGGCAGCGGATTTTCCAGGAGCCAATAGTTGAAAGGCTCGGTGGCGTGTTTCGAACGCGCAAGACACGCAAGAAAACTCTCAGCGACGGGGTTTACTGTACCGGTCATATCACTTTCCACTGTAGAAGAATGGAATGAGCCGCTTCACCTTGGCCGACAGCTTGTGGCGGCCATACTGACGCGAGCGGGCGGCGTCCGAGCGCATCCAGTTCATCATAATGTAGCGGCGCTCGCCGACAAAGGGCTTGTGCCCGTGCCAAGAGTTGTCCGCTACCTTGAACGCGAGCAAAGTGCCTCCGTTTGGCGGAACCTCAGCGATGTAGTCCTCGATATCGTGGCCACTGCGCAAAACGCGTAAGCGCCCGCCGCTATTGTCCCACGCGCCATTGAGGTACAGAAGGCAGGTTGCTACCTTGTCCTTCGTATCGGTATGGATGCGTCCGTCCTTAGACTGGGCATGGCCCCGGACGGTGATCATGGTCGGCAGGCCGGTGAGGTCGATATCTAGCTGCTTGCCGACCTCCGCGGTGAACTCCGGCGACCGCATCTCTTCGATGACCGCGGCGAAGGCCGGGCCGTATTCCAGATCCTCCAGCGGGAAGATACCCGGCTTCTTAATGCCAGGAAAATCCGTGCGGATCTTCTCCAGATCGTTCTCGCCGAGAACTTGCGTCACAAAAAAGCAAAATGGCTCCCGCGCCGCTTCGGCCGAGGCAATGGCATCGACTTTCAACATCCTAGCAACTCCTGCTCCGTAAATCTTGCGTCCCCTGGGAGACTGGGAGAGTCGTTTATGCAGTTGCCACGGCTTTACTACAGCCTTCTTGATCGAGATCAAATTTTGGCCAGTCTTATTGCCACAGTGGCGCGGGAGCTGCGGTATGTTGAATTTGAAGCGATACCCAAGCCGAAAACATGTGGATGCCTTCATTCGGCCTCACTTCGCCGGGCGCCGCGCCCAGGCGCAGCTACTGGCGGCGAAGGCACATCAGGATCGAGTAGCCGCCATAGAGACTTCCGGAGGTTGCAGTAAGCCCCGCCTCTTCCGCCAGGGTAACGATTTTTTCCTGCATGCCAGGGATTGGCACGACGGAAAAGCGGCGCAGCCAGGCAAGCTGGGCGCGCCGCAGAAGTGCGGGGTAGCATGCGAAATCGCCGAAATCGACAATGTGCAGTTCTCCACGCGGTGCGAGCTGCGCAATGGCGTGTCTAACCGCGTCCTCCCAGACTGGGATCATGGACAGCGCGTAAGAAAAATAGACTCGGTCAAAGCCGTCGCGCCCGAAAAGCGCGGACGCCTGAAACGCCGTGGCGTCGCCCTGGCCTAAGACAACGCGCGCCCGCAGGCCGTGCCGCGAAACGGAGGTGCGCGCGGACTTGAGCATGGCCTCCGAGATGTCGAGGCCATAAAAACGCGCGTCGGGATAGCGCCTCGCGGCCCGGACGAGATTGCGGGCCGTGCCGCAGCCAACCTCAAGCACCGTCCCTCCGGGCGGCGGCTTGAGGCTAGCGATCAGCCGGTCGCGGCCCAGAAGGTAGTAGCGCCGCGTGGCGTCGTAGATGTAGCGCTGGCGGCGGTAGATGGCGTCCATCTTCTCCGCGGCTGTGGCGGCGGCCCGCATCGCACTTATCCCCGCAGAACGTAAAGGTGGAAACCGCCGTAGATGGCGGAACGGTCCTTCAGGGTAAGCTCGCGGGAAAGCTCCTCTGCGTAATGCCAGCGCGAGAGGATGCGTTCCGGTATGCGGCCTGGCAGGATCGTCGCCTCGCCGGCCGTGCGGAAGATCACGCGCGCGCCGGGCTTGGCGGTCCGGGTGATCTCCTCCCACAGGCCAGTCAGCGTTGCGTCGTTCATCCAATCCTGTGCATCGAGGAGAATGTACCGGTCCAAACTGCCGTCTGGCGAGCCTGCAAGGTAATCGGTGAAAGAGGCGTGGTGAACCGAGACGCGCGGCGCGTTCTCCCGCACCAGCTCGAAATTCGCCCGGTCCAGGTAGGGCGGCAGCGGCCCGCCAGACGGCGCATAGCGGCGGCCGAACGCCTGCCAGGCGAAATAGTTTTCGGATAGCGGAAAGCCGCAGGCCAGCCGTTCCAGGCGCCTCTTGAGCACGTCCGCCATGCCACTCTCGCCGGCCAGCGCCTTGTACTGCGCGGGCGGAATGCCGAGCCCATAAAGCGAGGCGGGACGGTTGACCAGCCAGCGCAGCGCCCGCCTTTCAAATAGCGGCGCGAATTTCTGTTCGAAGATGCGGCGCTGCTCTTCGAGCGTTTGCGCCTTGAGCATCACGCGCGGATTGACGCCGTTCAGCCGCGCCACGAGATGGCTCGCGCCGATGAAGGTGCCAAGCAGTCCCGCGCGGTAGAAGTTGCTGGTGAACCGCTTGATGCGGCGGCGCCGGCGCAAGCCGTAACGCGACTGCCAGTAGCTCGCCGTTTGCGGATCGAGATGAGGCAGTATGTGCCGCTTGAAGGCTGCGACGTTTCCGGATGCGTTTGCGGCGCCGAAGAAGCGGTAGAAGGAATCGTAATCCGGCAGGTGCCGGGCGGCGGCCAGCTTGAGCCGGTTGAGCGCCACATGCGCTCCGTTAATATCCACCGCTGCGATATGCGCGGGGCTGGCAGTGAGATAGCTCAGCACGTTGCAGCCGCCCGAGGCTATGGTGACAACGCGGCTCGTGCTGTCGAGCGCCAGCGCCTCAAGGTCAACCGCCGGGTCCTCCCATATTTGCGCATAGACCAGATTCGAGAATGCCAGCGTGAAGAGCCGCTCGCGCAGTCCCTCGGCGGAAAGGGGCTTGCTCCGGCACACGGCGGCGCCAATCATGGCGGTGCTCGTAGACCTCTTTGCCTCCGCGACGTTAGCCAATTCGACCCTCCTTGAGTTATTCCACGGTAGATATGTTTTTGCGGGCGTGCGCCGCGGCATTCGCCAGCGGCTTGCTGGAAGCACCGGCCCAACTCGCGGCAAGTCCGCTTGCGGCAAACTGGGCCGGCATTGTCTCGATAGCGGGTAGCGGAGCGGGCAAGGCCGCAACTCGCGCAGGCTTCACAGGAGCCTGCTGCCAGCGGATTTGATGGAACGCGCCGCTGTGATCCTCGGCGATTGCGGTCAGGCTTTCGACCCAGTCGCCGCAGTTAATGTAACGGACCCCGCCGATCATCCGGTCGGCCAGGTGGTGGATATGACCGCAGATTACCCCGTCGGCATCGCGCCGTTTCGCTTCCGCTGCGATCGCGTGCTCGAATTCGCCGATGAAATTCACCGCGCCCTTCACGCGCAGCTTCAGATAGGCGGAGAGTGACCAGAAGCCCAGGCCGAGCCGGCGCCGGATGAAATTGAGGGGCTGGTTACACCAGAGCGCGAATTCATAGGAGCGGTCGCCGAGCAGCGCCAGCCAGCGCGCATAGCGGACAACCACATCGAACTCGTCGCCGTGCATGACGAGGTAGCGGCGCCCATCGGCCGCCTCATGCACCGCGTCATGGTGAATTTCTATGGCGCCGAAGGTCATCCCGCAATAGCCGCGCACCGCTTCGTCGTGGTTGCCGGGGACATAAACCACCCGCGTGCCCTTGCGCGCCTTACGCAGAAGCTTCTGCAGCACGTCGTTGTGCGATTGAAGCCAGAGGGGCGTGCGCCTCAAACTCCAGAAATCGACGATGTCTCCTACGAGATAAATGGTCCCCGCTTCATGGTAACGGAGGAAATCGAGGAAGGCCTCCGCCTGGCAGGCCCGCGCGCCCAGGTGAAGATCGGACACGAAAAGCGTCCGGTACTGGCTGGGTTCGCTGGGCCGGCTCCCATCCGGATTACTGTCCTTTGGCATCGCTTCGTTCCTATCTGCTCGCTGCTTGGACAAGAGATCTCCGGCGGAACGCGGGGCTAAGGCCGTTCGGAGACCGGTTCCTCGGCGGCCTGCCTTTCTGGCATCGCCGCCTGTTTGAGCAGCGCCAGCGCGTGGCGCCAATTGTAGAAGCGGGCAACCTCACGCCGGTAGCGCCGGTAATCGGCGCCGTAGGCGGTTTCAAGCCAGCGCTCCTCGGCAAACGCCATCAGCACGAAACAAAGCGCGAGCAGGGATGAAGTTGCAAAGACAGCGGCCGAGGAACAGGCAAGCGCCAGGCACAGATAGGCCGGGATCGCCGTTGCGTATTGCGGATTGCGCGTCCAGGCGTAGATGCCGCCGGTGACGAGCCCGTTGCGGCCGCAATAGACATTGGCGCGGCCAAGGGCGTGCAGCGCCCAGGCGTAGAGACCGAAACAGACAAGCGCAAAGCCCGCGCCCGCGCCGCGTAGCACGGAGAACTCCTGCCAGGGCTGCCAGCAGATGACAGCCAAGGCCAGCGTGGTCACGTTCAGGCCGCGGAACAGGCCCCAGAACAGGAAGCTTTGCCAAGTACGGTTGCTAGGCGTGGGCCAGAACTTGAACTTATCGAAGGCGATTGTGCTGGCCAGCAGGCCGGACAGCGTCAACCCGAGGATACCCCCCAATACCAACAGCGTCTCCGGCATACCCGTCCTTGAACTTCGCAATTAGAGTTCCGGGACGCTTAGCCCCGTTTGATGACAGGCATGTGAAGGCCTGTGTGCCGGTTTCCCGGCACTTGCCGGCGCAAATTTCCCAGGTTGTGTAAGCTCATACAGGCAGGATCGCCGCCCATCGATTGGGGCACTTAACCGCCAATGGCTTTGGCGCAGGCGGGGCGAAGCCTTTGGCGATGGCGCTTCAGGCAGGCGCGCAGCGCACCGCCCCCTGGCTTCACGCCAGGGCAGAGTCTCCGGTAGTCCCGCAGGCACCCGGCGCCGCGTTTCAGCGCCCTGGCGCAGGCTGGGCTTAGCCTGGACCGGCGCCGGTTAAGGCAAGCGGCAATGCGCCCGCCGCCGGGCCTCACGCCGAAACAATAGGCGAGGTAATCTCTCCTGCACGCGCTTCGGAGGTTCTCCGCCGTGGCGGCGGGAGCAGTCTTCAGTAAGATCGCAAATAGTATAACCACGCACAAAACGCTTCTCATTGCCGCCCTCTAATTACTTATAAGTCTATACTGGGTTGCCGCAGCGGAACATCCGTTATCGTAGGGGCGGAGCCGCTACTATTGCAATCCGGAATCAGGGATTGGTTTTGGGGTTCCGGGCTCACTGGCAGGCATATATGGAAAGGGTTCCGGCAAGGATCGCGGCAAATCCGGCGGGACCGCGTGGATGAACCTGTCAGAGGGAGACAACCGTCAAGCCTTGATGGGCGCGTGCCATGTAGGATCGATCAGCCCCGGCCGGCGCCACCGGGGCTAGTGCTTTTCTTCGTGACTACAATCACCGGCTGCCAGGAACTAGATTGGCCGGCCTTCCCGCCGCTTGGAGCATTTTGCGCGGAAGGCAGCATACGCCGGAGCTGCCTGGCCTTCACCGCCGCTTCTTTCACCCCGCCCTTCGCCGCCTCGACATACCACTGATAGGCGCGGGACAAATCCTGCTCGATGCCTAGTCCGTGCTCGTAGAGCAGCGCAAGATTATACTGACTGTCGGGGAAGCCCTCCTCCGCCGCCCGCCCGAACCACGAGGCCGCCTCGCGATATGTCAGCGCGGTGGCGTTCTTCAGCAGCATCGCGCCAAGATTGTGCATTGCGCGCACATGCCCTGCGTTCGCCGCCTGCCGGTAAAGCGCGATGGCCTTCGCTTCGTCCTTTTCCACGCCCGCGCCACGCTCAAGCATCGACGCCAGCATGAATTGGGCTTCGCTATGCCCTTGAGCCGCGGCCTTGGCGAACCAGCGCGCGGCCGCCGCCCGGCCGCCGTTCATGCCGTCATCGTTCAGGAAACGCACGCCGATGCGGAATTGCGCGTCGCGTTCGCCGTTGCGGGCGGCGGTTTCAAGCGCCTCCAGTGCCCCGGCGGAGGAAGGGGCTTGCGCGCCGCGGCTGTCATCGGCGGCGGCCAATAGCGCGGGGCTCTTCTGCCGCGCGCTGGAGGCGGACGCCACTGCCGCAGGAGCCGGTCGCGCGGGCGCATGAACAAGCTGCTGGATCGCCGCGGGCACTTCCGAAATGCGCACGCCGATGCGGCCCTTCATGTGAAGGTAGAAAAGCGCGGCGCTCACCAGAAGCAGAATGAATGCGACGGCGGCTATACCGCCCAGCGGCGCGGTCTTCTCGTCGCCAGGGAGCGCATACGCACCCCCGAAAGCCGGCCGCGCGCCGGCTGTTTCCGGCCTCTCGTGCTGCTTTTTCCGGCCGTACTTCCGGTCCGCCTCGCGCAATGCCTCGTAAAGGGCGGGATCTGAGGGCGGTGGATCGCGCCGGAGAAGTGTGTCGAGACGCGCCTCGCTTGCGGGGGCGGCGCCGAAACCCGTGTCGCCGCGCTTGTAGACGGCGGAATTACCGGAGATGGGCACGTGCAGGCCTGTTCTTTTTCTGGGAGGTTGCGTGCTGTTTCTGGGAGGTTGCGTGCTGTCATCGGCGTGGGTACCACCAGCGTCCCGGCCGAGAAAATCCTTGAGCGTGCTATGGACGCGGTCGAGCGCCGCCTCGGTGCGCTTACCGGACTCGCGCGACTGCAGGTTCAGCGCGCGCAGTTCGGCCTCCAAGCGCCCGGCCGTATCACCCCCCGCTGCCGGCTGCTGCGCGCCAACCTGATGCGCGGTCATCATCGCCGCCCGCGACGCAGTCGCGGCCACGGTCTGCCCCAGGCCTTCCACTGTACGGCGCGCGGCCGCCTCGAACCTCGCGGGCACTTCCTGAAACCTGGCGCTAGCGGCCAGAAGCTCTTCGGCGGCCCGCGAAATCCGGCTGGCGTCGGTTGCGGCCTGCTCCCGCGCTGCCTCGACGGAACCGGACAGCGTATCGATCTTGTTTTCTACAGACTCCAGGGTCTTGCCGTTGGGCATTTCGGCCGCCAGCTTTTCCAGGCGGACGAGAATTACGCCAAGGCTCGCTTTGATCTGTTCAAGCTCGCGCTGGCCCTCGTCCTTCCGCAAAAGAAGCTGTTTGAGCTCGGTGAAGCGATGGTCGATCCACAACAAGTCATGGCGGGGCTCGCCGTCCAGTTCCGCCTCCAGCCCCAGAACTTCGTCAACGCCGGGAAGAGAAAAGACCAGTTCCTCTTCCGGACGCGGATAAAGCGGGCTCTCCCGGTAAGACGCCTCGTTCCACCTGGCGTGCAACTCGTCGAGCGGCGGAAAACCGCTGGCAGGCTTATAATTGCTCACCCGATCGTGGTGGGCGTAAAGCTGAGCCTCCGCCTCGCTCTGGCCATCGCCGAAAACTGGGGATTGGCTATCCCCAGCCAAAGGGTCTGTCCCTGCAACGTTTTCGCGCGCGGTCCCGGCGGCCAAGTCTTCCCTGGCCGTCCCGCTACCGTTGCCGTTGCTGGCGCTGCCGCCACCCCCGGCTTTCGCTGTGCCTTGCTGAGACATAGATTCTAAAACGCGTGCTCTTCCACGGCCCCCCTTGAAGGTGCTTTTCGGCTACTAAGCCGTTACTATGCTTAGGAAATGCAAACACGGCGTAAACGCCGGCTAAAATCGGACTATTTTTTTGGAGAAATCGTAATCATGAGCGCGGGCATTCGTCACATTAGCGGCACAGTGAGCATCGAGACGCGCGGGGCGGGCTTCTACGGGGTAGGGTCCGAGCTGCAGCGTTTCCTTGCGCGCCAGGGCGCCGGCTCCGGACTTCTTTCGGTGTTTTGCACCCACACTTCGGCTTCGCTTTGCGTGCAAGAGAATGCCGACCCCGATGTGCTGGCCGATCTTTCGGCCATGCTGAAGAAACTTGCGCCAGAAGGCGCGCACTACCGGCACCGTAGCGAAGGCCCGGACGATATGCCCGCGCATATCAAGACCATGCTAACCGCGGTGCAGCTTTCGCTGCCTGTGCGCGGCGGCCGGCTGGCGCTGGGAACCTGGCAGGAGGTCTATCTGATCGAGCATCGAACAGCGCCGCACCGGCGCCGGCTTGAGCTCGATTTCATCGGCGCCGCATAACCCGGATGGCAGGGGTTATTCCGCTGTCCGGGGCGGCAGGATGAGGGAGGGGGCAAGCCTCTATCGAACCTCTTCCCCGACAGCCGGGAAACGCGTCGGGTGCCCCGAACGCACCATGGTCAGAAGGCCGGAGCGCGGGTCTTTGTACACCTGGGTCTGGCCGAGACGGCCCGCCGCGCCCGGCTTACCCCCGAGGCATTTCCTGCGCGGCTCGCGGCCGTGATAGCCAAGCGCCCAGATGCGCATCACGCCGATTTCGCCGTTGTCAGTTTTGCTGATATGGGATTCCGGCTTCCTGGCGTAGCACCAGCCGGAATAAACTCCGTACTGCGCTCCCAGCACATCGAAATAGTCGCCGACATTCGCTTCGAACGACTCTTTGGTCGGTTTGTGGGTCTTGGGAAGCCAAACATAGATGAAAATATATGAGCCGTCCGCTTGTTCCTGCGGCAGTTGAATCTTCTCCAGGTCAGGAATATCTAAGGACGTGAACCGGCCCGCAATGGTATCGATCCTTTCGTGAAAAAAATCAGGGGCCTCCGCCGAAGCTTGATGAAAACAGAATATGACCGGAAACGCATACGCGAGAGGAAAAAACCTCATAATCTCTCCCCGGCTAGCCGTAGACTTTGAAGCGAAACCTACTCGATCTTCTTAAAGTGTACCTGATTTTCCCGGCTTGCCAACGCATTTCTCGATCACGCTTTGGACACCGGCATTAAGCTGGATAAATGCGGGGCTGGCACAAATCTTTTGCTTTGGCGGCGCGGCGGCCCCTGCTAAGACAGGCGCGCAGGGCGGCGGCATTCGAGGCTTTTCATGGACCAGATGGCGATAGCGTTTCCCATCAGCGACCCGGTGGCGATCCACATTTACGGCGATTTCGGAATACGCTGGTACGGCCTCGCCTATGCGGCCGGGCTGATTCTCGGCTGGTATTACATGCGCAGGCTTTGCCAGCAGCCGCGGCTGTGGGGCGGGCCGGCGCCGGTGCAGCCCCTGCAAGCGGACGATTTTCTGTTTTGGGCGGCGGTTGGCACCGTGCTTGGCGGCCGGATCGGCTTCTTCCTGTTTTACGAGCCAATGGCGTTGCTCGAAAACCCGCTAATGTTCTTCCAGATTTGGGAAGGCGGCATGGCGTTCCATGGCGGGCTCTTGGGCGTGGGGCTCGCGGTGCTGCTGTTCGCGCGCAGCCAGCACATTCCCGTGCGCTCGCTCATGGACTTGTCGGCGGCGGCCGCGCCATTCGGCCTGTTCTTCGGCCGCATCGCGAATTTCGTCAACGCGGAGATTTACGGCCGGCTGACGGATGTGCCCTGGGCGGTGGAGTTCCCCAGCGCAGTGCTCGTGAGGGCTCACCACGCCCTGGGGCCGCGCCATCCCACGCAAATCTATGAGGCGCTCCTCGAAGGCGTGGTCATGTTCTTCCTGCTGCGCTTTTTCACGCACAGCCGCCGCTCGTTTCTCTCTCCTGGGCTCACGGCAGGTGTTTTCCTAATGGCCTATGGCGTGTTCCGCACCTTCGTTGAGTATTTCAAGGAGCCGGATAGGACCGACTGGTTCACGGCTTCCTATTTGTCCGTAGGGATGATCTATTCCCTGCCGATGATCGCATACGGTGTCTATCTGGCGGCGACGGCTGTGAGAAGGACGCCCGCGGAAACGGAGAAAGCCAGGGCCGCGGCTCCGGCGGAGGTGTAGGCGGCCATGGCGGGCGTAACCTCGGTTGCCGGATTTCTCTCCGCCGTCGCGGACCCGAGGTACAAGCTCGGGCTGCACGCGACGCCTGCAACGCCTTGGTATCTGGGCCAGCCCGATTTCAAGGGCGATCTGGTTCCATCCTTCTACAAATCGGGCATCAAGCCGGAGCACGAGCGGGAGGTCTTGCGCGACTGGCGGCAGATGAGCGCGGAGTTTGCGCCCACTGGCGCGCTCGCGGATTGGCAGATTCTTGCGAGCGCCCATTCGGCGGGGATGCCGACGCGCATCATCGAATGGTCCGCGAACCCGCTGGCTGCGCTATTCATGGCGGTCGAAAGCCTGGGCGGGGACGATGGCCGGGTCTGGGTGCTGAACCCCTGGATCATGAACGAGCACACCAGCGATCTCCTATTCGTGCCGCCGGTGGATAGCGCATACTTCAAAGGGTACACCGTCAAGCTCGATGCACTGGATGGACCCGCGCTGCCGGAAGCCGCGCCGCCCATGGCGTTCAAGCCGATGCGTTCAAGCCGCGCCTACAATGCGCAAAACATCTATTGGACTGTGCATGGCAAGGAGACGAAGCCGCTCGACAAGCTCGTCTTCTTCATGAAGCGCGCCGATTTGTTCCTGACGGCCATCGCGATTGAGGCCACCGGCAAGAAAGCCATCATGAAAGAGCTGCACGATATCGGCGTCACGCGCGCGAACCTGTTTCCTGGCGCTGGAGGCCTCGCGCGGACCTTGGCATACCGCTACTCCAAGAACTATCTTGGCGGATAATGTCCTCCCAGAACGCAACATCCCCCCGCTTGACGCCGCTCGCCCGGAAGCTTGCCGCCAAAATCGCGGCAGAAGGGCCGCTCACGCTGCACGATTATATGGAAGCGTGCCTCTACGATGCCGAGCACGGATATTACAGGAAGAGAGAACCGCTCGGGCGCGGCGGCGATTTCATCACCGCGCCGGAAATCTCGCAGGTGTTCGGCGAGCTGATTGGCCTGTGGGCGGGCGAGACCTGGCGGCTGATGGGCCAGCCCGGCGCGGTGCGGCTGATCGAGCTTGGCCCTGGGCGCGGAACGCTCATGGCGGATGCGCTGCGCGCGCTTCGCGTACTCCCGGCGTTCATGCAATGCGCTAGCGTCCACCTCATCGAAACATCGGAGCCGCTGCGGGCCGCGCAGGAAGCCGCCCTGGCTGGAGCGCCTTGCCCCGTTCGCTGGCATGAGCGCATCGAGGAGGTGCCGGCGGGACCGGCCATCGTAATCGCGAACGAGTTTTTCGACTGCCTGCCCGTCCGGCAGTTCGTGTTCGACGAGGCTGCCCAGCTCTGGCGCGAGCGCACGGTCGTATTCAAGGACGGAAGCTTCGAGTTCGTGCTAAGCCCGGTTGGGATGGAAGTCCCCCCTCACTCTGTCTCTCTCCCCGAGGGGGGAAGGGACGCTGGAATTCTCGCCGGGGATAGTCCGGGCGTCGTCTCTCCCCTCGGGGAGAGAGACAGGATGAGGGGGGACTTTGACGACGGCGCCATCCTTGAGACGAGGCCCGGCGCCGTTGGCGTGCTTCAAAACTTCGCGGCCCGCGCTACCGGCGCGCCGTTCGCCGCGCTCATTATAGACTACGGTTATTCGCAACCCGTTCACGGCGACACCGTACAAGCGGTGAGGCGGCATCGCTATGCAAGCCTGTTCGAAGCTCCGGGCGAGGCCGATCTCACCGCGCATGTCGATTTCTCCAGCCTGTTGCAGTACGCGGAAGCCTTGGGACTATCGGCATCCGGCCCCATGGCGATGGGCGAATGGCTGCTGCGGCTTGGGCTTGAGGCGAGGGCGCAGCAGCTCTTGCGCCGCGCATCGCCCGGACAGGCAGCGGAAATACAAAGCCGCATCACCAGGCTTGTCAGCCCCGCCCAGATGGGTGCGCTTTTTAAGACCGTTGTGCTGATGGGTGGCATCCCCGGCCCTCTGCCGCCATTTGAGTAAGAAGCTTTTTGAAGGATTGAAGGGGTTCATGGAGAAGGAACGCGGTGCCGGAGAGGTGGCTTTCTTTGCAGCGGACAACCTGAGGGCGGACGGGATCGCCCACGGTTTCTTTATGCGCACCGGCGGTGTGTCAGAGGGCATTTACGCCTCTTTGAACTGCGGCCGCGGGTCCGCGGACGAACGGCACCGCGTTGAGGAAAACCGGGCGCGGGTGGCGGCGAAGCTCGGCGTGGAACCCGGAATGCTGACCGGCCCGAGGCAGGTTCACTCCGCAACGGCGCTGATCATCACCGCGCCCTGGAAGCCGGGCGAAGCTCCGGAGGCGGACGCCGTGGTTACGAATGTCCCCGGACTTGCCCTCTCCGTACTCACGGCGGATTGCGCGCCGGTATTGCTGGCCGACCGGGAGGCCGGTGTGATCGCGGCGGCGCACGCGGGCTGGAGGGGCGCGAAGGCGGGCATCACGGACAGCGCAATCGAGGCCATGGAAAGCCTCGGCGCCCGGCCGGAGCGCATCGCGGCGGCCGTTGGCCCCACAATATCGCAAGCCGCCTATGAGGTTAGCCCGGAATTCAAGGCCGCGTTCGTTGCCGGTGGCGAGGCCAACAGGCGCTATTTTGTGGAAGGCGCCAGCGGCAAACCGCACTTCAACCTCCCGGCCTATGTGCGCGAGCGGCTATTGAATAGGGGCGTTGCCAGCGTTCATGACATAGGCGTGTGCACCTACAAAAACGAATCAATTTTGTACAGTTACCGGCGCTCCGTGCACAGGTCCGAGGCGGGTTATGGCCGCCAAATTTCCGTAATCGCGCTCCGATGATGTGGATAACCATGCCGGTTGCGGCCGATTTTGGCAGAATTTTGCTGACATAGTCCTGCGGCAAGGTCCGCTCGCTGGACGAGGTCAAGCGCGGTGGCTAGATTTCAAACGTTACGAGATTCGGCGGGGGGAGTTGTGCCGGGTATTAGTGTCATGTGTACCGCCGTGCTAAACCGAAAAAGCAAGGAGTGGACAAGTGACGCGCGAGATCCAGTCGGCCGCGCAGAGCGCAGCTCGTCGTGCCGTGTCGTTCTTGACTGGGGCGCTTATGCTAGCCGGACTCGCCGGCTGCGGGGGAAGCCTCTTTCATATAGGCGGTAGCGCCGACGCGAGCCTGAAGGCCAAACCAGCAGTCGCCCTTTCGCCAGCGGAGGGCCTGCCGCAGAAATACGCAAGCAAAGTTAACGAGCAGCTCGTTGCATCCCTGAGAGCTAAAGGCGTGCAGGTCGTCGAGGCCAAGGATGCGCGATACGTCATCAAGCCCGTGTATCAGGCGAAATCTGATCGCAGGCACGGGACCAAGGTTGCTTACACCTTCGATGTTACCGACAAGGCCGGTAACAAGGTTGGCAGCTTCGGCGGCGAGGAAGCGGTGTCCCGGAAGCATAGCCGCAATTCCTGGAGACATGTCACCGGCGAAGGCGTGCAGCAGGTCACGGCAAAATCCGCGACCGTAGTGACAGCTTGGCTCGATAATCCGGAGTCCGTGCCAGCCGCGGTGGCGAGCACAGCGCCTGCATCGGCGCCCGCGAAGGTTGCCGCCAAGCATGAGCCCCAGCGCAGGCCAGCCCGCCGCGCCACTAGGCAGGAGACGCCTTCGCTGGCTTCCGCGGTCGAGGTTCCCACCCCTGTCAGGCATACAGCTCCGGCGGAGGTTGTCGCTGTCGTTCCGGCTGTCACCGGCGCGCCTGGCGATGGCAGAACCTCGCTTTCCCAAGCCATGAAGCGGGCTCTGAAGCAGCAAGGCATCAAGCTTTCGTCCTCTCCGAAGCGCGGCGCCTACAAAATTCAGGGCATCGTCGAGCTTGGGAGCGCGGCGAATGGCCAGCAGCCGATCACCATCCGCTGGGCCGTGATCGATCCGTCCGGCCGCCAGATGGAAAAGACGGTCGTGCAGAACAACAAGATCGTCGCCGGGAGCCTGGATGGCGCCTGGGGTGAGGTGGCCGACCAGGCCGCCGGAGCCGCCGCCTCCGAAGTCTCCAAGCTGCTGAATCAGCCCGTGGCGGGTCAGGCGCACCGGAGCGGTAGTGGTTCGGC
>JBNKTW010000137.1:0-5147 GCA_050298295.1 Rhodomicrobiaceae bacterium
GAGCCGCGTTATCCTGGCGGGAGGCGGCTGTGATCGCAGGCGTGACGCTGGACGAAATGATCGAGGATGCGCGCGAGGAGCTTAGGCGGCGGGAGAGCACCTTTCCGGCCTTGGTCCGCGCGCGGAAGATGCGCAAGGAGGACGCGGCGATCAAGATCGACCGGCAGCGGGCGATATTGGAGGCACTGACGCAGGGAGGTTGCCTATGAGCGAGATGGAAACAGCGGCACATGTCATCCCGCGCCGTTTCGTCACGGAAAAGGCCGCCCAGGAATATTTCGGGCTCGACAAGGCGCGATGGAACGCGCTCAGGAAACTCAATCTTATCCCTTCGCCGGTTGCGCTCATCGGGCTATACGATCTCAAGGCCCTGGATCGGGCCTTTGACCGGCTTTCCGGTCTTGGCGAGGGCGGGGACTTCTGGACGCAATGGAACCAACGACAAGCGAATGAAACTTGAAATGGTTGACCTCCCGGGTCTTGCATGGTCGACAAAGCGGCTCGCCGATGGCACGCGATGCACCTATTACTACGCCTGGAGAGGCGGCCCGCGTCTGTTTGGCGAACCTGGAACCCCTGAGTTCGTTGCGGCCTACCACGCCGCCCGCTCGGCTCAGAAGGCGGTCCCCCAGGACACGTTGCGGGCCGTCATCGTGGCCTATAAGTCCAGCCAGGACTTCAAATCAAGGCCGGCCAAGACGCGCAAGGATTACCTGCGCTACATCGCCGCGATAGAGGAGAAGTTCGGCACCATACCTCTCAAGGCGCTGAAGGACGCGCGCTGCAACGCCGCGTTCCTCGATTGGCGCGACAACCTGACGTGCGGCCCGCGCTCAAAGGATTATCACTGGACGGTGCTCAAGATGATCCTCAATTGGGGGGCTAACCGTGGCTTGCTCCAATGGCAAGCGCCGGCGAGGACGAAGAAGCTATACAAGGCTGACCGGAGCGAAATGATATGGCTCACCGCCGACATCGCCGCCATGCGCAAGGCGTGTTCTCATGAGTTGGCATGGGCGCTCGATCTGGCGCTGCTGACTGGCCAGCGGCAAGGAGACTTGCTCAAGCTCACATGGTCGCAGGCGCGCGAGGGCTGGCTCGTTCTGAAGCAGGGGAAGACCAATGCGCGCGTCCAAATCCCGGTTAAGGGCGACCTTGCAACATTGCTTGCGGAGATGCCAAGGCGGGCCGTGACGATCTTGACGAACTCGCGCGGTTGCCCGTGGACAGAGGACGGCTTCAGGGCATCATGGACGAAGGCGTTCGGCAGCGCCGGCCTTTCCGATCTGCACTTCAACGATCTTAGGGGGACTGCGGTTGTCAATCTGGCTGATGCCGGGTGCACCGTCCCAGAGATTGCGTCAATCACCGGACACTCGCTTAAGTCCGTCAACTCGATCCTGGAAAAGTATTGGACGAGGACGCGCGCCCAGGCCGAGAACGCTGTCGCGAAATTGGTGGCCTTCAAGGCCAAATCGGGAACATAATTTTCAAACCGGCTTCAAACCGGCCCCAAACCGTTCCGGGGCGCCTTTACGCGGTTTAGCTTATGTCTTTGATTTCTCTTTGCGAAAGTGGTGGGCGCACAAGGACTCGAACCTTGGACCCGCTGATTAAGAGTCAGCTGCTCTACCAACTGAGCTATGCGCCCGCTTTCGCGAGACATACCTATAATGCGCTTCAGGCTGCCTGTCTACGCTGCCGTTAACGCCGGTCAAAAATTCCCGCAGGCGTCCAAGGCTAAACGCTGGAAGCCCGCTCAATGGCAGGGTTAGCGGCACCCGGCTCATGCCCACCGCGAGCTTGCGGCGCCGCCAGAGGTGTAACAATGGCCCCAGATATCACCTCCGGCGCCAATGCGCCGAGCGATACGTATATTTTCAGCAGATCGTCCACCTTCATATCCGGCATCGGCGTTACCGCCGTTTCGCGCACGAGCACGAGCCCCCCGGACATCGGAATCGGCGCGGCGGGCACGTAGACAAGCCTGCGGCGCTCCCCCGAGATATCGAAGACATGCTGGCTTGCAAGCAGGGACAATATGTCGACACCGTTCTCCGGGCCGCCGAAGCGGCAGGACACAACGCTCATACCGGATAAATCGCTTTGCGCGCCGCCGCCGCGGTCGGTTGCGAGCCGTACGACCCGCGAGACAGGATTGTAAATCGAGCGGATGATGGGCAGGCGGGTGACAAGCCGGTCTACATAATCCTGGATGGCGTGCTTGGCTCCTGTCTTAACAAGGAGGCCCAAGAGCCAGATCCCGGCCAGCGCGATGCCTACACCCAGCCAGAAGGCCAGCGTATCCTGGTTGGAAAGGCCTGTGAGGTAGCTCCCGCCCCGCGTAAGCAGGGTGCCGAGGACCGTGCCGGGGCCAATTGCGCTACGCACGAAATTGACGATCCAAGCTACGATGTACACCGTCAGTATGATCGGCAGCAGGAACAGGAGGCCAGCTAGGAAAGAACCGATGACGCTGGTGCGCCAGAAGCGGGAAATCCAATTCAACATACGCACTCCTCTTTTCCGGCGGCCTTCGGGCAGGTAGCGGCCGGCAGGCTCTTCGACTTAACAATATAGCGCGAATTGGTGACGTTCGAATGGTACGCTTACCAGTTCCAGACAAAACTTGTACCCGATTTTAGGGGGATGCGCGCGGGTTTCAGGCGTCCGGCCGGGGTGCGCCGGGAAACGCCCGGGGGCTCAAAGCCCGGATAGCGCGGCCAGAGGCATTACCCGCTTTGCCCGTTTATGCCAGTCCGGGAGCGGCTGAAGCGGGCTCTTACAGAAGTGCGGAAGGGGAAAGCTGCTGTGAAAGAGAGATGCGCACATGCGGCTTTTCAGCGCTCCGTATTTCACGGTGGAGTGCCCGGATGTAACTGGGAGTGGTGCCGCAGCATCCGCCAATGATGGTGGCGCCGGCGGCCCTCCATCTCGCGGCGCAGGCGATGAATTTTTCGATGCCGTCTCCGTCTTCTTCGAAGCGCCAGCCCAAATCGCCGTGCGCGTGCCCCATGCCGTCGGGGCAAAGGCCAATTGCGCCGTCATACACGTGGGAGAGCTTCCGGAACGCGGCATCCAGCGTGCCGATTGGCCGGCAATTGAGCAAGACGGCGGCGCGGCCCGGCAGACCGGTTATCTCCACAGCTTCCTCGATGGGCGTACCGTCCAGAAGCCTTGCTTCGGAATCCACGATGAAGCTGACGATAAACGGCAGGCCGGTTGCGGAAGCCGCCTCCGCCATGATTTGCCCTTCGCGCCGGCCGTTGACCGTTCCGGGCAGCAGAAAATCCACGCCAGCCTCGGCCAGCCATCCCGCCTGCCGCGCGTGCTCCTCGCGCAGTTCCTCCGTGGGCGGCGCCAGATCCGGCCGGCTGCAATCCTCCAGCGGGGCGAACAGGCCGCCAGCGAACACCTGCCGCCCGGCCTTCTTTTTCGCCCGCGTTGCAGCGGCCACGGCCTGCCTGAGCGCGCTCCAGGCTTCACCTTCGCGGCCCGCCTTGGCGAAAGCGCGTGGTGTGGTCCGGAACGTGTTGGAGATGGCGGCGCTGGCGCCCGCCTCGAAATAGTCGGCGTGGATTTGCTCGACGAGGCCGGGCGCATCGAGATTCGCCGCCGCGGACCGCAGCGGGTGCGCGCTCCCGTAGCCCCTGCGCTGCAATTCGGTCTCCATCCCGCCGGGGAATATCACCGTGCCGGCATTTCTCAGGAAGCGGGCAAAATCCGGACGGCTTCTCATTGCTGTCGCTCCGCTTGAATACGCTACGCCGCCCCAGAGGCGAGGGCGGTTTTGTGGAATATTATTGCCGATAAGCGCTTATACAAGGCGGCTTTGTGGTAATGTCTTCTAAAACGATCCGTTTGCGAGTTACCGCGCATCAAGGAATGCGGAGCTTCGCGCTATCGCTATTGGAAAACGCTACCCGCAGCGTGTGGCGGGCTTCGGAGAAAATTTTACCTCATCCTGCCCGCTGACCGCCAAGGCCGGCAAATGCGATGCGTAAGCAGCCCATGCCATGGAAAAAATGGTTCCCCGCGCGCACTCATTCGCCGGCCTCGATCCGGGTCATGTCCGCGTCGGAGAAACCGAAATGGTGGCCGATCTCGTGGATCAGCACGTGGCGGATGACGCGGTCCACGCGCTGCCCGTTGCGGCGGGCATATTCGAGGATGGGGAGGCGGTAGAGGAAAATCCGGTCGGGCAGGCTGACGGGAGTCCAGACGCTTTTGAATGGCAGTGCGGCGCCATGATAAAGCCCGAGCAGGCCATATGGATCGCGGATGCGCATGGCCTGCAGCGTTTCTGCATCGGCGAAATCGGCCACGGCGACCACGACATTGCCCAGGGACTCGCGGAACCGGCTGGGCAGGCCGTCCCAGATCGCCTGCGCGGCGGCCTCGAACTCTTCGGGCGTGCGCAACCGGAGGGCGCGGAAATAGAGCCTCCGCCGCCGCGTGAGCTGAGGCCAGAGCCGTTGCCGGGTCGAAGGTTTCTTCAATTCCGTAGCCGCCTTGCAGGATTCGATGGGTTCTACATTGAAGGATAGGAAGGCGGGGGCATGCGCGCAAGAAGTGCGCCGGGCACGCCGGGAACAATGGCCGCCATAACGCGGGAAATCCTCTCGCCGCTTTCTCTGCCCGCTCATTCGCTCCCTTCCACGGGACGCCGGAGCGATTGGCGCCGGGGCCGCGGCTATCTCTAGACGGGCGGCGGGACAGCCCGGTAATGGCAACGGTTAACATCTACGTAACGCCACGTTAACCCTCTTTGCGCATCCGTTCGTCCTTTTGCGCGGGCAGCGGGGATGAATTTCGATCTTGAAGTAATATAGCAGAATTGTTTTGAGGAAGCGTTAAGTGCGCCCACGTTGCAATATTGCATTGTTATATCTTAGAAACTATGCCCGGACGCGCTGGTTTGGCTCGCGGCGGCGAACCCTGGCTATGGTTAATATCAAATATTCCAACATATTTAACGGGTATTTTGAATCGTGGAAATCAAGCGAAAGTGAGCAAAAATTCGCAGAAATTCGCGTTTTTGAACCAGGCTGTCCGCGCGTTTACCATGCACAAATTAACCATGCGCGTTGCCCATTTTAAACTCTCGCGGGATGGAGCTGCTTGAGGCGTCTGCCACCTGTGCATCG
>JBNKTW010000138.1:0-25114 GCA_050298295.1 Rhodomicrobiaceae bacterium
CTAAGTGTAATCCGCTACTTAGCGTTATCCTAGCGCATATGCGCAGAAACCGGCTGCATGAGCATGGCCCCACAGAAAGCCGCCCCAAAAGATGCGCCGGCCGCGGTTACAATGGGCGACCCCGCCGGCATCGGCCCCGGCATTGCAATCCTGAGCTGGCTCAAGCGGGCGGAACGTAACTGCCCGCCTTTCTTTGTCATCGGCAGCGCCACGGTATTTCAAGAGCGTGCGGAAGCCCTTAGAGCGGCGGGCTGCTGTCCGGTGGAAGCGATTGCGGAACCGGCTGAGGCGCAGGCGGTCTTTTCCCGCGCCCTCCCGGTCCTGCAACAAGCCTGCCCCGCGCAAGCTGTCACCGCCGGGTGCCCCGCTGCCGCGAATGCTCCCGCAATTATCGCCTCGATTGAGCGCGCAGTTGCCTTGACACTGGCCGGCGAAGCTTCCGCCGTGGTCACGGCGCCCATTGCCAAGCATGTGCTCCTGGAGCACGGTTTCGCCCATGCCGGCCATACGGAATTCCTGGCGGAGCTTGCGATGCGGCACGGCTTCGCGGACGCATTCCCCGTCATGCTCATGGCCTCGCCGCGCCTCCTGGCCGTGCCCGTGACCGTCCATATCGCTCTGAAGGATGTGCCCGCCGCTCTGACGCAAGAGCGCCTGGTGCGTACCGCCGAGGTAACGGCAGCAGCGCTCAGACGCTACTTCGCGATAAGTGATCCGAGGCTCGCAATTTGCGGACTAAACCCCCACGCCGGCGAAGAAGGCAGGCTCGGCCGCGAGGAGATCGAGACCGTCGCCCCAGCCGTGGCGCTTATGCAGGCGCGCGGCATCCGCGCGTCCGGCCCCCTGCCCGCCGACACGCTGTTTCATGCGGCCGCCCGCCAGACCTACGACGCGGTGCTGGCCATGTACCACGACCAGGCGCTAATCCCCTTCAAAGCGCTGTCCTTCGAGGATGGCGTCAACGTCACGCTGGGCCTGCCCTTCATCCGCACTTCACCCGATCACGGCACCGCCTTCGCGCTGGCTGGCACTGGCCGTGCCGATCCAACAAGCTTCATCGAGGCCCTGAAGCTCGCGAGGCGTATGCACGAGGCGGCGCTGGCCTCACCGCCGTCAGAGAAGCCATGAGCGCCCCAGATCCGATAGCGGCCCTGCCGCCGCTGCGCGAAGCGATCAAGGAACTGGGGTTGTCGGCCAGAAAGACGCTCGGCCAGAACTTCCTCCTGGACCTCAACATCACGCGGCGGATCGCCCGCGCGGCAGGCCCGCTTGAGGGCCAGGCTGTGCTTGAGATCGGCCCCGGCCCTGGGGGGCTGACGCGCGCCCTGCTGCTCGAAGGCGCGGCGAAGGTGGTGGCGATCGAGCGCGACGAACGCTTCCGCCCGGTCCTGGAACAGATCGAACGCCACAGCCAGGGCCGCTTCTCTATGCGCTTCCAGGACGCGCTCACTGCCGGTTATCAAACGCTCGCAGCGGAAACCGGCGTCACCCAGGTGGCCGCCAACCTCCCCTACAACATCGCCACGCCGCTAATCGTCCAATGGCTCACCGCTGGGCCGTGGCTGCCCTGGTTCGGAAAGCTCACCGTCATGGTGCAGCGGGAGGTCGCCGAGCGCCTCGTTGCCGCGCCCGGCGCCAGCGATTACGGGCGGCTCGCGGTTCTCGCGCAATACCGGGCGCGCCCGCGCATTCTGTTCACGCTGCCGGCAAGCGTTTTCGTGCCGCCGCCCAAGGTTGCCTCCGCCCTGGTCGAGATCGTGCCGCAGCCGCAAGACCCCGATGCGGTTCCGGTCGCGTTTCTGGAACGTGTCACAGCCGCCGCGTTCGGCCAGCGCCGGAAAATGCTGCGTTCCAGCCTTGCTTCGCTTGGCGCGGACACAACCGCCCTTCTTCGCGACGCCGGTATCGACCCGGCACAGCGCCCCGAACAGCTCAGCATCGCCGATTTCGTCAGCCTTGCCCGCCAGCTTGCGAGCCAGAAGGGGCAGAGGCAGGGGCCACAGCCGGGGTAAGCCCCGCCACGAACCCGGGCAGGCCGTGCTGGCGCTGCCGCCTCAGACGCTCGGCCTGAAGAATAGCCTTGAGCGCGGACAGGCTCTCCGGAACATCGCTGTTCACAAGCACATAATCGTACTCGTCCCAATGCGAGATTTCCCGCGCGGCGGCTCGCATCCGTTTCTCGATCACCTCTTCCTCGTCGGTCCCGCGTGTATAAATGCGGCGGGCAAGCTCTTCGCCAGAGGGCGGCAGTATGAAGACGCGCACTGTATCCTCCAGCAGTCTCGACGCGATGGACGCCGCGCCCTGCCAATCCACGTCGAAGACAATGTCCCTGCCCTGCGCCAGCGCCTCTTCGACCGGCCGCGCGGGGGTGCCATAGAAGTTGCCGAACACTTCGGCGGATTCCAGCAGTTCGCCGCTCTCGCGCATGGCTTCGAAGCGCTCGCAGGAAACGAAGAAATAGTGTTCCCCCTCCACCTCGCCGGCACGCGGCGGCCTTGTCGTCACGGAGACGGAGCTGATCAGGCCCTTATCGGAGGCAAGCAAAGCCCGCGCAAGCGTGGTCTTTCCCGCGCCCGAGGGTGATGACAGGATCAGGCAAAGGCCCCGCCGCACGGGTAACGAAACATCGCTCATGCTACATCTCTCGAGAAACAAACGGGCCGCAAAGGACGGCCCTCCTGAAGCAGCTTGTACAAGCCTGACGAGTATACCCCCAGGCGTCATCCCAGGGAGCCCAAGCGGCCGTGGCGATCCAGGACCGGCACGGCGTTGCGGTTCCTGGATTGCTACCGCTTCCGTGGCCGGTATGGCTACTCTGGCGGAGCAGGCTTGGAACTGCCCCTCGCAATGATAGCCACACCGGGACCGCTAACCCGTATTTCTCACAAGATCGCGCGATGATGGCGCAGGGATTTGTTTCAGCGGGACTTTTGAGACCGTAGCCAATACTGGACGTATTGGCGGGGCTCGATAAGGACCTGATGGCACAAAGACAAAGCCAGGGCGCGCGCAGATTGTGAGAAATACGGGGCCAGCCCGATGCCAGCGGCAGTCTTTTGTGTTTCGCTTTGTTTCAGTATTCCTGGGCACGGTCCAGCGATTTCCCGCAAAACACCGCCCTGCCCCATCAACGCACCGCTGCCTGACGGTGCGGGTTGCGCACTGGAATGGGAATGTCCGACTCCTGAAGCTTTTCGAGGGTCTTGCTGTCCCAGCCGCCGGCGGCGGGTACAGACACGGCTACAGCAGTGCCAGCCGCGGCTTCCGCGGCCGCCTCCTCCTGCCGCTTCTTCTCCTCCTGCCGCTCCTTCTCGATCTGCCGCCACTTGGCGACGTTCTTCCGATGGTCTCTATAGCTCTCCGCAAAAGTATGTCCGCCGGTTCCATCCGCGACAAAAAAGAGGTCCGTGGTTTTCGCCGGATTGAGCGCGGCTTCTATCGCCGCCCGCCCTGGATTGGCGATGGGCGTCGGTGGAAGCCCCCTGTTCCGGTATGTGTTATAGGGATTGCCGGCATCCCTTAGTTCGGTCTTGAGAATTCCCCGCCCAAGCGAACCCCTGCCCTCGCTCACGCCGTAAATGATGGTCGGGTCGGCCTGCAGCGGCATACCCTTCTTGAGCCGGTTCCAATATACCGCCGCCACGCGTGGCCGTTCTTCCGCGCGAGCCGACTCCTTCTCCACGATCGCGGCGATATTGATGATTTCCTCCGGCTTCCGCGATTGCAGATCGGGAGAGCGGCTGGCCCACAGCCCTTTGAGGAACTTCTTCTGCTCGCCTTGCATACGCCGGATGAGTTCCTCGCGCGTCGTGCCCTTGGCAAAGCGATAGGTATCGGGCAAAAGTGTTCCTTCGGACGGAATTTCCGCAATATCGCCCACAAGCTCCGGATTGGCCTTCAACCTTTCGACGACCTGGTAGCTGGTCAGCCCCTCGGGTATCGAAATGCTGCTCAGGATGGATTTGCCTTCCACCAGCGTATCCAGCACATCGCGCAGGCTCGCACTGGCCTTGATGTTGTATTCGCCCGCCTTGATCTTGCGGCTAACTCTGAAATAGAGGGCGGCGATGCGGAAGGTCCAGCGGTCGCTGATGATGCCATCACGCTCCAGCCGCTTGGCGACCGCGCCTACGCCCTCGCCGCGTGCAACGACGAACACGGTCGGATAGTTGAGCGGCCCCGGCTGATCGAATTGGTGGCGCACGACGAAAGCCAGCGCGCCCGCGCAAATCGACGCGATCAGCAGGAACGTTATCAGCCGGTTGAAGAAAACGACCATCGGATGCTGCGGACGCCCCCGGCTGCCGCGCGGCGGCTCGGGCGCGCGGTCCGGCTCCAGCGCTTCCGACGGGCTGCGCGGTAAAATGGAGTAGTCGCGCTGGCCGCGGTAGGCGGTGTGTTGTTTGGAATAGCGCTTCTTTCCAGCCATGCGATCCGCCGAGCCTCACCCTCACGTTTGCAAAAAAGAACGGCCTGCTGCGTCTCCAGCAAGACGTATAGCCGCTGCGTACCAGGATTTCCACAAACGAATAGGGGCCAATTTTGGCGGACTACTCCACGCGCCTGATGATCAGGCTTGCGTTGGTCCCGCCAAAACCGAAAGAATTGCTTAAGACGATGTCGATCCGCTTCTCCATGGCCTTGTGCGGCACGAGGCCAATGGCGGTGTCCACGGACGGATTATCCAGGTTCAGCGTGGGCGGTGCCACGTTGTCCCTGATAGCCAGCGCCGAAAAAATGGCCTCCACGGCGCCCGCGGCTCCAAGCAGATGCCCGGTCGCGGATTTGGTGGACGACATCGTGAGGCCGCTTGCCGCCTCCCCGAACAGCCGCTCAACGGCGCCAAGCTCGATCTCGTCCCCCATGGGCGTCGATGTGCCGTGCGCGTTGACATAATCGATTTCGGACGGCGCGACCTTGGCCCGTTTCAGCGCCGCCTGCATACAGCGGTACGCGCCGTCGCCGTTCTCGGCGGGCGCCGTGATATGATAGGCGTCACCCGAGAGGCCGTAGCCGATGATTTCGGCGTAGATCCTGGCGCCGCGTGCCTTGGCGTGCTCGTAGCTCTCAAGCACCACCACGCCGGCCCCCTCGCCCATGACGAAGCCGTCGCGGTCACGGTCGTAGGGCCGGGAAGCCCGTTCTGGCTGATCGTTGAAGCCGGTGGAGAGCGCGCGGCAGGCCACGAACCCGGCAAGACCCAGCCGGCATACCGGGCTTTCGGTGCCGCCCGCCACCATCACGTCGGCGTCGTCGAGCGCGATCAGCCGCGCCGCGTCGCCGATGGCGTGCGCGCCCGTCGAGCAGGCCGTAACCACCGCGTTATTCGGGCCTTTGAGCCCATGCTTGATCGAAACATAGCCGCCAGCCAGATTGATCAGCCGGCCCGGAATGAAGAACGGGCTGATGCGGCGCGGCCCCTTTTCCTGAAGCAGGATGGCGTTGCGCTCTATGCCCTGCAGGCCGCCAATGCCGGAGCCGATCAGCACACCGGCGCGAACCCTCTCGTCCTCCGTGCTGGCACTCCAGCCAGAGTCCGAGATGGCCTGATCCGCGGCTGACATCGCGTAGATGATGAAGTCATCGACCTTGCGCTGTTCCTTGGGCTCCATCCACTCGTCGGGATTGAACAGCCCCGGCTCCAGGCCGCGAGGAACAAGACTGCCAACCTGACAGGCGATGTCGGATACATCGAACTCGGTGATCCGCTTGACGCCGCTTTTGCCCGCGAGCAGACTTGACCAGACATGCTCGAGCCCCACGCCCAGGGGCGTCACCAAACCCATGCCCGTGATAACTACGCGCCGCATCCCCACCTCTGGCTCCTTAATGCGAAGCTGGCGGCACCGCAGCCGCCCGCGGCACCCCCGCTAGCCGCGGGAAGGTGCACGCTTTGAAAATCCGGGCCGGTCAGCCCTTTGTCGAGTGAGTCTCCAGGAAGCGGATGGCGTCGCCCACCGTCTGGATCGTCTCGGCGGCGTCGTCCGGGATTTCCACGCCGAACTCTTCCTCAAAGGCCATCACGAGCTCGACCGTATCCAGGCTGTCGGCGCCCAGATCGTCGATGAAGCTGGCGTTATCGGTAACTTTGTCGGCTTCCACGCCAAGGTGCTCGACAACGATTTTCTTCACGCGGTCCGATATATCGCTCATTTTTTCCTCACGGTCTCCCCTAGTGATCCAAGCGCCTTACTCACACTCACGGTAAGCTCGGTATATTACAACGCCGCAACACATCGGACATGGAACTCAACCGGGCGCGAGGTGGCTGGTAGCATTGAAGAGAGGGCGGCGGAAGCTTTTTTTTGACTCCGCGCATTTCTTTTCAGCTCCGAAGCGAACCCGCCGCCGCTGCTTTGGCGTACGCCATCAAGCATACGCGCAAAGCTCATACCATGACCATGCCACCATTGATGTGGAGCGTTTCTCCAGTTATGTAGCGGGCCTCCTCGCTGGCGAGGAAAACCGCCGCCGCCGCAATGTCTCCCGGCTTGCCGAACGTGCCCGCAGGGATGGTGTTTGCGATGGCTTCCACCTGTTTTTCGTTGAGCGCGTGCGTCATCGGCGTTTCGATGAAGCCCGGCGCGATGCAATTCGCTGTAATGCCGCGTGACGCAACCTCGCGGGCTAGCGACTTAGTCATGCCGACGAGCCCGGCCTTCGAGGCCGCGTAGTTGCCCTGGCCCGGATTGCCGAACACGCCGCTGATCGAAGCGATGTTGACGATGCGCCCATTCCGCCGGCGCATCATGTTGCGCAGCGCCGCCCGGCACAAGATGAACGCCGAGGTGAGGTTGATGGCGAGCACGTCGTCCCACTCCTCGTCCTTCATGCGCATGAAAATGTTGTCCTTGGTGACGCCCGCATTGTTCACGAGGATGTCCACTTGGCCCATGGCGGCCTCGGCTTGGCCCACGAGCGCCCCCACCTGGGCGCGGTCGCGCAGGTCGCAGGGCAGGACATGCACGCGTGAGCCGAGCTTGGCCGCCAGCTCATCAAGTTTCTCGCGGCGGGTGCCCGAAATTGCAACGGTAGCGCCTTGCGCGTGCATCTCCGCCGCGATGGCCTCGCCAATGCCCCCCGATGCGCCCGTAACCAGCGCACATTTTCCGGTCAGATCGAACATGCCGAAAATCCTTCCCCGCACTTAAGCCGCAACGCGCGTCTTCAGCCAATCGCCGAAGGCTGCGACGTCTTCCGGGCTGCCTATCGCGCGTGCGTCAACCGTGGCGCGGATGCGCTTCGCCAGGCCCGTCAGCACGCGCCCCGCGCCAATTTCGAACAGCGTGGCCGCTCCGTTGTCAACCATGTAGGAGATTGACTCACGCCAGCGTACAACGCCCGTTACCTGCTTGACCAGCAGGCTCTTGATCTCTTGCGTGTCCGTGACAGGCGCGGCGGTGACATTACTGATAAGCGGCGCGCTTGGCGCCGAAAGCTTCACGGTTTCCAGCGCATCCGCCATGCGGTCCGCCGCCGGCTGCATCAGCGCGCAATGGAAGGGCGCGCTCACCGGCAGCGGTACGGCGCGGCGGATGCCGAACTCAGGCGCCAGCTTGATGGCGCGGTCCATGGCCGCTTTCGAACCGCTGATGACTACTTGCCCCGGCGCGTTGTCGTTCGCAACCTGGCTGACATCGCCCTCTGCCGCGGCGGCGGCGAGTTTCTGAGCGGGCTCGATTTCGGCACCCAAAAGCGCGAGCATGGCGCCCTGCCCTGCCGGCACGGCTTCCTGCATGGCAAGCCCGCGCAGGCGCAGGAGCTTCGCCGTGTCCGCGAGACTGAACACGCCCGCGGCCGCGAGCGACGAATATTCGCCCAGCGAATGGCCCGCGACGAAGGCCGGCGCGATTGCCTCGCCAAATTCCTGGCGCAGCACCGTGAATGCCGCTAGCGACACCGCCATCAGCGCGGGCTGCGCGTTCTTCGTGAGCGTCAGCTCGGCCTCGGGGCCTTCCCACATCAGCCGCGAAAGCTTCTCGCCGAGCGCCTCGTCCACGGCGCCGAACACCGCGTTCGCGGCGGGAAAGCTCTGCGCAAGCCCCTGGCCCATACCTACAGCCTGGCTGCCCTGTCCCGGAAATGTGAATGCGAATGTCATGCGGCCCGCGTGCTGGTCACGTCTTGCTTCTGGCGTGGCGGCAGCTTTGCCGGTCACGGCCCCGTGGCGTCAGAGACACGTTTCGCGGCCCCCTGTCAAGGGGGGCTTTTGCCGCCTCTGGGCGCAGCGTTTCGCGGTCCCGGCTACTTGGCTGTCCTCATTGACCTGCAACCGCATGGCGGTAACACCGCGCCCCGGCCCTACGGGAAATTTGGCGGCCACCCGCACTTCGAGTGACGCACTGGGACTTTTGTCCGCCGTTCCGTCCGCACACTTTCTGAAAAAGCCCGTACAACTTTCATTGCCTTGTCCGGCCCGCGCGGGCTCGATGGGTGCCCGCAAAGTGGAAAACTTGTGGGCTCTTGCAGTCCGCACCAGGAACGGAACGGCATTTTGAAGTGACCACTCCTGGAGACTGTGACATGGCTTGGGAAAGTTAAAAGTCTCCGTTTTGCAAAGGACGATCCGATGGCTGACGATCCTGGCTCTGTTGCCGCCCCGGCCGAGCATAATGCGCGCAGCTCTTTCATCCGCGTCTTTATCCGCGCGCTGGGCGTAACCTTCTTTAGTGTCCTCAGCCTCGCGGTAGCATTTTACGCATTTCTCTTTCTGCCTCAAGTTCAGGACCTTTTCTTCGATGTCAGGCCGTCGGCATGGCAAGACGTACTCTACTGGCTCGAATTCTATCTCCTCATCATACTCCTTTGGGCCGTGCCGCTCGCGTTCACGGCAAGGCTTCTGCTTTTGCAGAATTTCCGAGCGATTGGCGTCGATAGCCAGTCGCGGTTCAATTGGATCGTGCTCGGATTGCCCAATCTCTATTTGGCCTTGACGGCCGTTGCGGTGCTTCTGGGACTTATGGGCGCGGTCAACAATCTTCCCTCGCCGACAGTTACACCGCCTGGAACCTGCCCCTCCGGCGGCGAACCTGTGTGGGGCATTTGCGCCGAAACGCCGCTGAACGGCTATTTAAACAGGCACCTTGTAATCCTGCTTGCCGCTTCCCTCGTGGCCTTCGTCCTGCTCCTGGTCCGGAATTACTTCGCGCAGCGTTATTACCGCCATTTCGAGAAAGTTGAAGCATCCAGATCGGGCTTCTATCAAAAATTCCTCGCGGGATATGAATCACTATCCGCAAAACATCAGCAGCAGCCTTCCGGCGGTATGTATATGCTCGATTTGAAGCCGGACTGGATGAATAATTCTACTTGGATTGCCGCTCAAAGAGCAAAAGTCTTCATAGGTATATACTTGCTTGTTCTTATGGCGATTTTCGTAGTTGCTATTATCGTGCATTACCTGTCCTATCTTGAGGCGGTAAATGGCTTCTTTTCCTTCCTATCCTCCGGGCCGCTCTCCGGCATATTCGAGTCCCTCGCGGTTCAACGCGCGAGTTACATCCCGGTGGCCCTGGGGGCTTGGCTACCGTTCGTGTCGTTCCTGGCGCTACTGTCCAACCGGTTCCAGGCGCCCATTATTGTGACCATCGTGCTTGTCATGGCCGCCCTAACTCTCGTCACCGGGGACGGGCACGATCCGCGGCTCAAGGTTGTCTCCACAAAGACCGCGAGCCAGTCTCTGAAGCAGGCCATCGGCGCTTGGAAGGAAGCGAATGGATGCGGCGCAGCCGGAACCGCTTGCCCCCGCCCCATCATTGTCTCGGGCGAAGGCGGAGGAAGCCGCGCCGCCTATCTCATGGCCAGCACGCTCGGACATCTTGAGGACCTCAGCATCGCCAATGCCCGGACCCAGCCCGCAAGGCGGTTCAGCCAGCAGCTTTTCGGCATTTCCGCCGTTTCCGGCAGTTCGGTTGGCGCGGCCCTGTTTCTGGGCGCTCTGAGGGTGCATGACCAGACCAGCGCCGGAACGGTCAGGGACGGAATCTACGCGCAACGCCTGTTCTTCCTGAACGTGGTCAACCCGGACAGGAATTTCCTGGGCCAATGCGTAACCTACAAGGACGCCTTGCAAGCCATCCTGTCGAACGATTTCATCACGCCGGACATCGCTGCGTATCTGGCCAGGGATCTTCTATCGGCGTCCCGGCTTCCGCATGTGATGGACCGCGCCGGCGTTCTGGAAAGCAGCTGGGAATCCGCGTTTAGCGGCGTTTACGGCAAGGGCCGGGAGAACCCCATGCAGGCCGTGCTCAAGACGTACCAGGCGGGTGCGGCGCAAGGCGCGGACAAGCTTCTGACGGCGGCGCCCGGCGCAGGCTCATCGTGCGGACCGGTGCAGCCGCAGGCGGGCTGGGTTCCGGTCCTGTTTGCGAACGCAACGTCGGCTGAGACCGGGCGGCGCGTGATCGTGTCGCCCATTGACTGGAAGTATCGAGTGGACCCGGAAAAGGACGCGGCGGAAGACACCCCAAAGAGCGCGTTCGCCGACGCCTACGATTTCGACAGGCTTGTGTGCTCGGGCCAGCAGCGCAGATCGTTCTTCGACACCGTCGCGGCATACCTTCCCCGCATGTTCTCGCCGGTAACAAAGGCCGATTGCGATCTGGACAGCGAAAAAATGACTGGCATCGGCCTCCGGCTCAGCACCGCCGCCGGCATCAGCTCGCGCTCGCCCTTCATTTCCCCTCACGCCACGGTCCGGGATCAGAACGGCCACGCCATCGACAGGCTTGTCGATGGCGGCTACTTCGACAATTCGGGAGCTGTCACCGCCTACGAGCTAGCCGAGGCCATCAAGGAGATCGACCCTTCCTTGCAGCCGTTCGTCCTGCAGGTCACGAGCGAGCCCGACTGGTTCGCTGATAGCAGCAACTGCGAACGGCAGAGCAAGCGGTTTGCCGCACGCAGGAAGCCGCTGGGACTGCCCACGGTGGGAGAGCCGCAACTTCCCTATCAAAGCAGCTTCAAGCTTTCAGGCGTGCTGGGGGATGCGCTAACCGTCAACAACACGCGCATCGCACGCGGCTTCGAGACCATCACTCAAATGGACAGGCGTATGGAATTGCTGAACGGAGAGGGTTCCTACGCCCAGGTTTACATTTGCCCTCAGCGGCAAAAGAGCGGTTTCGGCCCGCTCGCCGCCCTATTCGGCAAGGCGTTCACGCAAAAGGAGCCGCCGATTAGAACTAAGAGGGACATAACCCGGCGGCTGATGCGGGAAAAGCGGGCCAAAGAGAAAGCCGCGCAAGAGAGAATAAGAAGCTGGAAACAGGTGTCCCTGAGCTGGTGGCTTTCGCCGCCTCTGCAGGCTTACCTCGATGGGCAGGTTTACGCTGGGCATAACGCCCAGGCGTTCGAGGGCGTGCTGACGCTGCTCGGGCAGGATTCCGGGACGGCGGCGCAGCAATAGCGCCGCCTTTTTGACCGCGGCTCCGGCGTTTGAAGCTGCTTGAGCCCAAAAAGCGGCAAGCAAGGCGCAGCGATAACAGAAGACCTGCGCGGAAGGAAAAGTATGTTACGGGTATTGCCAGGGGTTTTTGCGGCACTGCTTCTTTTCGCCGGCCGCCCGGCAGCGCTTTGCCGCGTTTCTCAAGCGTTCGCCGGACACAGCGGAGGCGGACGATCCTGCCCAGCAGAGCTTTCAATTTCAATGACATAGCAAGTAAGCACTATGACACGTGGCTGCTGGTGTATTTGGAAACCGGCGCCCGATTGGCTATTGCTGCAAGGAAACCTTGTCGCCTGGCGCAAGCCCAAGCTTCGCGGCCTCGCCCCCGCCGATCTCAAGCACGCGCGAAGCGGGATAAACGGAATGGATGATCTCGTCCGACAGCGGTTCCGCCTCACGCACGATGTGCTTGATACGCCAGTCGTCTCCGATGAATACCATATCGAGCGGGATATAGGTGTTCTTCATCCACATGCTGATGGGGTGCTCTTCCTCGAACAGGAAAATCATGCCTCCCTTGCCGGGCAGGCTGCGGCGGAACATCAGTCCGTGCTCGCGCTTCTTCTCGGTGTCGGCAACCTCGACATCCAAGGCCACCGGGCCGTTTTTTGTCTCGATCTTCAGGCTTGCATGTTCGAAAACCGAGTCTGCGAAGGCTGGCGCCATCGTCAAAAGGCCCATAACAGCAAGGGCCGCAAAAGCGGCCCTTGTCACGTTTAAACGGTATTGGCGCATTCGCCTAACCCCTTACTCAGTGGTGCGACGGAAACCCCGATGCACCATCTGGACGCAGCTCCGCGGCCATCAGGCCTTTGTCGCCTTTGCCATACCGCACCTGTACGATTTGTCCAGGGCGCAGCTCGGCGAAGCCGAAACGCCGCAGCGTCTCCATGTGAACGAAAATATCGTCCGTACCAGCACCGCGGGTGAGAAAGCCAAAGCCCTTAAGGCGATTGAACCATTTCACCATCGCCCGCTGCCAGTCGCTTTCAGGCACGACCTGGACATGGGTGCGCTGGGGTAGTTGCGAGGGATGAATCGCTGTACTTTCATCCATCTCGATGACACGGAAGGCTTGCAGCCCCCGGTCGCGCCGCAGAACCTCGCATACAATGCGTGCTCCCTCATAGGCAGTCTGATACCCGTCCCGCCGCAAGACGGTCACATGGATCAGAATGTCTGGTAGGCCGCCATCTGGGACGATGAAGCCAAACCCTTTGGATACATCGAACCATTTGATGTGACCTGCGATGACAAAGACGTCGATGCCAGGTTGCTCTGCGATGTCGTTAAACGTCGATATAGTTGGAGGTAGTTTGTCCCCCATTGGTTTAGTCCCCCGCTTCACTGAATGCGTGGCGTCCGCCAGAGCCTCGCCCAAGACTCTCACGCACACCAACTCACATCAAAAACATAACACCACCCGGCTCGCTGGCCAGAGAATTTTAACGCTTTCCCCAACGTGGCGGCCGGCCGGCGCGGCTCGCATCCCGCGCCGTAAAACCCGAGGCAGACCCGCATGTCCGCTTCAAGTGCTTGATATACCGGGCTCAACTGTGACGGAATTGGGGCGGGCCGCTCACGAAGGCCATTCATGCTCCTTGTCCGGCGGTGGTTGTTAACAGGGGCCGGCCGGTACTTTGTCCACCCTTGACGGGCGAATTTTTCTACGAATCAAAGCGGTTCCGGCCAATTCCAGCCGAATCATCCCCTAAACCGGGGGCGTATCCACACTTGTTGAAAGAGGATGTTTGAAAGTCCCCAGCGCGCGGCGCGATGGCCGGACGCCGCCTTCACACTCAAAAAATCCAGCCGCCAGCATCGCCCCTGTATCCGCAACTGAGGTGTTTGCCTGGAGCAAGTAGCCAGGATGAGCAACAATCCCTCCGGCAGGGGGTGGCGGCCGGCCGCCCGCGCCTGGCCCCGGCGCGTTCCAGGCGCGAGCAAGTTGCGCGGGCCGGCGATCCGTGTCTAATGTCGCGCCAAATTGGAGGCAGCCTATGAAGTACCTTCACACCATGGTCCGCGTCAGCGATCTGGACCGGTCTCTCGACTTCTATGTGAACAAGCTCGGCCTTGAGGAGCTTCGCCGCATGGACAGCCCGCAAGGGCGCTTCACGCTCGTCTTCCTGGCGGCGCCGGGCAACGCGGAAGCGCAAGTGGAGCTCACCTATAATTGGGACCCGGAGGTATACGGAGAGGGCCGCAATTTCGGCCACATCGCATATGAAGTAGACGACATATACGAAGTCTGCCAGCGCCTTATGGACGCCGGCGTCACCATTAACAGGCCGCCGCGCGACGGGCATATGGCTTTCGTCCGCTCGCCGGACAACATTTCGATCGAGCTTCTGCAGAAGGGGGCCACCCTGCCGCCTGCGGAACCGTGGAGTTCAATGCCGAACACTGGCAAATGGTAAGGAGCATCCCGTGAACTCAAGTGATTATACGCCCACGGCCAAGACGCTGCATTGGCTGATTGCGCTGTTCATTTTTGTGCTGTTTCCCTTGGGCTGGGTAATGGGAGACTTCTCCGGCGTGCAGAAGTTTCAAGCCTATAACTTTCATAAGTCGCTTGGCATCACCGTGCTGGCGCTCCTGGTTTTGCGCATAATCTGGCGTCTCTTCAATCCGGTTCCCGAATTGCCGGCCTCGATGCCGGAACGCCAGAAGAAAGCAGCTCACGCCCTGCACTACCTCTTGTATCTCACGATCTTCGCCGTGACGCTCGCGGGCTGGGCTGTGATTTCCACTTCCAGCAGGCCATCCGTGCTGTTTCAGCTGACAAGCTTCCCGCAGCTGCCCTGGCTCAGCGATCTGGCGGCGGCCGATAAGAAGGCTTATCATCATCTTTTCGAGGAGGTGCACGAGTTCCTTGGCTGGGCTCTCCTGGTTCTGGTCGTGGTCCACATAGCGGGCGCGCTGTATCACGGCATCGTTTTGAAGGACGGCGTTTTTTCCTCCATGAAGCCGAACTTCGGCAAGAAACCGTCCGGGCTCGCCGTGGCGCTCCTTGCTTTTGGCGCCGGCCTTTTCAGCCTGGGCGGAACCGGCAAGGCGATCGCCAACGAATGGAGCGTCAAGCCGGAGGCCAGCCAGATCGCTTTCGAAGCGACGGGCGGCGGTTACACCACCAAGGGCACCGTGGGGCAATACCGCGCCGAAATCGAATTCGACCCCGATTTGCCCGAAGAAGCCGCGGTCAGAGTGCTTCTCAACATGAACAGCGCGGCCACTGGCACGGCGGACGCGGACGAGGCTCTGAAATCGGCCGAGTTCTTCAATCCGGCGCAATTCCCCACGGCGCAGTACGTGGCCAGGGGCGCCCGGCCCGCCGGTGACGGCAAATTCGTTTTAAACGGCAGGCTGACCCTCAAGGGGGTGACAAGGCCCGTACCCTTGCCATTTTTCATCGACATAGATTCGGGAACAGCGCGTGTTACCGCCGAAACGACGATCAACCGCCTCGATTTCGGCGTCGGGCAGGCAACGATGGCGGGGCTCACCATCGACAACGATGTCAAGCTGAGGATCAACCTGACCGCCGTGCGCCTCGACAATTAGCGGCACCACCGTAGCGCCACCATGGAAACACACCGCCCAACGCTGATCTCGGCTGTCCTGCCCGCCTATGAAGAGAGCGAGGGGCTTCCAATCATGATCTCCTCGCTGATCCCGGTGCTGAGCGCCACCGGCTTCAACCACGAGATCGTCGTGGTGGACGACGGCAGCGCCGATGACACAAGGGCGGTGATGCTGAACCTTTGCGCGCGTCATCCCTGCCTGCGCTACATCCGGCTGTCGCGCAATTTCGGCAAGGAAGCCGCGCTCTCGGCCGGGCTCAAGGCGGCGGCCGGCGACGCGGTTATCCTGATGGACGCGGACGGCCAGCATCCGCCCTCGCTCATTCCGGTGCTAATAGAGCATTGGCGGCAAGGGGCCGAAGCCGTGGCCGCCGTTCAGGAGACCCGCGAGGAAACCTGGGCCAAGCGTCTTTTCAAACGCATCTATTATTACCTCATGGAAGCCGGGAGCCGTGTGGTGATAGCGCCGGACGCGGGCGATTTCCGGCTTCTCGACCGCAAGGTCGTGGACGCCATCAACGCGCTTCCCGAGCGCAACCGTCAGATGAAGGGGCTCTTCGCCTGGGTCGGCTTCCGCACCGCCTACGTCCCTTTCAATGCCGAAGCACGCATCGCCGGCCAAACCAAGTTCACTTGGCGGCAGCTCTTCCGCCTGGCATTCACCGGCCTTACCTCATTCACGGTCATGCCGCTGCGGCTTGTCTCCGTGGCGGGCCTTGTCATTTCGCTCGCCTCCCTGGTCTACGGCCTCTATCTGCTGTTCGAGCATTACACCCAGGAAGACCCCCTGCCGGGCTGGGCCACGCTCTCGGTCGGCATGATGTTCCTGTCCGGCGTGCAGCTTCTGGCGCTTGGCGTCATCGGCGAGTATCTCGGGCGCACTTTCGAAGAGGCAAAGCAGCGGCCGGTCTACATCGTGGCGGAGGACACTAAGCAAAAGGCAAGCCTGCAGCCCGCCCCCGCGATATATGACGCCGCCTCCCGCGTCGCGGAGGCGCGCAAGCCCGACGAGCCGGTGGCGCCCTGATGCAGCAGATCGCCATCTTCATCGCGGTTGGAAGCGCCGCCGCCCTCACCCATCTGTCCGCCGTTGCCGCGACCGTCGAAACCTTGCACCTGCACCCGCTCGCCGCCAACGTGATCGGCTTTGGCATCGCGTTCTTTGTGAGCTTCGGCGGGCACGCGCGCTGGACCTTCCCCATCGGCCGCGAACGCTTCGCCGCCGCGCGCTCACGCTTCTTCCTCGTCGCGTTCGCGGGCTTCGCGCTCAATCAGACAGCTTACGCCTGGGCGCTGCACATCGTTGGCCCGGACTATTATCTACCCGCGCTCGCCGCCGTGCTGCTTGGGGTGGCCGCCGCCACCTTTCTGTTGTCGAAGCTCTGGGCTTTCGCTCAGCCGCCGGTCTAGCAGCGATGCGTAACCTCATCATCAACGCGGACGACTACGCCATGGATGCCGGCGTTGACGCGGCGATACTGCGGCTCGCCGGGCTTGGCGTTGTGACGGCAACGAGCGCGATGGTGCTGGCGCCGCGCTGGCCCGAAGCCGCCGCCGCGCTGCGCGACGGCCCCCGGCTTTCCGTGGGGCTGCATCTCGACCTGACCAGCCCGTTCGCTGCTGCCTCCGGGCTGCCCGTGCAAAGCCTGTCCGCCGTGATCCTGCGCGCCCATGCCGGGCTGCTCAACCGGGCCGCTCTACGGCGCGAGGTGGACCGGCAGCTTTCCCTTTTCGACGATGCGCTGGGCCGGCCTCCGGCATTCGCGGACGGCCATCAGCACGTTCATCACCTCCCGGTTGTTCGCGAGGTGCTGCTGGAAGCGCTTGAAGACCGCTATGGAGCCGGGAAGAGCGGCATCGGCTTACGCATCTGCGCGCCAAAGCGATGGCGCGGAGCGAAGGCCGCGATCATCGCGGCGACGGGCGCCGGCCGGCTCGCGCGGCTCGCGGCCAAGGAGCGGCACCCGGTGAACTCCGACTTCGCGGGCGTCTACGATTTTGCTCCCGCCGCGGACATGCCAGCCCTTTGGGAGGAGTGGGCGGCGGGCTTGAAGGGTTCCTCCCCGCTTATCATGTGCCACGCCGCAACGGGGGATAAGCCTGCGCCGGACGATCCCATCCGGCGGGCCCGCTTGCGTGAGTTCGAATGGCTCGCTGGCGAGGAATTCCGGTCCCTACTCCGGCGACATGGACTCTCTCCGGCGCACTGGCCCCCGGCTTAAGTGGGGCGAGGGGCGGCTCCGGCGCCGGCTGGAGCGGCGGCTTGCCATTGATGCGCGCCACAAGCTCTTTGATGGCGCCCTCCACCGGCCGGAACTCGAAGCGCACCAAATGCTTACCGGCGGGTATCTGAATGGCGCGGAACAGCACATTGGCCTTCAAGATCTCTGCCGGCTTTCCATCGACGCTTCCGAACCACCAAGGGTGCCAGACGTCGTTCAAGACCACAAACCCCGCATCCCGGCTATCCACCTCGACTTCAACCACGGTGTTTTCATATGTCTTGAGCGCGACGGCAGCCCTGCTGAGGGCGACGTGCAAACCCCGGAGCTTGGGCGCTTCCGCCGGCGCGCCATTCAGAAGCACCGTTTGCGTTGGGTCGAAGCCGGGCCAGCGCCCATCCGTAACCATCTTGCCGAAATCGGCCCGCTTCCAGCCTTCGACAAACATGACGCGGGGAAGCGCATGGGGATTCTCATAAATGTAGCCGCCGGAGGTACGCATGACCAGTTTCAGATCCCCGCGCCTGAGCTTTTTGTCGAACGTTTCAACCGGCCGGTCGATGGCGATGTAACGGAGCCCGAGCAAGTCCGCCATGGTAGAGCGGTAGGACGGGAAGAGCGGTGTGAATTCCCGCTGTGCCGCCTCCGCAACGGTTTCCGACGCGCTTACCGTTTCCACGACTTCGCCAAGCCGGACAGGATTGTAGCCAAGGTCGTTATCGAAATCGTGGATAAGGCCGATATTTGGCCATTCGAAGCCAAGGCCGACCAGTTCGACACGATCCCGCCAGATGGAATTCTTGGGGCGGTGCAGATGCTTCTTGAGAAAAGCGATCGTATCGTTTTTCGTATCGGCGCGCATTTCTTCGTATTGCGCAGGCGGCATTGCGGTCGAGCGATTAGGGCCGCTTCCGATTGCAAGATCCACAGTCATGAAGGCGGCAAGGCACGCGACTGTCAGGCCCGCGTAGCGCTGCGAAACCTGACTGGCAAACAGCAGCAGGAACCATCCCCCGGCAAATAGCGCCGCTGAAATCAGGACAGGCTGAATGGCTGCGTCTAAATGGCCGTGCGCGGACGCCACGGCCAGAGCCGTCAGGAATATCGCCGCAAGGATACCCAACACCGCATAGCCCTGCTTTTTCGACGGCGCTTCATCTTCAGTCATCAAAAGATGCAGAAAATAGCCGGCCGCGATCGCCGCCATCGGTGCCAGGGCGTAAGTGGCGTCCGCCGGCCTGCGGAACATGCCGACGCCTGGCAGGTAATTGTAAAGCCAGTTGAAAGCGATGGTATATTGGCCAAGCGCGTAAAGCAGCAGCACCGCGATCGCCAAGCCGAAAAAGCGGACTTCGCGCAGCAAGAACCGCCCGCGCGCAACCCCTATGCTAAGTATGAGCAGTACCGGGAGTACGCCGATATAGACTTGACCCATGTTTTCGTCGAAATACTGCAAGGCGGCGGGCCACCAGATGCTGGCAGGCCCCCAATAAGGAAGCGGCGAGGTCGCAGAATAGAGGCCGGGAATGGCCCCGGTAAGCAGGGAGCCAGGATGAAGCGCCCCGCTCGCGGCCTCCTTGAAGGGGATTTCCGGGCGGTTTGAATCCAAGATGAATAAAAGGCTTAGCAGGATCGGCCCCGCGGCGAGGATTGTTGCCGCAACGCCGCCGCTCAGCAGGGCTGGTAGCGTCTGCCGTACCGCCGCCCAGAAGCGCGGCTGGCTTAGCCAGTAGTCGAGCGTGTAGCCAGCAAGCACATAGCAGCCGATTAGCGCGACCTGTCCGGGCTCAATGACCATCATGGCCCCGGCAAGCCCCGCGAGCACGCCGGACAAGAGCGTCCTCCGCTCAAGCGCGCGAGCCAGGAGCCACAGCGTCAGCATGAAAAAGGCGAAGGTTTCGATCTGCTTGACGTGCTGGATCCGCCAGATCGAGGAGCCCCCGAGCGCAGTGGCAAGGGCGGCCACGGCCGCTCCCGCTGGGTGCCAGCCCCGCTCCCTGAAGAACATTAGAACGGAAAGGCCAGCGGCGGCCAGCAAAAGGAAGCAATAAAGATCGAATTCGCGGAAGCTTGGGTTGGGCTCAAGCCAGGCAAGCAGGATCGCTGGGGAGAAGATCAGCGACTGAGGATCGGCGATCTGAGGCGAGCCAGCGAACACGTTGTGGTTCCAGGCCGGCGACTGCCCGGTGTGCAGCGCGTTCGCCAGGAACTGCAGTTGCGGCAGAAAATGCGCCTTCGCGTCCCAGGGGATGGTCACACTGCCCGAAAGCCATGGCCATGCGAAAAACACCCAACCGGCCGCAAAAGCGATCGCCGCGGCAGCGTAACCACGTTTGAACTTTACAATCATGACCGCCGGCCGTGACCCCTCTCGTGTTCTTTTCCGGAAGATAGGGCAAAGGCGAATTTGTCTTTTCTTTTCCGGCAGGATGGCGGAAAGCGGTAGCGCGCCGCAGCCAGAGGCGGAAGGCCGGCTAACGTAACAGCCGCCGCCTTTTATACTTTGCTTTGCGCCAAAGCTACGGCGTTTTCTTTACACAAATGAGATATACCCAGTTCACGCCAAAACCCAAAAGTCCTTTGGGTTGACGACGCGGAAGTTGTCCGTGACCGAATCGCACGGCAGCCGGACAAAATCACGTCACACCGTTTCCCCGGCCACGTCTCCACCCGGTAACATCGCCGCCCAAGCCCAGCAATGTTCGCCTATGGTGCCGTAAGCACCCCCTTCATGTTCAACGCCGCCGGGTTGCTCATACCAGCGGGCTCGCTGGAAAAGCTTAGCGCCGCGATCCTCAACGGCGCGGATGCGGTACACATGGGCACGCCCGGCCTGCCGCAGTGCACGCGCTCCAGCATGGCGCCTGAGGACGCGCCCGAACGCAGCGAAAGTCCAGATATCCGGTTACATTACAGAAAGGGCCGCCATGAAGCGGCCCTTTGCGTTGTATGGGACGCCCTGCCCCTGGCTCACAACCCTTCGAACAGCGCGGTGGAGAGGTAGCGCTCGGCGAAGGACGGGACGATGATCACGATGTTCTTGCCGGCGAATTCGGGGCGCCGGCCAACCTCGATGGCGGCGGCGATAGCGGCGCCGGACGAGATGCCAACCGGCACGCCCTCCAGCCGCGCCACCTGGCGCGCGGTCTGAAGCGCGGTTTCCGTATTGATCTTCACGATCTCATCCATCACGCCGCGGTCGAGCACGCCCGGCACGAAGCCCGCGCCGATGCCCTGGATCTTGTGCGGCCCCGGCTGCCCGCCCGACAGCACCGGCGACTCCTCTGGCTCGACCGCGATCATCTTGAGGCCGGGCTTGCGCGCCTTGAGCACCTGGCCCACGCCCGTGATCGTGCCGCCGGTGCCAATACCGGAGACGACGGCGTCGACGCCGCCCTGGGTGTCGTTCCAGATTTCCTCCGCGGTGGTGCGGCGGTGGATTTCCGGGTTGGCCGGGTTTTCGAATTGCTGCGGTATGACGCCGCCCGGCACCTCGCCCAGAAGTTCCTGCGCTCTGGCGACCGCGCCCTTCATGCCAAGCGCGCCCGGCGTCAGCACAAGCTCGGCGCCAAGCAGCGCCAGCATCTTCCGGCGCTCGATCGACATGGTTTCCGGCATGACCAGGATCAGCCGGTAGCCGCGCGCCGCCGCCACGAAGGCAAGCGCGATGCCGGTATTGCCCGAGGTCGGCTCGATCAGCACGCTCTTGCCGCGCTCGATCTTGCCCGCCGCTTCGAGCGCGTCGATCATCGACACGCCGATGCGGTCCTTCACGCTGGCGATCGGGTTGAAAAATTCGAGCTTGGCGAGCAGGTTCGCCTTGACGCCATGCTCCCGCGCGATTTTTTCGAGTTCCACGATGGGCGTGTCGCCAATCGTATCGGTGATGGATTTATAGACGCGTCCCCGGCCTGGGGCGCGATCCGGCGCAGAGTGCAATTGCTTCTCCTTACGATTCGCGAATAACGTAAGCATTTTACCGGCCTCCTATCTAATCAGCAATTCACAGCACCGGGATCACGCGGCTTTCGCGATGGCGCCGGCTGCGGCAAGGCCGGCCAGGACGCCGTTGGTGGGGTTTATGATGCGGGTGCAGATATTCCCCGGCTCTTTCAGCGCGAACAGGTCCGACGCGTGCCCGGTGCCGCGGAATTGATAGGACGCCGTCTGATGGATCGGCACAGCGGCCGAACCCGTGCCTGGATCGGCCCGCCAGCCGGCGTGAAGGGCGAGCGTTTCTGGGTGGCGGCTTTTCGATGACATGCCCTTCTCCTCCGCGGCGGGAAATCTTCCCTTACATAAGCAGAGGTGGGTATATTTTTCTACTGTGCTATGCTGTGATGTACAAAATAAGGATGAGTTTGCTCATGTGCGCCGCCGCCGGGTATAACCTGCCCCGCTTTCCCGGACTCGCGCTCATCGCGCCGCTTGCGGCGGCTTTCCGCGCAAAGCCTGTCCGGCCCGGCCCCCCAAAGGACGCCACAAGCAGTGCGCGACAATAAAAAGACCTAATTTCCGCGCATATACGCCCACATTGGTATTGGCGATATTGGAGAAGGCGGGGCGTATGTTTTTGCGGGTGTTCGCCGTGTGCGCGGCGCTGTGTTCCGGGGCGGCAACCGCTGAAGCGGGGCGCGTGGCGCTGGTCATCGGCCAGAACGCCTATCCTGGGCAGCGAGGGGATAGCCCGGAAACCGTGGGCTTACACACGCTCGCCAATCCCGTGCCCGACGCCAAGGCCGTGGTGGAACTGTTCGCGGGCGCGGGCTTCGAGGTCATCTCCTGCGATGGCAAGCAGCCAGGCTGCTTCGATCTCGGCCGCGATGGCGCGCTCAAGGCGCTCGCCCAGCTCAAGGCGCGCGCCGCAAGCGCGGACCTCGTGGTGATCTACTACGCGGGCCACGGCGTTGCCTCGCCACAGGGCAACATCGTCACCCCCATCGACGCCAAGGTGAACTGCCAGACCGGCGCGATCACCGGGGGCGTGCAGGTCGAACAGCTCCTGCAAGCCGCCGCCCCCGCGAAAAACAAGCTCCTCATCCTCGACGCCTGCCGCGACAACCCCATCGGCGATGTCTGCCCCGGCCTCAAGGGCAAGAAGCTCTCCTTCACGCGCATTGAGGCAGGCGCGCTGCGGGGCCTCCTGCTCGTCACCTCGACGCAGTTCGGCCAGCAGGCCAAGGACGGCCCTCCCGGCACGCACTCGCCCTTCGCCAAGGCCCTGCTCGCCAGCCTCAAGGCCAGCCCGCACGTCTATTTCGAGCAGGTGATGAACGAGGTGGCGCGCGCGACCTACGAGGACGTGAAGGCGCATTACTACGGCTTCCTTCAAAACCCCTACAAGGTGGTGGGCGGGGCGGCGCCGGCCGATTGCCTCGCGGGCAAGGACTGCGTCGGCGATCCGCGCATGGCGGCGCTGGCGGCGGAGAACGAACAGCTTGCCAGCGACGCGGCGGGCGTGCGCAACCTGCTGGCGGACGAGGAGCGCGCGCGCGGCAAGCCTTACACAGCCGAAGAGCGCAAGGCCCGCGTGGCGCAATTGCAGGCCACGCTCGCCAGCATCGGCAAGAGCAACGACCCGCTGCGCCAGGAAGCGCGGCGGCTGATCGGCGCAGGCGACGTGGCGGGCGGCGAGGCCAAGCTCGACGAAGCGCTGGTCGCGGACGAGAAGGCGCTGGCGGAGATGGAGCGCCTCAAGCAGGAGCGCGGCAAGGCTGCAGCCAAGAGCGCACGCGACCTCGCCGTTCTGGTCCGCGGAAAAGACGTGCTGAAGGCGCTCGGCTATTACAAGCGCGCAACAAAGCTCGACGCTTCGGATGCGGAAGTTTGGAACGATTATGCGCTGGCCGCGCGCGATGCGGGCCGGTCGGACGAGGCGAAGGCCGCCTACGAACAGGGCGAACGCGCCGCAAAGGCAAGCAACAGCGCAAGCCCGCGCTATTGGGCATTGCTCGGTCTCGGCGATGTCGCGAAAGACCAGGGCGATTTGCCCGCTGCCCTGAAATATTACGGCCAAGGGCAGGTGGTCGCCGAAGCCGCATCCCGCGCCGATCCGGGCAATGCCGTCTGGCAGCGCGATCTGTCGGTGTCCTACAACAAGGTTGGCGATGTGCTGGTGGCGCAGGGAAACCTGCCGGAGGCGCTGAAATCGTTCCGGGACAGCCTCGCGATTGCGGAGCGTCTGGCCAAGTCCGATCCGGGCAATGCCGGCTGGCAGCGCGATCTGTCGGTGTCCTACGATAGGGTTGGCGATGTGCTGGTGGCGCAGGGCAGCCTCCCGGAGGCGCTGAAATCGTTCCGGGACAGCCTCGCGATTGCGGAGCGTCTTGCCAAGTCCGATCCGGGCAATGCCGGCTGGCAGCGCGATCTGGCCGTCAGCCATGCGAAGCTTGCAGATGTGTACAGGCGGCAGGGCGAGATGGCGCAGGCGAGGAATGCTCTCGGCAAGGGCAGGGAGATCATGCAGCGCATGACCGCGCTTTCGCCTGATAACGCGGAATGGAAAAGAGATCTCGCCTGGTTTAATGAGCAGATCGCGGCGCTGGGGTCGAGGTAGCTCTGTCAGCGTTACAGGGGCCGGCCGGCTGGGAAGGGCGGCAGGCTCTGGGAGGACGCGGCCGGCGGCGATATCAAGGCGTCCGGGAAGCGCGGGCTGAAGCGCCGGCGGATGGCGGAGATCGAGGCGCTGCTTGCGGCGCCCGCGGCTGCGGCCACGCCCGCGCCTGTGGCCGCCCCCGCGCCGGCGCGGTGATACAGGCCCCGCCAGCACCGGCAGCGGTACCGGCACCGGTATTACGACGAATGGTTCGATTAGGCGCGGCGGCTATCGCGCCGGAACGCTTCCCGCCCGGAGGCGGGGGCGGAGGTTTGCACCGGCGCGTCAAGGCCTAACAAACCGTTCGCCTCGCGCAGGGGCGCGTCATGGTAAATACGGACGTGGTAAACGCCGGTCCGCCATGCGTTATTTTGCGCGTATTCGCGCGAATTTTGCGTGTTTTCGCGTGAATTTCGCGATTCAAAAATCCCGTTAAATATATGCGCGGTTTTAATGTTAACCATAATCGCGGCGCGACCTGTACGTGTGCGTCATATATTTATATATAAAAATCATTGCTTTGATCTACACTCTCGCCGCTTAACGTTTCCTCAAGGCGCTTCTGCTAAATTAGTTCAACATGGAAGAGCAGCCAAACGCGGCCAAAATGCCGCCAAAGCTGGTTAACAACCCGGAAACGGGCGCCGTCCGCGCTGGTGCGGGCGCGGCCAAACCATCTACGATCCCTGGCGCCGCGCTGGAAGCGCGCCAGCAAAAAGACGCGTGCCGGTCCTGAGCCGGAAGCCCGGAGCGCCGCGGAATGGCGCGCCGTTCAAGAACGGAAGGATGGCGGCGCTGAACCGGGCAAAGGGATGCTTTGCCTGGGGTTCCTTTTGCACGCTGGTCCGGGGGCCTGTTTGCAAGCCGGTTGACGCGGTGGTTGCTGTGATACGGCTTGTCTGGCCCCTCGCACCGTGCCGGCCGGGAACCTGTCAGCGATTTGCAGGAAATCATTCGCATAGACCGGTATGGGCTTGCAGAGGGAACGGTGTCCGGTATAGTGCGGGCCGCAGCGCCGTTCCCGAAGGCGCATGGAGAGGTGGCCGAGTGGTTGAAGGCGCACGCCTGGAACGCGTGTAGGCGGGGAACCGTCTCGAGGGTTCGAATCCCTCCCTCTCCGCCAAGCTTTCGAAAAAATGCTGTCTCTTCAATAACTTGCGTGATGGCTTAGCTAACACTCACGAGGCGGATTCGAATCCCCCTGCTCGTGATCGTTCCGATTCCATGTTGCTGCTTTCAATTGGAAGTGAGGAACGGATAG
>JBNKTW010000139.1:0-45091 GCA_050298295.1 Rhodomicrobiaceae bacterium
GCGAAGCCGGGAGATCCGGGCGCTTGAACAGCAGCGCCTCGATCTCCGCTTCACTCTTATCGGCGATGTCCTCGTAACGCACACCGGCCGCTTCGGCGCGCGTTAGATATTCCCACACCGAGGTGCGGCCCAGCCGCACCGGCTTTCCGATTTGCCGCAGCGAGTAGCCCAGTTCGTGGGCCAGCCGCAGTATCTCTTTCACGCGTCTCATGTCCGACCGTTTCCGCGGCATTCGCCCCCAGGCAAAAGCCGGGGAGAAGCGTTAACCGCTTAAGAAATGATCAGACGCCGGAATTAACCTCCGCGTGTGCCTCCAGGAGCGCTCCTTGGCTGTCCGTTTTCATGAAAACAGGTGTCCGCCTTCGATGAAAATGGCTGTCCGGTTTCAATGATTTTGCGCACTTCTGCGGCGCCGGCGCGCCCGGGTCAGCGCGGTCAGTTCCTGGTGCTGCTCCGCCGTAAGCTCCAGTGGTGCAGCTATACAATCCGCCATGCTTGCCTCCATTACCTGTTGCGTTGGAGGCCCCTCTTGTTCAACCGCATTCGTTGCCGCAAGTTCTGTGTTGCCATCGCTAGGCGCGTTTGCTATCCGGTGCCCTGTAGTTTGACAATCTGGATCAAATCTTAATTCAGTGCCGCTTGTCCTGCGATGCTGGATCGGGTAGTGTTTCAGCGCTGGAGTGGTGGCCGAGCGGCTGAAGGCGGCGGTTTGCTAAACCGTTGTACGGTTGAAAAGCCGTACCGAGGGTTCGAATCCCTCCCACTCCGCCAATATCTAAAAATCCACCGAAGGCCCGGAAAATCAGGGAAATATCAACGCCTCTCGCTGGGCCTTCGCTTCCGATAAAGCAGAAACAAAGAGAGAACCCGAAAGATCGGGGGTGCAAATGGGGGTGCAAATCATCGCTTCCAGACGCCTTTTGTTCCCACACAACTAAAGATAGAATTGCACGCAATAGTGGCTTAGTTATTCGATGCAATCGCTCGCTATCATATCATATCAGATGGAAACAGGTGCTTGCGGCTGCGCATATCCGGTGAAACCGGTTGTGCCACGCCGCAGGCAGGTATGAAGCGATCCACCCATTCTCATCTTGATTGCCGCTCTTCTCATCCAGATTGTCGCGCGGCAGATAAGCGAATGTGTGCGTCACCACACCCATCCGCGCCGGGCTCTGAGAAACATCTCCAACCCTAGCGTACAAGTTGGCAGGTTACAGTCGCGGCGAAACATCAAGTGTCGCGCGGGCGATTTCTCCATGTGGTTGGTCGCGGGTCTGCTGCATGGGGGAACAAGAGACGGCTCCACAATTTCGGACAGTACGATAAGTGGAATTTCTGCCTGACAACGGGCACGCTTGTGCCCGCGAATCAGGAGAGAGCATGAGCAAGAGACCGCGCCGGAACGACACAGCAGCCTTTAAGGCGAAGGTGGCTTTGGCCGCCGTGAAGGGGGAGAAGACGCTGGCCGAACTGGCGCAGCAGTTCGACGTCCATCCCAATCAGATTACCCAGTGGAAAGCCCAGCTTTTCGACGGCGCGGCCGGGGTGTTCGGCAAGGACAAAAGCGAGGCGGCGGCTTCGGGCGTCGATTTGAAGAGCTTGCACGCGAAGATCGGCGAACTGACGCTTGAGAACGATTTTTTAGAGGGCGCGCTCATCAAGGCGGGATTGCTGAGCGCAAAGCGATGATCGACCCGGAGCACGATCTGCCAATCGTCAAGCAGGTCGAGGCCGCAGGCATCGCGCGCAGCACCGTGTACTACCTGCCGCGCCCGGTGTCCGCGGGCGATCTCGAACTCATGCGCCAGTTGGACGAATTGCATCTTGAGTTTCCTTTCGCGGGGGCGCGGATGCTGAGAGGTCTCTTGGCTGCCAGGGGGAGCAAGACCGGCCGCCGGCATGTAAAGACGCTGATGCTGCGGATGGGCATCGAGGCGCTGTACCGGCGTCCGCGCACGACCAAGCCGGAGCTGGGGCACAAGATCTACCCGTATCTGCTGCGAGGCATGGAGGTCACGCGGCCGAACCAGGTCTGGGCGATGGACATCACCTACATTCCGATGGCGAATGGCTTCGTCTATCTCGCCGCAGTCCTCGACTGGTTCTCGCGGCGCGTGCTGTCGTGGCGGATATCCATCACGATGGAGGCGGCGTTCTGCGTCGAGACGCTGGAGGACGTACTGGCGCAGCATGGAAGACCGGAAATCTTCAATACCGATCAGGGCAGCCAGTTCACAGGCACGGCCTTCACCGGCGTACTCGCCGCCAACGGCATAGCGATCAGCATGGACGGCAAAGGCGCCTGGCGGGACAACGTGTTCGTCGAGCGGCTCTGGCGCAGCGTGAAATACGAGGAGGTCTACCTGCACGCCTACGATAGCGTGCCGGAGGCGCGCGCCTCGATTGAACGGTATCTCGATCTCTACAATCCTGCATCATAACACCCATCTGTCTATGTCATTGAAGGGAAGAGGTTTTGTTGCTCAAGGCACGTTCCCGTGGGGTGTCTGGGGTTCTGCCTGACACGGTCAACAAGTTGCCTTGCGGCCGATCCGGCCAGGGCGTCACGGCTAAAGATCCACGGTCCGTCGGACAACGGATGCATAGCCTCAACCGTCCCTCTTTCGGCCTCGAGCCGCAGGGTCTTGGGGCTAACGCCGAGGAGCGCAGCCGCCTCGCCGAGATTGAGCCATTGTTCGTCACCATCTGCAACGCTTCTGTATACCGGGATTTGGTAATGGGAGCGCAACGCGGTCACGCGTTCACGGGTCCAGCGATTGCCGTTTCCGGTCAAGAGTTTGTTGCGGTTAAGGAGTCCAGCGATGAGATTGTCGTCAGCGATCCGGACGAGTTGGCTGACCGCGGCGACGATGTCGGGCGCGGTGCTGTTGCGCTGACCACGCCGGCGCCGGGGCAGGCGCAGTTCGGTATGAACGCCGCCCATCCAGTGAATGACGAGGATGATCTCTGCCGCTTCCGCGTCGATGTCGGCGACGACTTCCTGGATGAGCGTACGGACAATGCGCTTCTTGAGCCGCGCATCGGCCGCCGGCGCCTTCCAAACGGCTTGCATATCCCCGGCCAAGGTTACCAGAGATGCTGGTGTCAGTTCTGAGCTTGCCGGCGTGGCAGCGTCGTGTGCGGCGATTTTGGCTTCCACCTCGCTGACGCGTGCGAGCGCCAGGTTCCAGCGTGCCTCCAATTCCGCCGCCACGAGCCGGTTCGCAGGATCGGTGGCGTCGTACTGCCGGAAAGCCCGGTCAGCGGCATAACGCGCCGCTTCCAGATCACGCAGGAAAGCTTCGCGGACCTGATCGCGCTGAGTGGTGCGTGCCTTTTCAGCCGCGATCGCCGCTGCGGCGGCGCCCGGTTCGACGGCCTTCAGAAGTTCGATCTCGATCGCGTCGTCAACCCGCAAGCCGCCGAAAGCGATGCAGCGCGGCTCGCCGTTATCGAGTTGCCCCCGATGGCATGCGTAGCGTGGGATGTGGTGCTTGGCTCCCGTGTAGCGCACTGTAAGCTTGCGACCGCAGCGCCGGCATCGGAGGAGACCTGCAAGCAATGCATCTCCATGCTTCGGTGCACCATGATGCTGGCTCGTGGGGACGTTGTCGCTCACCATCTTACGGATCGTCTCCGCTCGCTCCCAATCCACGTATCCTTCATGCGCGCCGGGCTTCAGCGCCAGCCATTCCGCGCGGGGCTTGCAGCGGCTCGCCGAGTGCGCACCGCCATCGCCGTATCGAATCGCGACGCTCGTCTTACCATAGGCGTAGGCACCGCCGTAGACTGGGTTTGAGATCATCCGGTGGATGGTCGCGTAATTGGGGCGGCGCCAGACGGCATCGCCATTTGCTCGCCGGACGGGCAGATCGAGACCATGCTCGTGGAACCACAGGAGCGCTTGGCGCACGCTGCCGAGTTCGGCCACCTTGTCGAAGACCAGCCGGATGGCTTCTTGAACACGCCGGTCCGGATCCTTCTCCAGCCGGTCGCCTGCCTTCACAAAACCGACTGGCGCGGCAATAACGAGTTCACCCCGCCGTGCCTTCTCGTAACGGGCGGCCAGCGACCGCTGCCGCAACAGATCGAGTTCGTACTCGTTGAGACTACCTTTCAAGCCGAGCAACAGGCGGTCGTTGCCTTCTCTCGGCGCATAAACCATCTCCTGGTCGACGAGCACCGTATCCACCACACGGCACATCTCGATTAATTGCTGCCAGTCGCGGCTGTTGCGGGCAAAGCGCGACACTTCACGGGCCGCCACGGTGCCAACCTTGCCGAGGCAGACTTCCGCCACCATGCGCTCGAAACCGGCGCGGGCGACGCCGCCCGCCGCCGAACACCCAAGATCGTCATCGACAATCTCGATATCGGACCAGCCCAGCGCCGCCAGCCTATCGCGCATGGCGTATTGCAGTTTGCGGCTCTCCTGGTTGTGAAGGACCTGGTGAGCCGACGACTGCCGGACATAGAGGATCGCCTTGCGGGACAAGTGATGTGGCTTGATCTTGTCAGACATCATGGCGCCCTCCGGCGGGACGCGGCTGGCATCTGGCGGCGGCGTGCTCTGTCAGCAGCTGGGCTATCAGCTGCGCCACCGTCTGCCGCGTCTCTTCCGGCAGCATGTTCCACACTGGCGCGGGCTTGCCGCTGAACGCGCGTGGCGGACCGAACAGGTCGAACTGTTGAGCCTGAATTTGAGCATTCCGATGAGGACGGCGCTGGCGTCGCATTGGTCTCTCCCCGATTCTGGTTGCGAGACACCAGCACTGCACCCGCAACAGGGCCAATCGATATCGGTGGTTCGGAATGCATGTTGCGCGACGCGCCGGCCAGCAGCGTCACAAGAGCTGAAAGCGCCCGTGTAGTGACCTGCGGCCGCACCTCAAGCCGCATGCCGAAACAAGCCGCACGGTCCAGCATCCAGGCCGGCAGTTCCAGGCAGCGGCCCGCCGCACCAGCTTCAAAGCCGCAGCGAACTGTGTCACCAGAGGCCTTCTCGATCACTTCATGGATTTGGACGGTGCATCCTGCCCATGGATGCCAGGGGTAGAGAACTTCGCGCTGCACCGTCCTGTGGGCGTTCCGTTGTCGCGTTGTACAATCGCCGCCGCCCGCATTCGAGCCTTGACGGCATGACGCCCGATCAAGCCTACTACGGAGCACACAGCCTGCCGCCATTCCGCTTGGCGGCCTAACCCTGGCAGACGTTCCACTTATCGAAGCGGAAATTCTGTCCGAACAAACGGGGCCACCTCAGTACATGCATCGCCAACGCATCCATTGCTGACGCTGGGCTTTGCATGCCGATCCCGCCTATAGGATAATGACTTCCAAATTGATGGTTCGCGGACGGGCTCTTGCCGGACAGTGGCTGCTAACGGGGTATTACGGTGTTCGAAGCCAAGAATGTCAAACAGCGAAGTTTTATCGCAGCTATCCTGCGAAAGCGCAGGAAGTTTTCGAAGAGACGTGCATCGCCAACGCAACAAGTTCCCCGCCACGCTGCAGTTGTGGACAATTCGCACGAATTGTCACAGCCATTCGCGGATCAGTTGACGTTGCAGGGTTTAAGAAAATTCGACATACCTGCGCATTTTGTATTCGCATACAAGCGGACGGGATTACTCGTTACAGCGGAAAACGAGACATCTATGAGCGCCTGCGATTTGATGCGCTGGCATGCCGCCATGCTTGAGTATTTTCGGATCGAGCGGCGAAAAAAGGCTGGGCCTGCAAGCGGCGCGCTTCATTAGCTGCGCCCTCCTTGATTTCAAATAGGTCATCTCGCCGGGGTGATCTCTCGGCTGATTCAGGTGGGGACACTCTTTCCCGGTAGCTTTTGAAACGCTTCATCACGGTTTTTGGGGGCGGTAACAGACGCAGCCCTCTTGAAACTCAACGCCAGCATCCTCGAAGGCACGCTGAATGACCGCGCGGGTGGCCGCGATGGGGGCCGCCAACTCGCGCTCAAAGCGGTTGACCGTGGTGGGCGATACACCCGCCCGCGTGGAGAGTTCGCTGACGCTCCAGCGCAGCATAGCACGGGCCGCCCGGCATTGTTTTGCATCGATCATGAGCCGGGATCAAAGCACAAACCGACGAACTATCGAATGACGCTCACTGCGGTCACAATGTAACCATATTACAGTGTGATGCTATATGCGGTCTTAAGATAAAACGCTATCCACAAGCTTTCTGCGATGCCTCTCATTAAATCAACGCTAACCAAGATGAAACTCGACCTCGTAAGCGCGCGGGCGCTTGTGCAGGAGACTGCGGCTGCTGCGCGCCGGGGAGGCAATCTGCAACTCGCCAGGCGTTTGCGGAACCTTGCCGATGCCTTGGCCGTCGAACTCGACTACATCGAAGCGCTGGTTGCGCAATTATCTTGAGTGTTCGCCGTTCATCGAGTGTCGCTGCTACCATCCCCGCCTTAACAGACGTTGTACATCGTGCCTGTCGAGCACTTGAGCGCAGTGCTCCCAAGTTTTGGCTGGAAGATCACTCGCATACCTAAGCTCGAATGGGTGTCGCTGCGGCACTGCCTCAATTTTACGTCGCGCTTCTTCCGCATCCCCAAGGGCCGTGAGCACCCATACATCCTCCAGAGTGTCAGGCACCGTGCCGAAGACATCCCTGATCGACTTCAACCGGCCCGACAGCGCTTTGTGGACGTCATCTTCCACGGAGTTGCGGTAGCGAAGGTTGAGCACGTCCATTGCGCTGGCCAATTGCCCAATGCGGTCTATCCGCCCCTTCCGCTGCTCAAGACGTGCCGGGTTCCATGGCAGATCTATGTTGATTAGCGTCGAGAGCCTCTGCAAGTTTAGGCCCTCCGAGGCCGCATCGGTAGCCACCAGCAAGCGTAACCGGCCCTCACGAACCAGTTCCTGGATCTCGTCACGCTCCGCCCCGCGGCGGCTGCCATTTTCCCAAATAAAGCAGTTGCCTTGTCCGCCATAAACGCCAACACGCCGGTCAGCGAAGCCCGTTGCCAAATGCCCTGCGATCCACATGACCGTATCGAGGTACTGGCTGAACATGATGCAGCCGCGCTCGGCCCATCCCTCAATGCGGAGATACTTCAACACCAGTCCAAGCTTCGGATCGTTGTCGCCCGCAGCCTCAAGCAGCTCGATAGCCTTCTTCAGCCGATCCAGGGCACCGGCCTCCCCGCTCACCATATCCGCCGTGGGCTCGCTATCCTCTTCTTGGGTTACCTCCTCAAGATCGTTCGCTAGCAACCTGCGGGCAGTTAAGAGGCCCGCTCTCAATGAGCTTCCAACCCGCCGGAGCAAAAGCGTTTTCATAAAGCCGGCGGTGGCGCCCGAGCCAGTTTTTGCCAAGGCATTGCAGTATGCGCGTGCTTCCTCGTATGCCGCCGCCATGTGATCGGGCATTATCAACGCATCATCATCTCGCTCACCATGCAAACGGACCGGCACCTCGCGGAAAACAGGCGTCCCATCCGAGTTCTTCAGATCGCGCCTGCGCCGTTTGATGACGTGACGGACGAACGGATTATTCTCTCGCAACAAGTTGCCGCCGCGCGCCTCAATCGTTCGAATCAATGCCGGACCAAGGCGGTCCAGGTCACCGCCAGATGCTGAGCTTTCGTGATCCTGAATGCGGAGTGCGTTTCTGATCTGGTTCGCCAACGTCGCTTCACCTCGCGGGATAAGCGGGTCTTTGATCCACCCCCAAAGTTCGGGAGCAGAGCGCGGCAAGGCCAATTGCCCCGCCACTAGATCAAGAGCCTCATTGGGGCGGGCGCACCAATTGCTGGCGAAGCTGCCAAGCACGCGTTCAGATCCTTTATGGAGCACGCGCATGAGGTCGAACAACTCCATGCGGTCTGTCTGGATCGGGGTTGCGCTGCCGAGCAACAGCGTATCCGTGCGGGATGCCATGTTGAACATGAACTCAAGGAGCTTATTCGGCTCCCCCTCGCGCCCGCCGGGGCGGCTACGCCTGGCCCGGTGCGCCTCATCAAGCACGACACACGCGTAGCGGCGCGACAGAAGCGCCTGAGCCGTGGCGCTTCCCGCGGTTACAAGGCTGGTCGGAAACAGGCCGATGCTGCGCGGGCACGCGGTGGAATCTGTCTTCCACTCCGCGCCATCCTCGGTGAACCAGCGGCCCTTAAACCATCGCGCCGATGGCGCCGCCAGCATCCTCCGCAATTCGTCCTGCCATTGCGTGAGCAAGTTTTTCGGCGCAAGGACTAGCACCGGTCCGCCCTTCAGCAACGCGACGATTTCAGCCGCCATTCCGAGTTGAACGGTTTTGCCGAGGCCAACATCATCCGCCAGCAGGAATCGCGCCTGACCGTAAAGTTCGAGTTCGTGCATGACGCGGGCGACGAACGAGCGCTGATGCGGCGCCAATCCGGCGCCTTGCCGCTCGACCGGAGCTTCAATAAATGGCGCCTGCTCCTCCTCAGCCGGCAGCCATTCCGCCACGGGTACAATACGCCGTTTTAGAATCCGCTCGATGTCCTCAACGATGACTGCGGCAAGCGGCCGTGCGTTCGGATGCTCCCATAGGGCGTCGAACTCCGCCTGCACCCAGGATACGGCAGCCGCATCGTCATCTTCCCACATCAGCTCGTAATGCCGGCTCCAACCCTCGCCGGTTTCATTGTTGGAGCCCAGAAAGCATGTCGGATGCCGATCCGCATATTTGATCACACCCGCTTTGCCATGTATCAGGCCAAACGACTCGTCCGGCAGAACCTTCACCTCTACCTTGCCAGAACGCAGCAGCTTGGCGAGCCGCTCGTAGCGAGGGCGTTGGGCATCGGCCATCCGCTCCGGGGTAGCAGCGCACCAGTCGGTCCGGAGAGCTGTCTCAAGCCCCTTGGCTGTTTCAACGTCGCGAACATCCAGTCCAGAATTGCAGATGATGCGGATCGGACCTGTTACCTGCTCATACGCCTCGCCAGCGATCTCGAAGATCGACGAGCGGAAATAGCCAGCGATGCGGTCGTAGCCGGCCGCACCCTTCAGGCGCTGATCGAGGAAGCCCCGCGAGAGCTTCTGCAAACGAGACGAGAAGCGCTGAATCGGCATGCCGGACTCGCTCAGGGCCGATGGTTGGTGACTGCACCCTTCAGGTCGAGCGCCATCGCCGCTTCCTCGGACCGCGCGGAAGTCTTGATGGTCGCCAGATAGCCCAGCAGGTTCGCAACATCGTCCTGCCGCTGCCAGTAGGTGGGCAGGTTCCGGGCAAACCAGTCCAGGGCGACCTTGAGATTGCTATCTTCCTCGCGTGCGACATGAATGCCGTAAAGGGTGTGGCGGACGAGGCTCGATGCAAAGCTGTCCAGCGCGACGGTTTCCGCCTTATCCTTTTCGCTGGCTCGCTTGAGATCCTTGGCGCCCAACTCCTTGGCGGTTTTCAGGCGCGCCTTGTTGGCCTCGCGGGAGCCAAGGAACGGCTTGTGGTCGACGCCGAAGCCGCGCGCCATTTCCTGGTAGGCTGCAATGCGCGCCTCGCCATCCTTCTCCATTTCGAGGCCTTTTACGTAGAAGCGCTCTTCCGGCGTGAGGTCAGTCCAAAGCCCGCGCGGGAACTCCGTCGGCACAAGGAAGTCGGAGGCAAGCCGCCGGGCGCGCTTCAGCAGCCGCACCACATCGGTCTCCTCGGAGGCCGGGCGCTCGCGCAAAACTTCCGACGCAACGGGGCGGCCATCAATTGAAGAATATCGGGTTAACACCTTCAGCGCGGCGGCATAGGCGGCAAGTTGATAATCGGCGTCACCAAAATTCGGGTCTTCGCCTTCGTCAAGGTCGCGCATTGCATTTAACTGGTCTTGTACAGCCTGCTCGACAGGGCGCTGTAGACGCGCAATGAAACCGCCTTCTTGGCCCTGACGCTTCTGCAAAATCAGAAGCACTGTACCCTGAACGTAATTGCCGGAGCGAGTGGCGCTTTCGGTCTCCGTCGCGATGCACCAACCCGCCTTCACTTGCAGCCCTGCGGCCCAAAGGATCTCCGCTAGGTCCGCCCACACCCCAACGTCTTGGTGAGTGAACATGACCACCTGGAAGCCATTGTCTGGCATATTGCGCGCCATGACAGCAAAAGCTTCAACCATGGTGCGCTTAAATGCTTGCCCCTCGCCTTGCACGGCAAGAGCACGCCGACTGTCCCATACCCAATCCTGTTGTGGTGGTGAGCTCGCGAGCCAAGCGATGAAGTACTCAGTTATTTCGTGATAGCGAACAGCATCGGCGTATGGTGGATCTGTTATCCAGAGGTCGCTGGCTTGGAAGACCGATCTGGCGTCCACATTAACGACCACGCCACCTTCTTGCGTCGCGACCTTTGCTATATCGGGTGAAAGTGCGTCAATAAATGTGGGGAACGCTCTCCCGCCATAGTTCGAGAAAGTGTTCAACGCCTGGTTGTAGAATACATGGTTGACAGCGTCGGCAGCCGGAGCCGTACCGCTCTCGCCGGTATGCCCTACTCGCCACTGTGTTAGCTTAGAAAGGTAATTCAGGGATCTTGCCCAGAAAAGCGCCGAACCAAGTCGAACACTCTCATCACTTGTCCGGTGCATCTCTTGGCGAATTAGTGCCCCGAGATGCAAGTGGCGGGGTGAGAACAGGTGGTACCAGTACGTCCAGCCGCGCTCGCGGATAGGCTGGCTAGTGTTTTCTCCCGGCTCGATGCGTGAGTTAGGGACCAGCCCTGCAGTCTGCCACTCTGACAGCTTCGCCTGGACGAGAGATTGAATGCGGCGCTCCCTGTCCAGATCATCGGCGCCTGCTCCTGTAAACAGAAACGAGCCATCAGCCCGAACCCATTGCACCGCGTAGAGGCGTTCCTGGTAGAGATCGTTGGGACGCGGTGCCACATCATGAATTTCCCATAGCCGCAGGTCGTTGCCGCTGGTCTCACTGTAGCGGTTGCGGCAACGGGCTAGGCGGCTAAGAGCGCGCTGGCGGCCTTCGAGCTTGTCCGCGTAAGAGTTCTCGGAAAGAACATCCACATCGCCTCGAAGCTCCGAGAGCGCTCTCACCTCCTTGCGCCCGTCGGCCCAGTAGACAACGTTGCTATCCTTATCGATTGTCCCATTCGCCGCTGCCTCGAAGTCAGCATCCACGGCATCTGCCTTCACCACGATATCGAAGCAGCGCTCTGGCTTGTTTGGAACCAGGGTGGCCACGGTCCTGTAGTTCTTGCTGATGACCCAGCTTGGCGCCAACGGCACGCGCCAACCAGTCGCTGGGTCCGTCACCTCGACGCAGTAAAGATAGGCCTTGGCGCGGTTGGCGATGCGCACGCGAGTCTCGCCAGCTCCGGTATTGTGCACCAAGAAAAACTCGTCTTCCTGCCGCACCACGGTCCCCTGCGCCGCCGCCGCCCAAGTTTCGTCATCCACCTGAGAGCGCGCGGCGATGCGGTAGGTTCTGTTCTTTGCGTCCGGAACCAGCTCAAGGATCGTGCGGGTCTTCCATTGCACCTGGAGGGTGCCGATCATCGGAACGCGCCATCCCGTTACCGGGCAGATCGCGCTGTAAGGAGGTTCCCCAGGCTCTACAACCTGCTGTTTTTTCACCTTATAGCCATGCGGCCACGAAGTTGGTGCATCGAGGGGGAGGCGCAAATCATGCTCGCCGCCGTCATGCTCGAAGCCGAGCTTGACGATTTCTGCATCGACTTTGGCTACGATTTCCTTCTGCGCGGCAGCGATTTTGTCGCGCGTCTCCGCAGTGCCGCCAACGATGTTGAGCGCGCCCCAAGTGAGGAGGCATGCAATGGGATTGAGGTCCGAGGCATAAACATCGCAGCCGATGCGCGCCGCCTCAAAAGGGATCGAGCCGCCGCCGCAGAACGGATCTCCCACACGGGGGCGGTGGCCAAACCGCCGCTCGCCAAGCTCACCAATCAGCTCAGATAGGGAGTGTGCGCGTGTGCCAAGATGCGCGTTCACATCATCCCACACGTCATCAAGGGCGCTTTCAGATAGCTCCTCGGGCCGCACGCAATTGCGGAGCTTTTCGTCGCGGCCCATCTTGGCGAAGGCTTCGACTTCGACCTCCTCGCGCACCGGATCGCCCGAGCGGAGTGCCCAGCCGTAGCCTTTGTCAGTCAGCCCTATCGCCCGTGACCACCGCGATTCCGGTAGAAGCTCCTTCACCCGCGCGACGAGCTTCTTGTCGAACGGTTTTCTGCGCTTAAGCAGGCCGCTCTCGTCCATCAGCATGAGCTTTAGGAAAATGTCGCGATCACGCTCTGCGTCTTGCGACTTCGGCATCAGCAGGCCAAGCACAACGGCCCGCACCAGGATCAGCGGCTTGCGGCCCTTCCAGTAGCTACCCAGCGCCGTCAGGGTTTGACCAGCGTTGGCTTTCCTTTCTTTGTAGCACTCTTTGGAGAGCTTTGAGACCGGGAACTGGACTTCGATGAAGCTTTCGCCTTCTTGGCTGACGTTGGCGGCGGCGTCGGGCTCTCGCGCTCTGGCAGCTGCTGGCATGGTTCTCCCCAAATCCCGTTTTCTTGTGGCACGGCGAAAGGCGCCTGCTCCTCCTGGAAGCCAAACAGCGTGCCTTGGGCCTCCTGCTTCGCAACCACCTTCAACCGGCGTTTGTGCTCCGCCGCCGTGACGCCGCTTACCGCCACCACCGGATTCTCGGTTAGCGCATAGCGCACGGCTTTACGCCAACCGATATTTCGCTTGCTGTGGTGGCCAGACTGCGCCGCGGTCATTGTGTAAAGCCACCATCGTTCCTCGGGTGACAATCCGAGCCAGTTTTGGATTGCAGCGGGGGCGACGCTGGCATCGGCATCCTCGATGGCCCAGGCCAGCAGCACGAGTTCTTTGCCGAGCGGCCGGGCAACTGGTGTGTCGCCAGCCTTGAACGAGCCTGCCTTCAACCCGATGCCGCGCAGACGCTTATTCAGCTCTTCCTCTAAGGCGTCGACGATCTTGAGCCACTTGCCGCGGTTCAGGATGCACCGAAGGTTGGCAGCTTCCAGCTGCGGGCCTGCCGTGTCCTCCTGATACACCTCGTAAATCATCACGTCGGCTGATCGGGCCTGTGGGACGGCTACCACGAAATGGTGGGCCTCCTGCTCCCGCGCATGACCGAAACCCGTCACCTTGGGCTTTGGCTTCGCTTCGAGCGTCGCGGTCCTGGGCCGGCGTGCCACTTGAACATTCACTGCTTAACCTCGTCAGAGTTGAGGGGCTCGTCTAGCTCTTTCGCTGCCTCCTCAAGAGCCGCGCCACTGTCGAAGGATGTTTGCAGGATATCCAGCGCCACCTCGACAGTGGAGCCTTTCTCCTTCTCCTGCAACTCCTTGCTATACCTTTCCACGATCTCCTCGATCTGAACCGCGCTGCGGACAATGCTGCGTCCGAAGCTGACGTTGATCCAGTCCTCGCTCCTGCCAACCGAGACGTTTATGGTAGCTCCACTCACCTTAGCGGCGTGCCGTCTAAGTGCGGCCAGAAGCCGATAGGAGCCGCCGCGGTCTCCTCGCGACAAAGGACGCGTCCAAAGCGCCTTCTGTGTCGGGCTTGGCTTGAACTGAGTGCCACCGTTTCCGCTCGTTGCGGGAATGATCACTTTGGTGATGCCAGATACTATACCAGCGTGCTCGGCGATGGCCTGCACGAGCTGCGTGCCCGCTGGTACGGCAAACTCACCATTGTAAACTGCGCCGTTCTTCGGATCTGACCCGTCGAGGGAGTAATGTATCGTGCCCTGAGGCAAGGCCTTCAAAGTAAGGTGCTGGGCGCCATTCCGGTACTTCAGATCGAATTTGACCTCGATGATGTTCTGCCAAGCAACAGGTGGACCTGCTTGGTGCACCCCACTTGTGTCGACCGCGAGGAAGCTAACTTTTAGAGCCGTCGTGTCCAGACGGCCGTTGGTAACCGGCGGCGAGTTGACCGTCGCTGGGGTGCCGCCTTCCTCGTAGTGCACCCGATCAGCGTGCCGTGGGATTACGCGGAGAACGCAACGGCCGGTTGAACTGTCCCGGCTCTCTTGCTGAACCTGAAGGCTAGTAGGCTCCTTCGGAAAAGGCCCCTTCTTGATGTAGTCGCCGCCATCGTCTCGCCAGACATCTTGCGTCATGGCCCGCGTCTTCATGGTCTCGTGTCCGCCGGGGGGAACGAGATACCAGTCGACCTGCCGTGCAGTTGCCTCCATAAGGCTGCGCCATGTAGCCTCCTTGGTGCGGAAGACGTAGGTTTCAAATTCGGCCCGGAATGCGTCGGTGTCTGTGTCCGTCCGGAACTTCCGCTGGTCCTTGAGTGTGTCAAGAATAGCAAGCTGCCCGACAAACTGGTTGCTCGCAAAGTCCAGGCGCAGGCTTACGGGCCGCAACGCGTCCGACGTGTGATCTGGAAAGTAAAGTTGGGTAAACGTTTCCCGCAATGCAGACATGAAGCCGGTCGAATTCCGGACCAGAGCATCCCTCGCTTGCTTCATTTCTGGCGAAGCGTCATTCAGCTTCTGGTCAACGAACTCTTGCACCTGGTCCTGAGCCGCTTTCATGTAAGCGGCGGCTCTTGTTACATTGGTGAAAGTATCTGACCCGAACAGGAACATTAGCCGGTTTCGGTAGACGGCTTCGTCCCAAACCTTGGCGAACTCGGGTGGGAAACCGCCAGCGGATGGCATCACAATGGCCAGCAGCGTTTCGTTCCAGGAGACTGCCGCAGCAACGTCGGAAGGCTTCGGAAACACAAGCAGACGCTGGTAGGCGTGTTTGGATTCTGACGGCCTTTGCGGCGTCGTTTCTCTAGGATCAAACGTGTCGCGCAGATAGTTCTCAACTTCCTTGATGCGCTCGTTATGGTGCATCGCCTCGGCACGATCCCGTATGGCAGAAGTGACGTTCTTGACGTCGCGATAGTGCCAGCGCCCGTCAGTTCGCCTGTGAAGATACCAGCTGTCCTGCTCAAGGCGTATCATCAGCGCCGTATTGGCTGCAGATACGTCGCGGTCTGGAGCTGCGAGATAGGCTGCAATTTCTTCCGGCGTAAGCCCTTGCATGGCATTGGGCCCAACAGGCAGCGAAGCAACGAAAATCAGCTTGGCCGCATCGGCAGCGGTCTGATCGCCAAGATCCGACGAGATTTTTTCCGCGACGCCGGAACCGTCAACCTTGGTGATATCCCGAGCACGGGCGTTGTTGAGCGCCGGATTGACCCGCTCCAAGGTGGACGCCGTATCGGCATCGGCAAGGTCGACCATATGCGGGTGGAGCAGCAGTGCCGTGTCTGCAAAACACGGGGTGCCTGACCAAGCGCCGGCCACCATTCGTTGAGCGAGCCGCAGAGTTTCCCGCGTCTGCTGGAAATCCTTATTCTCGCGAAAACGCGCAAACAGTTCATGCAAACCGGGATGGAAGGGATAGCTCGCCGCAATCTCTTGAGCCCAACGCTCGTAGGATTCGGGCACGGCTCCCTGCAGTATGGCTCTCTTTAAGGCAGAGGCATACTGCTGAGCAACCTTGCGGCGCTCAGCAGCATCTCTATCTGGCAGCGTTTCAAAAAGTTTGCATTGAAGGATTCCGTACAACTCGACGCTATCGAGGCGCACCGGCACGATATCCATGGCCGCGCGGCTGACTTCGCTGGTAGCGTTATTTATTGCCTGCTGGATGCGTGCACTTCCTTCCACCCACGCACCAGCCAAATCGCTAATCACCAGACAGCAGTTGGGCAACTTGTTGCTAAGGATGGCGTTCATCAAGTTTGCCAGCGCTAACGCCAAGCGATCCGCTTCTGTGGACTGGGTACCGGCCTGCCGGCCTGCCAATGCAACAAAGTAAGGCGGCAGCTCATCGAGCAGGATCAACGCTGGTTCGTCGCCGATAGCGTTGGCCCAAGTCGCAGGACCCGGCACCTCTGGTGAGTGCGTCCAGTGGGCCGCGCGCCCCAGGTCGCTGAAGATCCGCACCCAAAGGTAATCCCGCATGTCAGTCTCGCGGCCTGAGAACGCGGAAACACGAGTGGGGCGGCCATCCACTTTCGCATGGAGCTTGGCGAAAACGGACTTCCGCACGTTAGCATCGCGGGCCAGAAGTGCCGCGGCCAGCAGATTGTGCGTCTTGCCGCCACCCATAGCTTGCTTGAGGCGGTAAACTCCTTGGTCACTCCGGCCCGTTAATCGCTGAAAAACCTGGCGCAGCAAGGTAGCCATGCCATCGGTGATATGAGTTTCGTTAAAGAATCGCGTGGCATCCAATTTGTTCAGATCAGCGATTTCGGAAACCGTTTCAGCTCGCCCCTGGGAAAACGTTGCAAGGCGAGGTGTGCAAAGGCTCCGCAGCGATAATGCATCCATTTGAAATCATGGCCTCGAAGAAATCAGACGTGGCGTCGCACAAATCGACGAAGCCGCCAAAGTGAGACGTACTCCGTGACGGTTGAAGCGCCAAGTACTGTGGTCACGATCCCACACTTTTGTGGTGGTTATTAGATAGCCCAAATTGCGCAGCGGCAGCCTTCGCTCAGGATAATGCCGAAGCTGGGAATGCGGTAGAGGTAGCGCAGGCGCAAGGCTGAAGGCGGTATTGTAGTGCCGCTGAAGTTGGTGGAAACAGCTGTAGCTCGGGATCGGCAGTAGCGGTTATGTTCTTGGGTCGGGCTGTGGTTGTGGGAGATAGCGGTTGCCTGGACGAGCTTTGGAACCTCCGCCGCAGGCGGGCAAAACCACAACGAGGCAGCCGCCGCCGGGACTTTCCCTGTCCTACCCAACAAATCGAAGCCCAGTCCGATGAAGCCGCCTGCCTAGGTAAGTAGTCCCCACAGGGCCTACATAGCGCTCATCGAAAAGATTGAGGCAAAGCGCGCCGCCGCACTGGCTCGCTTTGCGGCACGATTAGCGCTGAACGCCCTCGCGATAGGGGTAGCCGCTGACAAAGGCGGTGGCCTTGTCCTTCGGCCCCCAGGGCCGCAGGATGAGATCCTTGGCGACCTGGATGACGAAACGGTAGCCCGGCCGGACCTCAAGCGTGGGCTGAATTTGGAGATTGCGCCTGGCGATCTCCATGCCGAGCTGGCCCATTTGCTGGCCAGTGGAGGCGGCCACGGTCTGGGTGGCATTGAGCCCGGCCGTCTGATTGTTGCTGCTCCCCTGGCTGAGCTGGATGCCCGCCGAAAAAGCCGACAAAAGCAGGGCGTTGCTCCAGACCTTCCAGAAGTGATCGTTTACCTGATCGTGGAACCCGGCATAACCGCCCTCGTCGCTTCCGGCCATCCGCCCGAGATCGATGGCCGAGGCGTCGGGAAAGATAATCCTCGTCCAGGCGACAAGCACGCGCTCCTGGCCAGTGGCGACGCGGGAATCGTAAACCCCAAGCAGCTTCGATCCTTGCGGGATGACGATGAACCGCCCCGTGGCGGTGTCGTAAACGTTGCCTGAAACCTGCGCCAAGAGCTGGCCCGGCAGATCCGAGTTTACGCCGCCGATCATGACGGCCGGGATAATTGTCCCGGCGCGGACCTCGTAAGCGGACCTCGCCGCTTCGCGGGCGGCGTGGAGCGTGTTTTGATCCGGACTCTTGGGATCGCGCTCGGCGATGAACTCCAGCTTGTCCTTTTGCCGGTTCAAATCCCCTCCGCCGTCGAGCTGACCCAAGCGCTCCATGGCGTATTTCGTGAACGCCTCGGTGGCTGAAGCCGGTGCCGCCGCGGATGCGACTTGCTCATGGGCGGCGGCCGGTTTTGCAAAACCCGCCTGAACGTTTGTAGTGGCTTCGATCGCCGCGAGGGTCACTTGCTCACGCGCCTGGCGCAGCTGTTCCATCCGCTTCAGGTAGTTTTCCCAGGCGAGCTGGTAGGGGTTGGCTCGCTGGGGCTCCGGTAAGGGCGCGGGCGGTGGCGCCGCGGCGGGCAGCACCGGGATGGTCTCAGGCGCCCTGGGCGGGATATAGCCGGCATCGGGCGCGGTGGCGAGGATGCCAATGCCGGTGTCCGTCCGCGCCGTCTTCGCGGCGGCCCTCGATTGCTGCAGGCGCAAATAATAGGTGTAGAAGATTGCCGCCATAATGAGCGCGAGGATGGCCATCGCGATCATGAGCGGTATGCGGTTCAGCCTGCGCACCCCGGCGCTTCTTGCATCGGGCCTCGGCAGCAGGTCGGGGGAGCGGGGTGCATCGGTCATAGCCTGACCTCCTGGATGGCGGCGGGACTGGGCGCTTTTGCAGCGGTGAGAGGACCGGCCCTTCCCGGGCCGGTTCTGGCGGCGGCTAGCATGGTCAATCCGCCTTCGTTCTGGTGATGGTCACCGCCGTCTCGCTACTGCCCACGCCAGCAGTCAGGCGCGCGTTCTTCAAGACCTTGTCGACCTCGAATCGGTGCTCGACGAAGCGGTAATTCACAAGGCGGGTGGTGGGGCCGTCGATCAGGCTGCTGATGCCCAGAAAGCTGTTGTCGTCGGCGATCTCGACCAAGGCTGGAAGCTCGGTGGAGCTAACCTGAGCAGGAAAGAGGATGTAGGTCTTGGCGCCGTCGGTGTAGACCCGCAGAGGCTTCCAAGGCGCTTCCCCCGAGACGGCATAATCGAAGTCGAATTTCGGAGGCGAAGCAGTCGCCGCCGATGCCGCAAGCTGCTTATCCGAGATGCTGGCGCGGTAAGCCCTCCATTGGCTGTTCACATCGTCCGGATAGTCGAACGCCACGCGGGGCATCCAGTCCTGCGCCCGGCTTAGAAGCTTGACGATGTAGGTCCGCCGGTTGGTCGTGATGACCAGGTTGGTGATGAGCCCGACATCGGTGGGTTTGATAATCACATGGGTTATGAGCGTCTCGCCCGCCCCTTGGGTTGCCGGTGTGATCTTCCAGCGGACGCTATCCCCCACGTTGAGATCGTTGACGGCCTCGCCTTCCTGAAGCGCCAGATCGCACACGTAAAGCGGCGCGCAAACGATGGTTGGCAGGGTGGAGCCAAAGACGAAGATTGTTGCACCCTCGTCCCCCCGCGCGGGTCCCGCCTTGTTCGCCGCCCACTCCTTCCCGAAACTGACGGCTTTCTTTTCCTTCGGCGCCAAAGCTGGCTGCGGGCCGGAATAGAGCGGCACAAGCGGCGGCGGGACCTCCGGAAAGGCGTCTTTTAGGCCCGCTGTTTGGGCATACGCCCCTGCGCAAAGCCAGACTGATAGTACACAAACGATCACAGTGCGCATAAAGAAGGGCCCCCTTGTCCTAAAGCCGTTGCGACCAGTTGTAGCTGTTGATGTAAATTCCAAGCGGATTCAGCCGGATGGCCGCCTCATCGGATGGAGGATTGATGCTAATCGAGACGGTTGCCTGCCATTGCTGATGCTTTGGCGCCGAACCGTCGCGGGCGCGGGTCTCTTCCCGCCATTCGATGCGCCAGCTGTCGGCTGAGAGCGGCAGCACGCTTTCCACCTCCACGATGACGGTCTCGGTTTTGGCGCGCTCGAAGGGATCGCGGGCGCGCATGTAATCGTTGAGCCGCCCATAGCCCTCGCCCCGCTCGTTCACCATGGCGTAGGCTTCCTTCAGAAGGACGCGCTGGGCGCCCGCATCGGTGTAAACGGAGCGGATACCCGCAATCCAGCGGGCGAGGCTCGCGACAATCAGCTGATTGTCGGGCTTAAAAGGCTCGCCCACGCGCTCGGCAATAGCGGTGGAGCCCAGCTTGTCGACACGGACGATATAGGGAACGATCTGGCTCTGGCTCGCCACATGGATCAACCCTCCAGCCGAGACCAGGGCGATACAAAGTGCGAGCAGGGCGGCAATGCGCCAATTCCGGGCCTGAGCAATGTAGCCGCCATAGCGCTCATTCCATTCCCGCCGCGCATCCAGATATGGATTGGCTGTGCCTGCGTTCGCCGCTTGTTTGCTGCTCATAACCCCTCGCTACGCTTCGAGATCGACACCATCGCTATCGTCATGGCTTCTTCGCTCCTTGCCCTTTCGGAGCCGGACCGCCTGGCGATACCGATCCTTGAGGCTCAGAGGCCTGGCGCGCGCTTCTATTGGCCTGCCGGTCCATGGCCCGCTCTTTCAGGGCCTCGCCCATCTGCCCGCCCCAGGTTCCCCAATGCATCCGGCCGCTGAGGCGCGCGCCGAGCGTATCGAAGGCGGCAAGCGCCACGTTGCCTGCCATGCGCAATGCCCGTCCGGGCCCCCGGCCGGCGCCCGCTTCGGCGTCCTGGATCTGCTCGCTGGCAAGCTTCCAGCTCCGGTAGCCCACCATCCCGCCAGCTACACCGCCCTTGAGGGCTCCCCAAGTGGCGGCGCCGCCAACGCTTGCCGCTGAACCGGTCATCGCGGCGCCACCGCTGACCGATACGCCGTTGATGAGCGCCTGGATCATGTCGGGGATGATCTTGGTCAGCGCGAGCATGACGATCGCGGACCCGACAGAGACGAGGAGATCGGAGGTGTTGGTCTCGAAATTCTGGATCAGCTGATTGAAGATCTGCTGCCCAAGCCCGATGATGAGCTGCAGCACGAAGAGCTTGGCGCCCACGCTCATCGCGTAGACCACGATCTTGAGCGCGTAGTCCTTCGTGAAGCGCGAGCCGCCAAAGCCCATGAACAGCACGCCCGCCGAAATCACGACATAGGATTCGACCAAGGCGAGCACCAGGAAGGCCGCGATCAGCGCGAAGCAGATGAGGAGCACCAGCGCGAAGATGATGAGCCCCACACTCGATCCGGGGCTCCAGATGCTGGTTTGATCGAGCACCTTGTTCGCCATGCTAAGGCCGATGGCGAAAATATCCGAAGGGGCGATCATGCTGGCGCCGCCGGAGGCCTGGACGGCCTGATTGGCCGCGGTTCTGAAGCTGTTCACGATGGCGCCTGCCCAGGCGCTCGAATTGGTAAGAAGCGCTGCGAAAAAGCCGATGAACAGGATCTGGTTGACGAGTTCCGCCGCCCATTCGCTGAAATCGGCGCCGCGGACGGTGAGCCGGATGCCGGCATAGGCCATTTCGATGGTGGCTAAGAGCCAGAACAGCGTTTTGGCGTAATTGGCGAGTGTGCTCTCCCAGGTTTGGGCTTGGCTCTGGTAGAGCTGCACAATCTTGTCGAGGCTATTGGTCGTAGTCTCGGCCGCCAGCGCGGAGCCGGCGCAAAGGACAGCGAGCGCGAATGCGCCAAAAGCTGCGGCGAGCCGCATCATCGAGGTCTCATTCAAAACCTTTGCCCTCCGCTGGTTGGGATATTGGTCTGGACTTTGAGGAACGTGCGCCAGGCGGCCTGCAGCGAGGCGTCCCGGTCGGCCTGCGTTTGGATGGCGTTGGCGTGAAGGCTCGTATCGGTGAGGATGGACTGCCGAAGCTTCTGGAGTTGCTCGACCGTCAAAACCCCGACTTGGGCGACGTTCTGGAGCGCCTGCAAATTGCCTTGGACCCCGGCCGTCTGGGCTTTGAGCGCGTTAATCGCGCCAAGCTCGGCGCCGGTGATCTGGCTCGATTGAAGCGCGCCGGCTTGCAGCGTGGACAGCACACTCGCATTGGTGCCCGTTGACCACTGCTGGTATTTGGCGCCAAAGGTGGCGCTGGTTGGCGCGGTGGAAAGGTAACTGCTGTAATTGCCGTATTGCTGGTTGAACTGGCTTGTAAGGCTTGGGCTCGCAAAGGAAAGCGCGCCGCTGCCGGCTAGCAGCGAATTGACCGAGGAGATGTTCGACGCCCCGCTGCTCCATTGCAGCGAGCTGAAAGGCGTCGTATTCAAGGTCATATTTTGCAACTGATAGGTGTTGGTTGTAAGAATATTTCCCTGCGTTGCGAGCTGATCCACTAGACGCGCCAGGCTGAACAGCTGGGTGAACTCGGACGAACAATTGGTGCAGAAAACGGTCTGCGCGAAGCTGGGCTGGATATTCAAGGCCAATACAGCAGCGAGTACCAAGACCGCTACTTCAAGCCGCTTCTTCATAGCGATTCTCCTCTGGGCTTGCGAAAACCGCTTCGGGATTAAGTCCCCGCTCCTGGAGCCAGGCGCGCGTCCAGCCTTCTCCATGAACCTGCATGAGCGCGCGGACCCGGGCGATGTCTTCGCGGGAGGAAACGGCGGTGAAGGCGAGCGCTACCGGGCCCAGCCCCAGCTCGAACAGCCGCCTGCCTTCCGCGCTCGTGTAGTAGTAGTGGCGCTTCTTGGCCGCGTTCTTGAGGATCTCGATCTCGGTCCCGTTCAAGCCGATCAGCTGGTAGAGATCGCGAGGACCGGCTATTCCGCCCGAGCCGCCTTTATCGGCCTCCTCATTGGGCAAAAGGATCTTGGTCGGGCAGGATTCGAGCAGCACGTCCAAAATCCCTGAGCGGACTGCATCCGAAAGGCTCTGCGTCGCCAGCACGACGGCGCAGTTGGCCTTGCGCAGCACTTTGAGCCATTCGCGGATTTTCTCCCGGAAGACGGGATGGCCCAGCATCACCCAGGCCTCATCGAGGAGAAGAAGGGCCGGCGCGCCGGTGAGCGAGCGCTCGAAATGCCGGAAGAGATAGAGAAGCACCGGGATCAGGTTCTTTTCGCCGAGCGCCATCAACTCTTCGATCTCAAAGACCGTGAAAGACGCATTCTCGATACTGTCCGCCCTGGCATCGAGCAGATGCCCAAGCGCGCCCTCAATCGTGTAAGTGGAAAGGGCTGCGCGGATCTCCTTATCCTGAACGGTTGCAACAAAATCGGTGAGGCTCCGCCCCTGGCCGCCCCCGTTCTCCTGCATCAAGCGGATGGCCCGGTGAATTTCTTCCTTCTGCCGGGGCGTTGGCGCGCTTCCCTGCTGAAGCTGGTAGCAAGTGGCAAGCCAATCTTCGGCAAAGGCGATGTCGCTTAAGGTTTCAAGCCGGGCGAGCGGACAAAGGTTCGGGCTTCCGCTGTCCCCGGCAAGATCGTAGTGCCGCCCGCCCGCCGCATGGGCGAGCGCGAACAGCGAGCGGCCCTTGTCGAAGACGGTGACGCGGGCGTACCTGTACCGCCGGAACTGCGCGGCGAGCAGCGCCAAAAGTGTGGATTTGCCGGCACCCGTGGGGCCAAAAATCAGCGTATGGCCGACATCGCCCACATGCAGATTGAGCCTAAACGGCGTCGATCCCGTCGTGGCGCCATAAAGGAGCGGCGGCGAGTTCTCCGGAAAGAGCGGGCTTGGGCAGGCCGCAAGGCCTGGCCAGGTGGACGAGGCGGGCATGAGATCGGCGAAGTTCAAACTGTGCAGCAGCGGCCGCCTGACATTGGGAACGGTGTGGCCAGGCAGGGAGCCGAGGTACGCTTCGAGCGTATTGACCGTCTCGACGCGGCTAACGAAACCGAGCCTTCTGAGCTCGCGGCTCACAATGCGGGCTTCGTCCTGGATTGCCTCGCGGCTTTCGCCCATCAGGACGAGGACGGGCGTGTAGTAGCCGAAGGCAACGAGGTTCGAGCTGGCGTCGGTGATGGCGTGCTCCGCCTCGGCCGCCATCCGGGCCGCGTCCTCGTTGACGGCGCCGCCTTGGGTCTTGAACACCTGGGAGAAGAACCCCCGCGTCCATTGCTTCCACTTGCGGCGGTAGGCGCGCAAAATCGAAAGGCTTTCATGGGCGTCGAGGGGGATGAAGCGCGAGGAGAAGCGGAAGGAGATCGCCAGCGTCTCCAGATGCGCGAGAATGCTGGGATAGGATTCCGCCGGAAACCCTTCCATCGCCACTGCGGCGATAAAGTGGGGGCCCATCTTGGGCGTGTCGCCGGCATAGAGTTCCTGCCCTCCAAGCCACGCATCCAGATACATCGCGCAAGCCGGCACGTTCAGAGGGGTGAGGTAGCCGGTGACGGCAAAGCTCAGATAGTTGACGAGTTCATCCTGCAGGTGGGAATGGCCGTGGGCGTCGATGAAGCGGTAGCTCTTCATCCGCCTCAGTTTCAAAATGTCGGACAGCCCATCTTCAAGCTCGCCAAGCGCGCGCTTGAACACGGCGATCTGCCGGTCGCCTGGGCTTTGCGGCTCGGCGCCGGCAACATCGTCGTAGATGAGTTCGGCGAGTTTGGCGTTGCGCCGCAAGGGCGGCAGGTACGAGACGAGAAATGCGTATTCGGTTTCGAAATGCGCGCCTTCGCTCAAGAACTGTGCGCGGCGTTCCGCATCGATCGCTGCGGTGACCGGATCGGGAAAATGCGAGGCGCTGAGATCTGGATAGCCCGCCGCCGGAAGGCGGACGGATTCGATCCAAAGCGCGAAACCGCTGCCGAGCCGGGCGAGGCTCGCATTGATGCGGGCCGTGGTGTAGTTGAGTTCGGCCGGCGTGGCCGAGGCGGTATCCGGCCCGCGATAGAAGAATCCGGCAAGCAGGGAACCATCCTTACATAGAACGAGCCCGTCATCGATGAGGCTTGCGAAGTTTAAAAGATCGGCGGTTCCCTTGGCGCGGTCCCTAAATTGCTTCAGATTCAGCATGATGGCTCCTCAATCGGACCGGGCGGCCCGCGAGCGGGCGGGATAGTAAGCGGCGTAGTTGAGCTGCCGGAGGTAGACCTTGCTCATATAGGGGTCGGCTTTGGCCATCATCCGGAAGATGCCGGTCAGGAAGAGCCAAAGCGTAAGGCCGATCCCGGCGGCGGCGAGGTTAAGGCTCGAGACGGGCAGTCCGGCGCATACCACTGCTGTGACCAGCACAAGCTCGCGCTCGCCTCCAAGAAAGAGGTTCGGGCGGTGAAGCGCCCGGTAGAGCACGGTGCGGCGCAGATCGCTCATCAGACGACGGCTCCGGTGCTGAATAGGGTGCTGAGGAGGTTGGTCGCGGATACCAGGAGGGCGACCACCAGCACGAGCATGATGATGCGGCGGGCAAATTCATTGATTTCGCCGCCGAAAATGAGCATGGCGCCGGTGACGACGACGCCGATGAGCGAGACCGCGTAGGCCACTGGCCCAGTCAGGCTGTTGCTTATCGTTTTCAGGGGGCTTTCCCAGGGTAGCCCAACGGACGACGCAGCCCAAGCCTGATCCGGCAGGACAATTGCCACCGCAAGGAGTAAGGCGAAGGCGCCGATGGTTAGCATGGACGAACTCAACTGCGGTGCTTTCAAGTGTCACTCCTCGGGCTGGGTGATGTAATTGGCGCCATCGTGATCGATGACGCGAAGCAGCTCTTGGACCTGCCGCCCGGATTTCGAGGCGCCGGTCTTGGCGATGAAGACGATGAAATCGATTGCCCCGGCGATGGTCTTTTGCATCGGGGCTGCGGTCACTTCGGCCACGAGACTTTCGATCCGGACGAGCCCGCCTTTGGCATCGTTGGCGTGAACGGTGGCTACGCCGCCGGGATGGCCGGTATTCCAGGCTTTGAGCAGGTCGAGGCATTCGCCGCCCCTGACCTCGCCCACAAAAATGCGGTCTGGGCGGTAGCGCATCGTCGAGCGCAGGAGCTGTCTCAGATCGATGGCACCGGTGGTGCGCTTAAAAACGTGGTTGGGCGCCGCGCACTGAATCTCCGCCGTGTCCTCGAGAATGAGCAGCCGCTCCTGCGGCATCTCCATGCAAATCAGGTGGATGATGGCATTGACCAGAGTCGTTTTGCCGGATCCGGTACCACCTACAACGAGGATATTCTTGTGGCTGAGGGCTGCATCGCAAATCAGGCCACGCTGCCGGGCTGTCATCGTGCCGGCACTCACATAATCGTCCAGGGTGAAAATCTGCACCGCGCGCTTGCGGATGCAGAAGCTCGGGCCCGCGACCACGGGCGGGAGCAGCCCCTCGAACCGGCTGCCATCCAAGGGTAGTTCGCATTCGAGGATCGGATTGTCACGGGTGATCGTGGTCTTGTGCAGTGCCGCGATGGTGGCCATGGCCGCCTCGGCTTGATGCGGGGTCATCTCGCCGAGGCGCACCATGGGACGTCCCATACGCTCCACCCAAAGGACGCCATCCGGGTTCAGCATGATCTCAATGACGTCAGAGTCGTTGAGACAGCCAAGAATCTGTTGGCCAAGCTCGCGCTCGAGTTTCTCGCCGACGCGTAATTGGTATTCGGACCGGACACGGGCGTGCGCCATGAAGCTTTGGAACTCTGTACAACGCGAACTTGATTTGTTCGCTTATATGCTATCGCATCACCGAAAGAAACCACACGCACGGGTTGATTGGTGAAATTGCAGTGCCGTCGTAGTTGTGCATGTCAATAATATAAATATCTAATGCGCTTCTTTGCGCTACAAATAGAACGCATCATCAGTATGATTTTAGTATAACTGAACATAACTTTCGTAGTTATTCACTTGCCACTCCTGCATACCTAAGAGTTAAAAAGTAAACTTTATGTGTATGATATAATGCTTACATTAAAGCTATGCAATGCTTGACATTGCGCTATTTGTATTTAGCCATCTACGCCAAATGCGGTGTGTCTATGTTGCACCAGTTAATAGCATATGTACAATCTACCGCACGCTATACCGCCGATTCCGGCGATAGCTGCGCCGGCGCAGGCCTTTTTCCACAAGCGGACTTGCCGGTTAGGCAAGACCGCCTATAGTACAAAGGCAATACGCCGGTGCGAGAGAAGGGGAATCGATGGCGGAAGAACAAACGCTGCCTCAGCCCCGTTCTGAGGATCGGCCCAGGCGCAAACGGGCTTTACCGGCTGCGAGCAAGAAGCGGGCTCCCGAGAGCCAGCCTGAACGGGAGATTTTCGCCCGGAATCTGCGCGCGGCGCGCATCGAAGCCAATTTGAGCCAGCGCGAACTCGCGCACAAGACGGGTATCGCGCAGGCGCATATTTCCGAGATGGAAAACGCCATGCACAATGTCTGCATCGACACGATGGTCAGGCTTTCCCGCGAGCTTAGGAAGCCGCTATACGATCTCTTCCGCCTTTAGTGCGCGGGAAAAATAGCTTGCACGAGATCGTCCCGTCCGAGGGGACCCCAGACCGGACGCCATCCTGCGGTCCTCCGGATCATCCCGCCATGACCCACACGGGGACGGCGAACCCTTCGACTGTGGTTACCGGCAGCGGTCCAAAGTAGCGGCTGTCGAAGCTTAGCACGGTTGCGGTGGAAAGAAGAAAGACCTCATTCTTACCAATCACAAACTGAGCGGCTTGGCGGCTCGGCAGGGGCCTGCCCAAACTGTCCGCGGCGAGCGCTGCTGTGTTTGAGAGAACTTCACCGTTGAGGACGAGGCCGACCGGGGATTGCCCGATGACGTCGCCCGCAATGGCAGCCACCGGCTTCAACATGGGCTCTAGCCCGCTTGGGCACCGGCCCTTGGACAAGTAGCCTCTGCCGCGGGCCTCGATGAAGGCCTCGTTCAGCGGCGGGCAAATGCTGACGATCTGCCCGCGTTCGATCTTCCCAGAGAGTGGGATGACGCGCCAAATGCCCACTGGCACCGACGGGGTTACGTTGATGCGGTATCCCATCGAACCAGCGATCCAGACACATATATAAAGGAGTGCTACGGCTAGGCAGAGGACCGGGGCTGCTCTGCCGCTTCCGCTGCGGGTGGCGTTCATTGCCATTTGAACCCCGTCACTTCGCTGTCGTGAAGGCTATCGGTTTTGGGCACGGGCAGTTTGGCCCGCTCTGAAAAGACCGGATCGAGAAAATAGAGGCTTTGGGTGCCGAAGACGGGAGCGTGCCCGGCCACGAAAATCAGCATGTCGCCGGGCTCGACGATCAAGTCGTTGGCCGCCTTCTGCGGCGATCTCAGCCGCATGATCTCGTCGGCCGTGAGAAGCGGGCGCTGCACCTGATGATAGGTTTTGGCGACCTGGGTCAGGACCGCGCCGAACCGCTTGCCGCTCGTGGTGATGTCCTCTTTTACGATGGTGGCGGTCCCAACCATGCGCGACAGCCACTCAGCGGTCTCAACCCGGTTTGGCGCGTAGGCGATCCTCACATGGCAGTTCGAGGTGATGCTCTCGTCCTTGCCGTAGGCGCCCCAGAGCTGGGACATGTCCTGCATGATGAGATAGGCTTTGATGCCGTAGCCTGCGATGTAGGCCAGCGCCTCCTGGAAGACCTCGAGCTTTCCGTAAGAGGGAAACTCGTCGAGCATGAGCAGGAGCCTGTGCTTATGAGGCGGCTGCGGCCGGCCCTCCTTGAAGGTGATTTCGGGCCTGAGCAGGACGCGCACGAGTTGGTTGACGATGAGCCGCATCAACGGCCGCATGCGGTCTTTGTCTTCGGCCCGCACCACGAGGTAGAGCGTTACCGGGCTTTTATAGTTCATCAAATCGCTCACCTTGAAGCTGGACCGCGCCACGTTCCTGGCGACCAGCGGATCGCGGTAGAGGGAGAGAAAGGACATCGCGGTCGACAGCACCGAGCCCCGCTCCTCGTCAGGCCGGTTCATCATGTCGCGCGCGGCGCTCGCAATCGTGGGATGCGTCTTGCCGCCTTCGGCCCAGCTGTTGGCGATCATTTCGAAATAGAGGCTTTCGATCCGCTGATCGGGATCGGAGAGCGCATTGGCCACATCGGGCAGGCAGCCGGTCTTGCCCTGCGCCCGCGCCTTATAGAGGACGTGCAGAACGGCGCCGATGAGAAAGGCGTGGCTGGTTTTGGCCCAGTGATCGACAAGGCCCTTGCCTTCGGGATCGACGAGGATCGTCACCAGGTTCTGCACATCCCCCACCTCGTGGATCGTGCCAAGCCTGATTTCTTCCAGAGGGTTGAAGCCGATGCTGCCCTCTGCTGCGCCAGGATCGAACTTCATCACGGCGTTGCCAGCCTCCTTCTTCCGCCAAGCGGCCGTCAGGTTCCAAAGCTCGCCTTTCTGATCGTTCACAACGACGCTGTGGGGCCAGGACAGGAGTGTCGGCACGACCAGTCCAACGCCCTTGCCGGATCTGGTCGGTGCGATGGCTGCGACGTGTTCGGGGCCGTTGTGGCGCAAGTAATGGAGCCTTTGGCGTGCGTCGCGCCAGCCGCCAACATAGACGCCCTCGCCTTGTCTGCCCCTGCGCGGCAGCAAGCCCGTCGCTTCGATTTCTTCCCTGCTGGCCCAGTGGGCCGTACCGTGAATGCCCTCGTGGCGTTCCGCGTTGCGCCCGGTCAGGGCAAGAAGGCCGAACAGCCCGAAGGTCAATGCGAGCGCGATGGCCGTTGTGACGGCGCGGAACACCTGTGGAGCCAGGCTCGTAAATTTCTGCTGCCAGACAAACCACTCCCACGGCGCATAGATGTGACCGGCGAGAGGTGTGCCCAGTGCAGGATGGTAATCGAATTGCGAAGCGACATACTGGGTCGCTCCCGCATTGACCGCCAGCAGGCCGATAGCGAGCACGATTGCAAGTATCTTCGCCTTGGGTTTCGGCTGCCCGGAACCAGTTGCCATCATTGGCGGCCTCTCCTGCCGATCCTGCCCTGGCGATCGAAACAGATCGCTGAGCCAGGCGGCTGGTTGACGATGAGCGCGCGGCGCTCATCCTCGAGTATGCGGTCGCTGAAAGCGATATCGAGCTTGAACGCCGCAGCCGCCTCCACCGCTTGCTTTTTGAAGGCTGGGGTCCCCTCGATTGCCAGCGCCTGGCCCGGAAAGCGCTGCGCGCCCAGAGCGAGCGCGGCAAAAACCGCCTGGTAGGAGGCCTTGTCCACCCGGATGCGGCAGCTTTCATCGGTCAAAACGCCGCCATCGGCAAGCCTATAGAGCACTTCGCCGTTGCGGCGCACAGTGGGGCTTAAGTCCTGAAAGAGGATAGTCTTTGCCGAAGCGGCGTCCTTTGCGGACACAAAGGCGGCTGCGGTTTTGGCGCCAGGGGCGCCGCTCGCGCGCAACGCTTCCAGCGCCTCCTTATCGCCCGCCTGGGCGCGGGCCTGCAGGAAGGACACCCAGGTGAAAAAGTAGCCGCCTCCGATCTCCGCAATGGCCTCGCTCCGCTTCGGTCCGAGTGCGCTGAGTTCCCGGGCGCGCATGAGGCGAAGCTCGGACCGTCTTGCCTTCTTGCCTGCGCGCGTCAGCAGGGACCGGCGCACCTCTCTCTGGCGCTCTCCGTAGGCGGCGTAAATGCTGCTGCGGGCGGTGGCGATGGCCTCGCTGGCCCGGCGCTTGGCGTCCACCCCGGCCTCCCGCTGGCGGGCGTAAGCGGCGTAGAGCTTGGCGGTATTTACCCGCTGGAGCGGCGTGCGGGCATAGGCGGGCCTGGCCGTGGAAGGCGCAGCTGCGGCGGGCTGGAATGGGCCCAGCTGTGAAATGAGTTCTTTCATGGAGAAGGCGCGGTTCACGGCGGAAGCTTTGACCGCAAGCCCGCCGTGCGCGCCGGCGATGACGAGGCCGGCGCCCCGGCGCTTCAAGGCCAGTCCTTCGCTTGCCAGCAGTTCATGGATGCCGGCCCACTGGGGTTTTCCCGCAAGCGCCGCCAGAAGCCGGGCCTCGATTTTGTCCTTCACCCAGGAATGAAAGGAGGCCTCGGCGGCATGGGCTTCGATATCCGCCGCCCGCCCCTTGGGCCTGGTGCGTTTCGAAAGCCCGTGGTTCGTACTTGCGAGCCCATGCTTGAGTTCGAGGGCCGCGCAGGCGGCCATCAGCTTGCGATGACCGTAGTACGGCTCGATACAGCGGAAACTATCCGGAGCGACCTTGTTGATGGCTATGTGCAGATGAAGATGCGGACGGTCTGTGTGCAACGCTGAGATGCGCTGATGGCGCGCCAGGCCGATGGCGGCACACAGTTCCTGTTCAATATCTTCGAGCTGGGCAGGCCCGGGCCTTTCGCCGGGCTCGAAGGAAACAACCAGATGGTAGGTGCGATCGCCCCGGCTGCGCTTGTTGAGCGCCTGGGTTGCGAGAATCTCTTTGATCGCCAAATCGAGGCTCTCGTTCGCGCAATTCGTTGCACGCGCCGCTCCAACCCGCCCCGCCGGTTCTCCGTTCCCCAAAATATAGTCAAACGTGAGATCGGTGCAGGCATTTTGGGCGCCCCGTTCCTTTCTGAGGATATAGGCGCCCAGCCGGCCAAAGCTGGATGCAGCCTTAGGCCGCAATATCCGTCTTGCGATCATTACCGATGGGCTGCGCCTGTCACTTGAGCGTACTGGGTTTCGCATGTAGAGGCCAGGCTTGCTACCTCCCCCGCTTTTTTTCTTTGCTTGCTGGCGGTGCGGCTAGGCCGCCGGCGAACTCTGGCGGCGGCGGATCGAGATGCCGTCTCGCGCTCCAGCTGCCGGTTCGCAAGGCGTTGCGCGCGGATTCTCCGGTTGGCCAATATTCCGCACTTTCGCGGGAATAGGCGGCGCCCCCGTGAAGCGTTCCGAGATAGTAGCCCGCCGCGCTTTTGAGGACTTGTACTGGAAGAAGCTCGCCGACTTCGGGGCCGGGAACCAACCCCGGCAAGCTTTTCTCCCGCCGGTTGATGCCGGCAGCTTCGTTGTAAGCTTCCTTGTAGATCTGCGGTTTGCCCCGGCGCCCGGCTTCATCGAAGCACGCCCGGCACTGCCAGTGGTAATCGCTTCCGGGGTTGTTCACGGCCCAAGCCAACAGCCAGATCTTGTCCTCAGCCTCATTCATGAGGTCCTGGTCTGTAAGGCCCGCGAGCCTTTCAAGATAGGCCTGGCGCGGGCGCCCGCAATTATCGGACCCGCCATACCGTTCATCCATCGTGGCGGCCTTCCCGAACCTGGGCATCGATTTCGCAGGCAATCCTTGTTAGTGCGGTGCGGCGGTGCGGATGCGCCGCCGGCAATTCCGCCGCTGACATTATGGAGGCGCCGCTGCAGATAACGGACAAAGCGTCCGCGGGTCCCTTCCAGCCCTAGGCCCCGTACAAAGGCTCCAGCAAGGCTCGCGCCTGGGCGCGAAGTTTGTCCGCTTCTTCCATGAGGCCAAGGGCGCGCTCAGTCCATTCTGCCGCTGCTCCCATCGTTTCATCTTCCTTGCCTGCTGCGGCGCGCGGCGCTGGGGTTGGGTACAGCCTCGATAGAGACGCCTTTGCTATCGAGTTCGTTTGCGGCCCCGAGGAGATCGCTGCGCCGCTGGGTTCTCAGCCGCACAAGGTCCGATTGGCGGGGCAGATCGAAGCTCATGAGGCCCGAGAGCGTGTCCGAAGCACCGCGCCACCCCCGCGCCTTGTTGATGGGATCGAGGACCTGGCGGGCTTCGGCCCTCAACTGGTCGGCCCGTTCAAGAAGCGCTATGGCGCGCTTGACGATCTCCTGATTGCTGCTCACCGCCTGCCTCCCTGCCGTGGCTGGCGCTGCTGCTGGTCCAGCTGCCTGTGACGGCCTTCCCGGAAGAATCTCGAAAGAAAATCCTTGGCGGCCTCCAACGAATTGGCGGTGCCGATTCCGGCGCCGTCCACCAGGATTTCATGGTTCGTGAGGTTCTTTGTCTGCAGCCCAGCACCTGTCACCGCGATATTCAGCGCGTACTGCCTGTTTCCTTCGCGGTAGAAGCCGTAGTAGAAGCCCCCGCCATCGATCCCGCGCCATTCGAATTTATTCTGCATTCTGCTCCTCACTCCGAACCGGAGGCTGCGCGCCTGCCGCCATATAGCGCAAAAACAATCGGCCTATGTGGCCCAGCAGTTCACATGCGCCACGCGCTGCGGCGACGCCAACAGCCGCTTGCAGTATCGTGCATATACTATCGCACTAGGCATGCTGACCACAAGACCGATGCCGTGACAGGGCCGTTCCGGCTGAGGGTGCGGCGATAGGGGCGCTAAGCGTGGATTGGCACGCCGTCCGATACCATGCCGTGCTTCCTACTGACGTTTGGCCGGCTCCATTTTTTCCACAACTATCTTTTAACGATTGTAGATATGCTATCTGTTCGGTTGCGTGCTAATATGCGGCGAAATCGAAAGAGCTGTGGGAAAAGTGCGGGTACGCCCACCATCAGAATGGTATCGGGGCAATCGTAGAGGGAGAAGCTATGCTGGTAGCGAAGATTGCCGGTTACTCGGTTCTGGGGTTTGGCGTCCTTGCGCTAATCATCGAGCTTTACGACCGGTATAACGCCTTCTGCAAAAGGAAGTTTGGCAGGTCCCCTCTGCACCTTGGTTCCTATCTGGGGGCCGGTGTGGCTGGGTTTGTTTTTCTGATCGGCTTTTTCTACTACCATGATGCCGTGACGAAACATAAGGACGTGTCAGACGCGATTGCATTGATTGGACTTGGAGGATTGGGCATACTAATTACTCTTATAATCTGTGTCAGGGTTACCGATCCGCTCCACGGTGTTCTGACAACGCTCATTCTACTGGCGATCGGGACGATTGCTGCTCCGATAGCGATTACGGCCGTGACCGGCGCCTTTTTGGGATTGGACAGCGGGCAAGTCCGTTACGTCGAGCGCAAGCGATTCTGGGAGGGCTGATTTCTGGCCGATGGAGGAAACCCGATGGCGCGTGATCGCACGATCTTTCTTCCCGAGGCCGTGATCCAGGACCTAACTGGCCGGGCCTTGCCGCAAACGGTGGGCATGGAGTTCGACTATTGCGGGCAGCGCTACCGCGCCCGCCAGCGCGATCCCTTGCGCCCCGAGACCGAGGTTCCCTGCGAATTGATCGAACCGCTCATCCCAAAGAAGACGCCTCGCAAATCCGGCGGGCGAGGCCGCCGCCTTCGCCCCTGAAGGCGCATACGGTCCGTGCTATCGCCTGGCGGCTTCCTCTCGGCTGATGCCGGGAATACCGGACAACTCAGGCACAAAAAACCGCCCTGCGGATAGCTCCGGGGCGGTTTTCAGTTTGGCGGTCATGACACGGCGGCCTTGTTCCGGCTTTCCTTCCGTTCGGCGGCGGCTGTGATCCGGCGGCCGTGGACGACATAGCCGGAGTTCCGGTCTGTCACCGAGCCGTCCGGCAGGAGGGAACTGAGGATCTCCCTCAGTTCCTTGGGGGCGATTTTATGCCCGGCCCAGCGCATGTATTCCTTGCGGGCGTCTCCGCCGCGCATGGATGCCGCGCCGTCCTCGGCGGTCGCCTCCTTAAGCCATTGAGACACAAGGTGCCGTTGTGGATGCAGGCGGATCACCTTTGCGGATGCATCCAGCCTCGTGCCGCCATCGGTAGGGTCATCGCGGCTGGCCTTCTTCGGTTTGGCCGGTTTGGGCGCCAAGTCCCGCAAGGCACGGTAGATGAGCCCGGTGCCAATCTTGGACAGAAAGGTCAGGATCTGCGTGCCGATGATGAGAGCGATGGTGGCGTCCCCGTCTGGCTTGGCAATGGCGGCGTCGCCGCGTTCCTGCTTCGCCTGGGCTTTTGCCAGCGTCGCCTGCGCCTTATCCCTGGCTTTTGCCCTTGAGAGGCGTTCGCGAAGGGCTTCAAGCTTGGCCTGCGCATCGGCCTTTTTGACCTCTGCCTCTTTGCACCGTTTGGAGCTTGGGTAGGTGCAAGGTATTTCCGCCTTTTTGCCAGCATCGGCGACGCTGGATTCAGCATCGGCAACTTGTTTGGCAAGCTGCTCAACGTCGCCGTCTTCATGAATATTGGCAAGTGTCAGGCGGGCTTGCTCCTTTTCCTGCAACGCATCTTGGTACACCTCATGTACGGCCGATGCGCTTGTGCTGTTTTGCACCTGCTTCGTCATGTAGGCCTGGTAGGAGCACAGGCCGCTTACGCCCAGGAATACAGCATAGGCAAGCCACAGCCAGCGCGTTGCGCCGATGGCGATGGCCGAGGGTATGAGCACAAGGCAGATGCCGAAGCAGGCCATGATGACGGCCGCCTCGTCATTCCACGTTGAGCCATACCAGTAGTTGTTCATCACGTCGACGCGGTCGCCCGCGATGGCGAGCGCGATCAGTCCGGCGCCGAGCAGTCCTTGCAGGGCTCTCAGCGCCGCACTAGGTTTCTTTTGGTCCATAGTTCACCTCGAATGGACTTGGATCGAAAGCCCCGGAAGCGTTGGCGCGCTTCCGGGGCGCATCGTTTGGGGGAAAAAGAAGGGTGGAGTTTCCTCCTGGAGACCGGCCACTTCGCGGATGGCTATTAGCTCATCACGGACCACCAGACAGGAACGGTCTTTGCTGAACGGAGCCTGATGGCGAGACCGCAACGCCCTCTGCATGTTTAATATTGCACGATAATCGTGCATATGCAAGGGCATTGCGAAGTAAAATCAAATTGTTACAATATTATTCACCGTTTTCTTCCGGTATATTTTGTGGAATAGCTTCGGCATCCTCTGGCCAGGGGACTAGCCCCGCAAGTATAGCCGCCATCGCCAAGCGGCATCTCAAGTCGGGCTTGGCTGGAACGGGCGGATGGTGTGTCGTGAAGCCCCGCTTGTAGTCGGCGACACGGTTGCGGTGGATGCCAAGCTCGGCCGCGAGCTGCCCGTCGGAGATTGCCGGAAGCCCGCGCTGTTGGGCGAGACGCCTGGCCCAGATTTCGAAGCTTGTCTTTGTCATAAGCGCCAAGCTGCACGATTACCGTGCAGGATCAAGAAAAATGGGCTGGGAGACCGGCATGCCGCCCCCAGCCCTGTTGTTACGTCCTCTCGCCGGCGAGCAGTCCGGACGCCTCGCGGATTACGGCGTCCAGCGTCTCGATGGCGTCGTCATAGGCGCCTTCTTTGGCCAGCGCAGCCACCCGTTCCGCGAAGCGTTTCAGATCGCCGTAATAGACCCAGCCAGGAAGCAGGATCTCATCGGCGACCGCCTCGCGCGTCCCGCCCTTGCCACCGCAGCGGTCGAGCATCAGGACTGGATCGAGCGCATCGGCATCTTCAGTCTCGTTATCCGGTTCCCAAGGAATGCAGCCCGCCTTCTCGCATTCTTGCAGATAGGCCAGTGCCTTCTCATCGTCCGCCGCCACAAACTCGAACTTGCTGTAGTGGCGTTCGTTGTGGGCCAAGGTCGCAACATATTCCGGCATGCTTGTCTCCTTCGCAGTTGAAGCAGGGAATTCCCGCTCATGGCGGGAACCCCTGCCTCGCGGCGAGCAGCGGGTGTGCAAGCGGAGGGCGGCTTCGCGGGGACCCGTCTGCAGGGAGCGGAGCGACCGAAGATGGGCGGAAGCCGTTCGAAGCGCGCCGAGGGCGGAGCCCTAAGCCTTGCTTTCCGCGCCCGCCGGCGGCGCTTACGGCGCTGGTTGTTTTGGGAGTCTGCGCACTCCGAAGGTGGCCAGCCCCGTACCGTCGATTCGATAGTAGATAAACGATCAACAGTGGTTGCCTCTATCAGACGACAGGCTACAATGACCTACGCCTTAGCCAGAAGAGACACAGACAGAATGATCCTGCATAGACAATACTGTAACCGGCATGTGCTCAGCGGCGCCGCCGCGCTGGGGATTGTGCTTGTTATCCCAGCCGCGCCAGCGTTCGCAGGAGCGAGAAGTTCCGCCGTCAGCCAGCCAACGGTGCTGGTCTCGCTTTTTTCCGGAAAGACGCTGGTTGTTTCCTCCCGCTATGGGGACATTCCGATGCGGTTCTTTCACGACGGAACCATCGCAGGCTCCGCTCAAGCGTTAGGCCCTTTGGCCGCGGACGATCATGGCCGCTGGTGGGTAAGCCAGCAACGAATTTGCGTTCAGTGGCAGACCTGGATGAACGGCCAGCCGCACTGCTTTGCAATCGAAATGGCAGGCGGTTCATTTGTGCGCTGGCGTGCGGATAGCGGCGAGGAAGGGGTGGCCCGCTTTGAAGAGCCGGGGGCGCGCCGGTGAACGCTTCTGACGACAGGCTTACGCGTTTGCAGAAGGCTTACCCTGACGCGCCGTTTAAGGCGCTTCTCCGTGTTCCTCTGAGCTTCGACCAGGACCCGGTGAAGATACAGGCCTCCATCCGCACCTGGACTGTTGCCTTGGAGCTGGCGTCGATGATCGAATGGCGGATTGCAGGGCTCGCCAAGGCGTATCGTGAGCCGTTTCCAGGCGTGCTTGGCCCGGATTTCAGGGAGCTGGCGCAGGGGCACTCGGCGGCGTTCCTGCGGCGGATTGAGCAGGCGCCCGCGCCGGGCGGCTCAATTTCGAAGGAATTCCTGTACGGTGCGTTCGACGCTGAGCTGGAAAAGGTTCGCGCGCTCGATGGAGAAATCAAGCGAAGGCATACATCCCAAACTGAGCTGGAACGCCGGCCTCACCGCAACCGCTCCCGATGAAATCCGCCCATCAAAGCAACAACCACGCTGTCTCATATCAAATACGCTGCTAGATGATAGGGTCAGCTTCCGAATCACTTAGCGGAAGACGTTAGCGATGGCAGTGTGTTAGTGATCCGTCACGCCACTACACCCGCCAGGTTATATTTACTTTACTTAACGGTTATCGTGATTATACAATTCCGGAAGTTGATCGGCGTGTGGCTGGCGCCCCAGAAAGCAATGCCGACAGCGTCCGCTTACTGGGGCATCGCGTCCGCGCTCAGAATGCCGGTCTCCGCGCCAACAAAAACGCGTATTGCCGGGCATGTTTTAAGTCGAAGAGGGTCGAGAAGAGACATTCGAGAAGCTGGAACTAAGTAGTAAACCACCCCAATAAGCGGAAATCGATTGGTGACTCCTCGGTCTCACGCTGATACCCAGAAATATATGGCTCAAAATAGACGAACGTGATCCCAAAGCCGCTTCGGTGGTTATAAAACAGCGCAAGTCTACTTTGAATACCACACGCTTGCTCGTGATCCTCAAAGCGACGCTTTGGACCCATTCAAGCTTTATTTGCCGAGCCGACTTGTATCTCGGCAAGAGAAGCACGGCTATTGGTACAAGTACCGCCACGGATACTTCAGAGCTCGCGTTCGGAGTTGAGTTCTCCGGCCTAACGGAGAAAGTATCAACGTAAGAATCTCAGTGTTGCGAAGAGCTATGCTAATCGATGAAGGGAAATTGCCCACTTGCCCTCTAGGCCGTTGATTTCTTCGGACTCTGATATTCCCTGGAGGCATGGAAGAACCGCCAGGCGTGGTGCATCGCCTCGTGCATGTTTTCCTCCGCGTTGGCTGTTAATTACTTATTCAGCCGACTTGCGTGTTGGCTCCCGGAGTAGTACAACTTCAGATGGTTCATCCCTCCGGGGGGTGTGGCTGCCATGTTGCCCGCAGCCCGGGGTTTTCGGCAAAATTTCTTTTACGAACTCTAAGGCTTCACAATGATCACCAAGGAATATACGGATCACCATGCCGCGATAACTAAGGCATTAATTAAAGATTCCGCCAGGCCAGTCTGGAGAGTTACAGATAACATTACCGGGGAGTCGAGTTTTTTGCTGGAGGGTGGAGGCATAGTAGAATATTCAGGTGATACTATTAACGAAATACGTACGAATGTGGGTTGGTCTGTCCTTCATCACGCAATAAACTCCAACGACGTTGCTTTGATTAAGCGCATTTTAGATTTGAACGTAGACATCAACGCGACTGACAAAAAGGGATGGACACCCCTGCATCACGCTGCGTGGATCGGAAGTAGTGCGGCCGTGCGTCTCCTTGGCGAGTATGCCCCCCAATTAGACGCGCTCTCGCTTCAGGAAAAGCTAACTCCGCTGCATGTGACGGTTGCGATGGACACCCCAAAAGCTGCTGAGGCGCTGTTGTCGCTGGGCGCTGGAGTTGAGGTTTGCTCATTGCATGGGATTCGTCCTCTTCACCTCTGCGCGATGCAAGGCCGCGAATCTATAATAAAGCTTCTCTTGGCTTATAATGCAGATGTTAATGCTCTTGAGGCCAATGAAGCTACGGCACTGCACGCCGCCTGCTATTATGGCCATAAAGGCATTGCATCGATATTGCTACAGGGCGGAGCTAATATCGAGATTGTAGACCTGCGTGGGAATACGCCTTTGTCCTTGGCAAAGCAGTCCGGGCATAACTCTATTATAGCATTGCTATCGCAGCACGCCCCGGCTCGCGCTGCAAATAGCTTGTTTATGCGTCCTTTCCAGTATTTGTTTGGATGTGGCTAACATATATTTAAATTGATCAATCGCAATAGAGTTAAGTCTATATCTTCAACTAGACCGTTCCCGTGAAATATTCCGCACTAACACCCATAAATGGCCGTAACGGCTCCATTACTTAATAAGCGCTATGCTCCAGAAAAGCCAATCTACTAATAGGATAATTAATAAGAAGCGCGCTTTTGTCTCATATTCACGCGAAGATGAGGCGCTAAAATAACTACTTATGCCGGCTTTTAGTACATTTTAGAATGTGCCTGGCGAAATGCACTATTTGCAGAATTACTTGTATTGCCCGCGGATGGTAAACCCCTCTTTAATTCCAATCTTGCCCCAGACTCTGATCGACCGGTGCAGACCCTAGATGGTCTCCGCCTCGCACTCCTCGGGTTATGGACCGCCTCAGATGATGAGTACGGGGCAACTGTTGACACTTTCTCCGGTCCTGTTGCGGCGACCAGCACAATAATGCCAGTCCCAAATTGGGAATTACTGAGACCGTCAAAATCAGTGGCTCTGTCTGAGTTCTGCGTAGGTTTCAACCAAGGGCCGCTGCCAGGGCGCTTCGCGAGGATATAGCGTCCTCCCCCTTTTCCAGCCATCGCCGCCAGCCCAGATAGCTTTGCAGATATTTGGTGGCGACGCCGTTAAAGCGGACGAGCCATTGCTTGAACCTGCCGCCATAGGCGTTGACGTTTTGGATGTGCAGCACAGCCTCGTGCACGTGTTCGCCCTTGCTGGCGATGATGAGTTCGTATTCGATTCCCTCGGCTTCGGCGAAGGCGATCAGCGCCTTGTCGCCGTCCATGCACAGTAGCGTATCCTTCTTCAGCAGCTTGCCCTCAAGCACCGGCCGCACGGCCACTTCCGAGCGGTCCGCGAGTACGGCATCGATATGATTGCCGGCCCGGTTCCGGGCGATCAGGACCGGGATTTGCTCAGCGGATAGTCCCGGCTTCGCGGCAATGCCGCCGCGCTTGCGCGCGGCGCGAGACAGTGTCCGCTGCCCTTTGAAACTTTCCAGCAGGAAAATCTCGTCAACCTCGGCTATTCCGGCAAGCGATTGATCCTTCGAGTAATTCAGCGCCTCAAGAAAGCGGTGGCGCCACTTGAAGGCGGTGTTCTTGTTGATTTTGCACGCCTTGGCGGCTTTGCGCACCGGCAGCGCCGCGTTAAGCGCCCCGGCATAACTCAGCCAGCGCTCCTTCTTGCGCAGCTTCGCCAGCGGCGTGCCGGTCAGCGGATTGAAGGTGCGCCGGCAATCGAGGCAGCGGCTGCGCTTCAAGCCGTTCCTATCCCGGCCCCAGCCTTCCACCCGCTTGGAGCCGCAGTGCGGGCATTCCGCTGCGTCCTCAAGGCGCAGGTTCAGGAGACGTTGCACTTCATCGCCATCGCCGCGCTCTTGGAGCGCCGCAATCAGCTTCTTGGCCTGCGCATGCGTTAGTTCCGCCACCAGTTCATCGAGCCGCTGTTGAAATTTGCGGTGCTCCATCGCAGGCCCTCCCATCGAACCGAAACACCAGAATGCCAGCCAATTGCGGCTAAACCTACGCAGAACTCAGACAGAGCCAAATCAGTTAAACCGTTACTGTTGAAGGGCGTAAAAATAGACGCGAGTACCGGTAGACTAGAATTTCTTATCGACGCCGGGCACACGGGCTTACCCGTTCATGGCTTCGAATACACCCAAGAAGTGAGCAAAGTAATTGATTATTTCCTAGAGTCCACCGCGATTGAGGATGGACAACTATGGGTGAACTTGTCTCCATTTGACAGCAGTCGTATGCTGCCGAGAGTGTTACCTGGCACTCGTCTCGGATATGATATGCTAGCCTTCGACTGCAGACTAAAAGAATTTTGTGCTTTCCTGTTGCACCCTGATTCTGATTCCGGCCGCTGTTACTGGCAGGAGTTATATCGACGATCACGATTTACCTTCGGTACGAGTATGTTGTCCTTTGATTCCTTCCACACAATTACAGTTAGCGCGTCAAAAGCCAGGGTACTGGAGGCAAATAAATCCTGGATAAATAAGGCTCCGCAACCAACAAAGGACTTCCTATCAGGCACCTATACTAAAGCCGGCATCGTAACCGCATATGAGCTGCACGCAACCTGCGATAACGATACTAAGACTGAGGCACGCATATCCAAAAGTCGGGGCGCAAAGAAAGCAGCAATCAACATTCTTGCTACAGACGTCTTTTGAGAAATCGTATTGCCGATTATCACGCCAGAACTGAATGAGGGCGAACATTTTACCGTCACTCGGCAGCTTTTTCTCAGTATGATTTTGTCCACGTGGCTTAAGGAAGTGGCGAAGGAGGAAAAGTCCATCGGAAGAATGCTAGGTTGGTATATAGGTAAGAATCAGCCTCTGCAAAAAGATTGCTTTTCAATTCAAGCTATAACTGAACTAACCGAACAGGGTCCAGGAGAGACTTGCGGCACGTTTGGGATTGACAAAGATGATCCGGCACTTCTTGTGCCGGAGAATGTTCTATTTTACCATAAATATATTCAGTTATTTAAACGGGGGTTGTTTCGTGTCGCGCGAGCCGAAAATGGCGATTCACCTGGGGAGATAGTCGGTAGAGTGTATTTCTCAGGAGCTGTTGAGTTTTCTAGTCTGTCGGTCCTTTTGGATTAGGCAGTCCGTTCTGAGGACCCAAAACCGGTTTCTCTGTGGTGGATCAAGTTCTAGACCGGCAGTCATGAGCGCAGCCGCTGGCCGGAAGATGTCAACGCTGCGTCTGGCACGCGACCGCTTGCCCACAAGCGCAAAACTCTTTTACTATCTAACAAGCAGCCGCCGAACCGCAAGACTTGTCTACTGTGATCGGGCGCGGTCGGTATTGGCCCCCGGGCCGAGATCGAAGTGCCACGCTGCCCGGCTAGGTTGGCGCCGGTTTTTGCAGAAGCTTTCACTTCGGCATGACCTCCAGCTTGAGACGTGTTCCTCGCAGGCCGGATGGTCCGGAATCGTACAGGTTTCCGGACGCCTGCCCGGAGTGCGCGGGTGGCCCAGCCATGGCAGGCATCCGGAAACTGTACGAAAGCGGTCATGCTCACTTTGAGCAAGTGTAGGCGGCTAAACCTCCAAGACCGGGCATGAGCCACCTCGGCACCGTGATGCTCACGTCGTAATTGTGGAATAGCCCATGTCGGTGTGTGAACCCGGCCACCATCAAAACCCTTATCCGCCCCACGAGAACGCTTTGGAGTGGTGCAAAGACTTCTATGGTGATTTATAATAATAAAGTATGCTACTAACGATGCCGTTTGAAGAAATGGAAGCGGCATGCGCGAGCATGATTTTCGTGGCGGGTGGCTCGTTCATTTTTTCTCCGTGGGGTGGATCGCTATTTGAAGTTACTGAGTTTCATTTTGGACAAAAAAATAGCATTGAAATGACAATAACAGGTTAGATCTCATGGTCACCGAAAAAGTAGATCACAGTGGTATCGATATCTTTATAAGCTTTAGCGCTCCAGACAAAGAATGGGCTGATTGGGTTGCATGGACGCTAAGTGAGCACGGGTATTCAGTGCTCTATCAACCCTGGGATTTTGCCCCTGGCACAAATTTTGTCCTTCAAATGAATAAGGCCGCTCGGAGTACGAAGACCATCGCCATTATTTCTCAGAGCTATCTTTCATCACAATTTGCACAGCCAGAATGGGCGGCTGCGTTTGCTCAGGATCCGACAGGTTTCAAGCGCCAACTTATACCTATTCGAATATCAGAGTGCGACCTAAGTGGAACACTTTTAGCGCAGATCGTTTATATTGATCTGGTAGGCATATTTGATCATGATCTTGCGAAACAACGCCTGCTTGGTGGACTTCTCGGCTCTGTCCCATTAGAAGCGCCAGGGTTTCCTTTGTGTACCGGAAAGTCGCCCCCATTTCCTGGGACAATCGCAGATCCGGCGACGCGAGCAAGCGGCAAACGGAAGGGGGATAGTTCGTTACCGCCAGTAGGACTTCAAATCCCCTTTAGTACGCATTATGTACCTCCAAGCTTTCGGGGCCTCCAAGTACATGTTGGAAATCCGTTGATCCTCGACTTCATTCTTGATTCCGGCGACGCTAGCCTCGGCCTTCGAGATCTAGGCGAAGTTGCCTTACGTCTGACGAAATACTTTCTTACTGCACTAACTGTACCCAATGAACATTTGTGGGTAAATCTCTCTCCTTATGAAGAAAGCAAGGTTATTCCAGAGGACCTTGGTAAGACTCAAATGGGCGTAGACCTGCTCCTGCAGGATTACATACTAAAACAAGTAACCTCAACGGCTCTTTACCCTGAGAGAGCCGCTGGCCAATCTTATTGGAAGCGCATATACGAGAAGACCGGAGGACAGGCAGATCCTTCAACCGTAAACACATATAACAAGGTTTGGATTACTCCACTTTCTGCAAAAATTGTCGAGCGAGGGCGATTTGTAATGATCGATGATCGGGAACTTCGAGTGCAAATCGATAAGGACTATTTAGCCAGTATCAATGATGGCAACGTTTGCGGCGATTTCGAAGTTAACGAAAGACTTGTTTCTGATATTTTTAAGGACGTTATCCTTCCATTAATTGAAAGCGATGTAAATATTGGCAGCAACTTCGCCGTTCTTAGGCAAATATACGATTCTCTTCTTCTTGCCGTTTGGTATAAACAGGCAATGATACGTTCAATCGTTGCAGAACTTTATATCGACCACGGTATTACCGGATCAATGGAACACTCAGGAAATTCAACACCGCAATCAGTGTACTCGCAATATGTGGAGACATTTAAGGAGGGTGTGTTTTCGTACATTCGCGAGGAAGCTGTTACTTCGAATTCCAGTGAAATAATTCCTCGTAAATACTTTTCAGGCGGGTTCAACGCTGCGGATACAAAGCAGATTACTATGAAAGAGGTGGCCGCTAACCTTCTCCTGCAAAGTGCGTCGACATCCGGGTCTGGGCAGCTCTATTGGGTGAGAATGAACCTTAGTGATGATGACCGTGACACTATTGATAAGCGTTTCTATTCCGCCGATGAGGTGGGAGGGATAGATCTTAGTATTGGAAATACTTTTGAGCTTGATCTAGAAACTTCTGGAGAAGGTTTTCGGTTTATTTTATCGGATGAATTGCACAATCGGCTCCTAAGTACCGGGATGGCTCGGCTACGCCCGAGCATTATATTTGTTAAAAGGATTAGAAATGATCGACTAGATATTTCTGATGATTCAGATCTTTCCGAGATGCTTGCTGACGTAGCGGCAAGCGAGTCGGCTGCGGATAATAGTGCATCGCCTCAGGTTGTTCCTACTTGGAAGGGGGGGCTAGTGGGCAGGATTCACCGTGCCTGGAAAATACTGCTAGGGAACGAAGATATTTCGAATAGCAAGTAATTTGAAGCTGGTATAATCACTTATAGAATATGCCAATGGTGTATATGGTGTGACGCTACTTGGCTGTTGATGCTTTAATCGGCAGACAGTTGGATCAATTTCCGCACATTGTTGACTTTGCTGGAGCGTGCTGCTGACAGCCGCCAACGTTGACCCAAGGCAGTATTGAGGTGCGCGTGTAAATGCAGGGCCCAAATTCGAGGTGCGGCGAGAATTTTCAGGTCGGCAATACCCTTGTCAAGAGACGACCGGAATCCACGCACAGACTACTGCTATCGGCCTGAACCACCATACGGGGGGCGGCGGGACGCGCCTCCTACAAACCTATTTTTCGCGGTTGCGGCATTTTGTTCGGCTGCCGGGATAGGTCCGGGCAATAGAACTTTGGCGAAAAACTGGGACTCATGACCCAAAGGCGACTCTGTGACCGTCCAGCAACGGGGGTCCGCTTTGGAAACCACACTTTGCGTTATTGCAGAGGCCTCCCGCGGCAAGTCCACCCTTGTTAGCCGTGGGGCGTTTTGCCCCACCTGCCGGATGCCGGCGCTGCGCTGGCCAGCTCCATAACTAACTGTCCTGGCGCGATAAATTCGCAGCGTAAGCTGAGTACGGTTGCGCGTACGGACCGTTGCAATTTTACATACACAATTGCCAATTTGATCCTTCTACGGTTAATGTAAAAAACATAGCTTGTTACAGGCTGGAAGCAGCGGAGAAGGCCTCCCTCCAGCCGGATATAGTGCGCGAGCCTTGCGGGCAATACAACTGGGGACACGCATATGCCATTGAATGACTTCGGACCGGCTCCAAAAGCGCGGCCGGTATGCGTCTGAGTTCACGGCTGCCTCTTGCCGGGGCGATGCTGCGAGCAGCCGTTTCCGTCCTTGCAGCTTGCGGGCAGAACGGTGTCCCCGC
>JBNKTW010000140.1:0-35607 GCA_050298295.1 Rhodomicrobiaceae bacterium
ATCTGGCCGGTTCTTCGAGTAGCGCCTAATCGAGGGTGACGTTCACGCGGCGCGCGCGCCCTGCGGGATAATAGAGCTTCTTCATCTGCAAGCCTTCCGTGCACGAACGCCCAGCCGCGCCTTCCTAAGGGCTCGATGCGAAATAAACGCACCATCTTGTGTGTCTTTTTGCATCGAGCCCTAAGACCCAGGCGGCGCCTCGCACGTCTCCCAAGTCGCCTTATCGATGGGCTCGGGATCGAGCTTCGACGCGTAGATGGCGGATTCCATGACAATCGTAAGCGCCACTGCCGGCTCCAGCACGTTCTTGACCTTCTGAATGAACGTGTTGGCGGCGCGGGCGGAGATGACCGGCCAATTTTGAATTCCCGCAACGCCGAACTCGCGGGGCGCGTCCGGAAGCCGCCCTATAAAGCACGTCAGCGCGAGCGGCCAGACGAGCAGCAACAGCTCTCCGGCGGGCATTATTGGCTGATGCTCTTTCGGCAGGGAGGGCCGGCCCTCCAACTCTCCGCCGAGATTTTGGGTGACATGCGCAAGCATGGGGCGAAGCTCCGGCAGCTTGGTGCGGTCGAGCCCCGCCGCAACCGCGCCACCAGCGGCGAGAGACCAAAGCTTGCTGCCGGTTTCGGCGGCGTTTGCTGGAATGAGTATGCGGTTGAGCGGTTCGCCGATGAAATATTTGGCGCCGCTGTTGGACTGCACAATGTTCAACTGAGCAGCGATGGCCGGATCCTTGGTTTCGGCGAGATCGGCCATCAGTGCCCGCAAGGCGGAGAAGCCGGCAATCGCTCCAATGGCCGCGAGCAAGGTTTCCGCGTGGATCCGGCCCTCCACCGAGAGCCGTTTCTCCACATACTGTACGAGGTGGCCAAGGGCGAAATTGCACGCCGCGTGGTCCGGCTGATTATCCCAGGGAAACTTCGGCTGCGTTGTCATGACAAATTTACTCCGCTTATGGAAAGCGTTCTAACGCAGCCAGGGCGCGACGATCTCCGCTTTCAGCATGTCTTCGTAGGATGGGCGCGGGCGCACAACGGCGTAATCCCCGCCGCTGACCAGAACCTCAGGCACAAGCCGCCGCGAGTTATAGGCCGAAGCCTGCACCGCGCCATAAGCTCCGGAGGTCATGATCGCGAGCAGATCGCCTGCGGCAAGCTCGGGCAGCAGCCGGTCCTTGGCGATAAAATCGCCCGTCTCGCAAACCGGCCCTACAAGGTCCGCGGCGCTCGCGGAACCCTGCTTCAGCTCCTCGCGCACCGGCCAAATATCGTGATAAGCATCGTAAAGCGTCGGCCGCACCAAGTCGTTCATGCCCACGTCGGCGATGACAAAGCGCTTGCCCGCGCCCTGCTTCACATAGATCACGCGCGTCACAAGCAGCCCCGCGTTGCCGATTATAAGGCGGCCCGGCTCGAACAGCAGCTTCGTCTCAAGGCGCTCCGCCACGGCTACCGCAACCTTGGCATAGTCCGCCGGAAGCGGCGGGTCTTCCTGGTCCCAGCGGTAGGGAATGCCAAGGCCGCCGCCCAGGTTCACAAACGAAATAGTGTGCCCATCGCGGCGCAGTTCCTCCACGAGGCGCGCCAGCAGCTCGAACGCATCGCGGAACGGCTCGATGCTGGTGATCTGGCTGCCGATGTGCATGTGCACGCCTTCAACCGAGATGCTGGTAAGCGTCCGGGCCAACGCGTAGAGCGCGGGTGCCTCGCGCCAGCCGATGCCGAACTTGTGTTCAGCCCTGCCCGTGGAGATCTTGGCGTGCGTCTTCGCGTCCACGTCCGGGTTGATACGGAAGGCGATCCGCGCTACCGCTCCACGCGCGGAAGCCACCTCGCTCAACGTGCGAAGCTCCGGCTCTGACTCGACGTTGAAGGCGAAAATGCCCGCATCGAGCGCAAAGGCCATCTCGGCGCGGGTCTTGCCGACTCCGGAGAAGACGATCTTCCCGGCCGGAACGCCAGCAGCCAGCGCCCGGTGGATTTCGCCTTCCGAAACCACATCCGCGCCGGAGCCAAGCCGCGCCAGCGTGCGGATCACCGAAAGGTTGGAATTTGCCTTGATCGCATAGCAGACAAGCGCGTCGCAGGGCGCGAACGCCTCCGCGAAGACTTTGTAATGCCGCTCGATGGTAGCCGTGGAATAGCAGTAGAACGGCGTGCCGATGGCACGCGCGATGGCATCAAGTGCTACGTCCTCCGCGTGGAGGACGCCATTCCGGTAATCGAAGTTATGCATTCGAGCAGATGCCCGGTGTGTCTAGCGGACGAGCGAATCCAGGATGAAAGGACGGGCCGGGTCCGCGCTTTTACCGCTGGCATCCTTCTGAACACCTGGCGGCGGGGCGGGCCTTTGCAAATCCCCCTTCTTGCCGCACGCGGCAAGCACGGCGGCGACGCTCAATGCCAGAATCAAGTTACGCGCGATGCGAGTCATATTATCCCCGTTGCGGCGTTGCCAGAACTCCGCCATAGATACTACCTCTTAGACCGAACTCCCGCTCAACTCCAGCGTCTTGAGCCAAATTTTTGCGGCCTCGCGAACATTTTCTGGCGCTGTGCCCCCAAAGCTGCGCCTGCTCGCCGCGGACTTTTCGATATCCAGCACTTGGAACACGCTTGCGTCGATGCGCGGCTCGATTTTTTGCATCGCCGCCAGCGGCAAATGCGCAAGGTCCACGCCGGCCTTTTCGGCGGCCTTGACGATGCGCCCGGTGGCGTGGTGGGCCTCGCGGAAGGGCAGCTTAGCGTGCAGCACAAGCCAGTCGGCCAGATCGGTCGCGGTCGAAAAGCCGAGCGAAGCCGCCGCGCGCATCTTTTCCGCGTCCGGCTCCAGGTCCTCAACCATGCCGGTCATCGCGGCCAAGCCCAGCGATAGCGCGTCCAGGGCCTGGAACACCGCCTCCTTGTCTTCCTGCATGTCTTTGCAGTAGGCGAGCGGCAGGCCCTTCATCACGATGAGAAGCGAGGTAAACGCGCCCGCGATACGCCCGGCCTTGGCGCGCACCAGCTCGGCGGCATCCGGGTTCCGTTTTTGCGGCATGATGGACGACCCAGTGGTGAACCGGTCCGACATCTTGATGAAGCCAAAGCCCGCGCTGAACCATACCACGATCTCTTCGGAGAGCCGCGAGAGGTGCACCGCGCAAATCGAGGCGGCGGCGAGCGTCTCAAGCGCGAAATCGCGCGCGGACACCGCGTCGAGCGAGTTGGCCATGGGCCGCTCGAAGCCAAGCTCGGCCGCCGTCATGTGCCGGTCGATGGGAAAAGACGTGCCGGCCAGCGCGGCGGCGCCAAGCGGAGACTCGTTCACCCGTTTGCGCGCATCGGCAAGCCGGCCCCGGTCGCGCGCCAGCATCTCGACATAGGCGAGGCAATGATGCCCGAAGGTGACTGGCTGCGCGGTCTGCATATGCGTGAAGCCCGGCATCAGCGTGCCGGCATAGGCTTCCGCCTTCCGTGCGAGCGCAAGCTGCAGACCGCCAAGCTGGCTGTCGAGATGGTCTATCGCGCCGCGGATATAAAGCCGGAAATCGGTCACGACCTGATCGTTGCGCGAGCGCGCGGTATGAAGCTTGCCCGCAACCGGCCCGATCAGCTCCTTGAGCCGCGCTTCCACCGCCATGTGGATGTCTTCATGCTCGCGGCGGAACTCGAAGCGGCCCTCCACGATCTCTGCGCGCACGGCATCGAGCCCCGCGACGATGGCCTCGGCTTCGTCATCGGTGAGAATGCCCACGGCGCAGAGCATATTGGCGTGAGCCTGACTTGCGCGAATGTCCTCGGCATAGAAACGCCGGTCGAAGGAAATGGAGGCGTTGATTTCCTCCATGATTTCAGCGGGCTTCGTCTCGAAGCGGCCGCCCCACATCTCATTGGCCATCTTGGGTGTCATTCTGCGGTGGCTTAAAGCGCAGCATTAGCGCGCAATTCCGCCACATACAAGAGCGGAACTTGCCATTTTCGCGCCTCAGCCTTTGGCTGGAAACAAGCAAAAAACCGCGCTCAATATAGTTTACCTAGATCCGGCGGTTGAAGTTGCTTGAGTGCAAAAAGCGGCAAGCACGGCGGTGGCGGTTGCAGGCTTTTCACCTCGCGGGTGAAGAGCAAGGCAAAAAGCCGCAACCGTCATTCCTGCGAAGGCGGGAATCCATTTCCCAAGTTAGCATAAGATCTTACATTAGAGTGCTTCCGGGATAGCGTGTTCCCAGTCACGCCCCGAGATGAGCTAGCGCGGCGTCGAGCAGCGCCGGATCGCCGCAGGCGATGTAGCGGCCCGCCCTGCCATCTCCGCTTCCCCACTGGCGGACAACGCCGCCGGCTTTCTCCACAATCGGGATCAGCGGGAGGATGTCGAACGGCTTCAACTGGGCCTCGGCAACGATGTCGATATGGCCAAGCGCCAGCATACAATAAAGGTAGCAGTCGCCGCCGAACCGCCGCATCCGCACCGCCTTGGCCAGCGCGTTGAAGCGGGCCTCGTCCTCGCCCTTGAACATGTCGGGCGTTGTCGCGGCGAGATAGCACTGAGAGAGATCGCGGCACGGCCTCGTCTTGCATCGAACCGTGCCTTGCGGGCCGCGATGCCACGCCGCCTGCTCATCGCTCCAGAACCTTTCGCCCGTGAAAGGCTGGTCCATGACGCCGAGGATCGGCTTGCCCTGATACTGAAGGCCGATCAAGGTTCCCCAAAGCGGCAGGCCCAGCACAAAGGAGCGGGTGCCGTCGATCGGGTCGAGCGCCCAGACAAAGTCCGCACCCTCCCGGGTATTGCCGAACTCCTCGCCGGCAATGCCGTGCTCCGGGAATTTACGCGATATAATGTCGCGCATGGCCTCTTCGGCGCCACGATCCGCGGCAGTAACGGGGTCGAATTCGCCTCCGCCCTTGTGATCGGCTGTGTATTGGCTGCGGAAATGCCGGAGCGTGACAGCACTCGCGGCGTTTGCGAGATCATGAGCTGTTTCCAGCAAGGCTTCGAATGAGAAAGTCACTAACCTATCCTCTTGTTATAGTGCAAAGTACTGGACCCCACGTCGATCAGTACACTGACCGGCCTGGATTGATTGCCAAAATGCAACTGTGGCTTGATGGCACCAGCTTTTACTTTAGTAGTAGATTGCGCGTATGTCACTCTTGCCATTTGTGCACTGCAGTGCAATATTCATGCGGTGCGGTATGTGTTCCTTACGCGTATCGCTGCCCTCCTTGGGCGTTTCCTCCCTAGACTTGGGGCCGTTCAATCATCTTGAATGGCCTCTTTTTTTTGCGCGGAAGGGGAGTCGTTATTCAGCCGCCATCTTAAAGCCGCCGCCCCAATGCGGCAGCTCTTGAACGAGCAGGCTTGTCAGCCGCGACAGATCCCATTGAAGCCCTGGGAACGACGCCGTTTTCTCGAATGTGTCCTCGTTCATATAAAGACTGCGGTCAATTTCGATTTGGAGAACGTGAATACCGTTGTGCGGCTTGCCGTAATGCTCGGTGATGTAGCCTCCCGCGTAAGGCTTGTTGAGGTGTACGCGGTAGCCTAAGCTTTTCAGAAACGATTGAACGAGCTGGGTAATTTCGGGGGCACAGGATGCGCCGAACCGGTCGCCCAGCACGAAATCCGGCCAGCCGCCGCGCTCGCTTTCTTGCGACGGCATGGAATGGCAATCGAGCATGAAGACGGTGCCGAACCGTTCGCGCGTGGACTGCAGCAAAGCCCGGAGCGCGGTGTGGTAAGGCTTGTAAAGCCGTTCGATGCGGACGAACGCGGTTTCGAGCTTCAGAGGACCGTGATAAATTTCCTCCTTGTCGTTGACGATGCGCGCGATGGTGCCCAGCCCGCCAACGGCGCGCAGCGACTGGCTGTTGACGAAGTCAGGCAGGCGGCCGCTGAAAAGAAGCGGGTCAAGCTCGTAGGGCTCGCGATTGATGTCGATATAGGCGCGGGGAAAATGCGCGTGCATCAGTACCGCGCCATGCTCCGGCGCGGAGGCCAGAAGCTCCTCCACATAGGCGTCTTCGGACTTGCGCAGCGCCTGCGCCGAAAGCCTGGAGGCTTCGATAAAAACCGACGGGTAAACCCGGCCGCTATGCGGGGAATTGAAAATTACCGGTACGCGCTGGCATTCAGCGCCTACAACCGAAAATGGCGGCAGCAGTTCCGCCGCTATGCATTGAGCTTCTTCGTGAGACATCAATTAAGGACCACTTCACTGGTGTTAATGTCTCAAAATCGGAGCGTCCGCGCAATTGCGATAAGGGCTAACGCAGCTCAGCTTTGCAGTTAAGTTCTAACGCGGATTTCCCGGAAGCCGGCAGAGCGAAAAAAAAGCCGCGAAGCGGTTAGCTCGCGGCAAAGTTTCGGGCACGAGGGTAGGAGCCACGTGCTGCACAATCCTTACAGCTTAAGCCAAACTTAAGCACGCGTTAAGCTATACTAAGGTGAACAAACAGTGACAGCTGATGCAAAGATAGCGCACTGAGCGGGATTTCCACCCCCTTGCAGGTCCTGCCGGGCAAGTGTGACCAGCGCCATTCAAGCTTCGAAGCGCAACGTCGCCATCGCCGCGCCTCCTCCCAGCGCGGCTGGCACTGAAACTTAGCCGCTGAGCTTTGCGGTTCGCGGCCTTTTTCATCCCGCTTTCCTGTGGAAAAGCCGCCAAACTATTGATTTCGCTCCCGTGCCGGTGAGGGGAGAATCCTCGAATGCAGAGTCCGCGCGATGGGTTGGCGGGCGGCGTCGCGCCTAGCTAAAGATGGTGCGGGCGGAGGGACTCGAACCCCCACGACTTGCGTCAACAGGACCTAAACCTGCCGCGTCTGCCAATTCCGCCACGCCCGCTTTGCCTGGAAGCTTTGAGAGACCTGCGGAAAATGACACAGATTCTAAAGTATCTCAAGCGGTCCGCTACACCTAAAGTAGCGCCGCGCTTCTGTTCACTTCTTAATCAAGTTCTTGAAATCAACGTTGAATAACACCGGGCAGCGCTTGTGTATGCAAACCGGCAAGGATAACGTTCCCACAAAGCGCCGGAATACGGCGCTCCCGATATCTCTTCACAAAATCCAAGAAGAACAGCGATGTCTCCCTCACAGTCCGCCGCCAAGGCGAAGCTAAAAGCCGTTTCCGGGACCGCGGCAAAGGAAACGCGGCAGCATGCGTCGCCGCCAAAATTCTCGCGTCAGGAGGCGTTGCAATTCCACGCCGAGGGACGGCCCGGCAAGCTGCAGATCACGCCGACCAAGCCGATGGCGACGCAGCGCGATTTGAGCCTTGCCTATTCGCCCGGCGTGGCGGTCCCTGTCGAGGCCATCGCGGAAAACCCAAGCCTCGCCTACGATTACACGGCCAAGGGCAACCTCGTCGCGGTGATCTCCAACGGCACGGCGATCCTGGGGCTAGGCAATCTTGGGGCGCTGGCCTCCAAGCCGGTGATGGAAGGCAAGGCGGTGCTGTTCAAGCGCTTCGCCGATATCGACTCCATCGACCTTGAGGTCGACACCACGGACCCGGACGAGTTCATCAACGCCGTGCGCTATCTGGGGCCGTCCTTCGGCGGCATCAATCTTGAGGACATCAAGGCGCCCGACTGCTTCATCATCGAAAGCCGTCTCCGCGAGATGATGGATATCCCCGTTTTCCACGACGATCAGCACGGTACGGCGATCATCGCAACTGCGGGGCTCATCAATGCGGTGCACCTCACTGGCCGGGAATTGTCCGATATCAAGGTTGTCTGCAATGGCGCGGGTTCGGCCGGCATCGCCTGCGTCGAGCTGATGAAGGCCGTGGGGGTGCGGCACGAGAACGTAATTTTGTGCGACACGGCGGGGGTCATCTACCGGGGCCGCCAGAAGGGCATGAACCAGTGGAAATCCGCGCACGCCGTTGACACCAGGGCGCGCACGCTCGCTCAGGCGCTGGCTGGCGCCGATGTGTTCTACGGCCTCTCCGCAGCCGGCGCGTTGACGAAGGAGATGGTTGCCAGCATGGCGGATAAGCCCATTATCTTCGCCATGGCGAACCCCGACCCGGAGATCACGCCGGAGGAAGTTGCCGAGGTCCGCGACGACGCCATCGTGGCGACCGGCCGCTCGGACTATCCCAACCAAGTCAACAACGTTTTGGGTTTCCCCTACATCTTCCGGGGCGCGCTCGACGTTCAGGCCCGCACCATCAACGAGACGATGAAAATCGCCGCGGCGCACGCCATCGCGGGTCTTGCGCGCGCCGGCGTGCCGGACGAGGTTGCCAAGGTCTACGGCAGGCGCCTGCGCTATGGCCGCGACTACATCATCCCTGCCCCCTTCGATCCGCGCCTTATCAGCGCCATTCCCATGGCCGTGGCGCAGGCGGCGATGGATTCCGGCGTCGCGCGGCGGCCCATCATCGACATGGAAGGGTATAAGTCGCGGCTTTCGGCGAGGCTCGATCCGGCGGCCGGCTTCATCAACTCGATTTTCGACGCGCTAAGGCTGCGGCCGAAGCGCGTGGCGTTCGCCGAAGGCGAGGAAGAGCAGGTGGTTCGCGCCGCAAGCTCTTTCGCGGACCTGAAGCTCGGCCATCCGATCCTGATCGGGCGCGAAGCGCAGGTGCGCAACGCCTTCCATTTGACGGGCATCAGCAACGCGGACAGCTTCGAAATCGTAAGCGCCGCCAATTGGGAGCATAAGCAGGAATACGCGGAATTTCTCTACCAGCGCCTGCAGCGCAAGGGGTACCTGTACCGCGATTGCGTGCGGCTCGTGAACTACGACCGGAACATCTTCGGCGCTTGTATGCTGGCGCTTGGCCATGCGGACGCGATGGTGACAGGTGTTACCAGGCACTGGGCAACGGCGCTCAAGGATGTGCGGCGCGTGCTCGATCCGAAGGCGGGCCGGCGGATTATCGGCGTCTCCGTCATCATCGCCCGCGGCCGGGTGATCTTCGTCGCGGACACCTCCATCCACGCCATGCCAACCTCGGAAGAGCTGGCCGATATCGCGGTCGATGCGGCGGACGTCGCATCGCGTTTCGGGATTACGCCGCGGGTGGCGATGCTTGCCGCTTCGACCTTCGGCCATCCGGCCAGCGAACGCTCCGAGCGCGTCCGCGAGGCTGTCAGCATCCTCGATCAGCGCGGCGTCGACTTCGAATATGACGGTGAGATGGGGGCGAATATCGCGCTGAACCGGCGAGCCATGGCCGCCTACCCCTTCTGCCGCCTGTCCGATACGGCGAACGTGCTCATCATGCCGGCCTTCCACGCCGCCAGCATCTCCACCAAGATGCTGCAAGAACTGGGCGGCGGCACTGTGATCGGCCCCATCCTCGTGGGCCTGTCGAAGCCGGTGCAGATCGCCTCGCTGGGCGCCAGCGACAGCGACCTTGTGAACATGGCGGCGCTATCGGCCTTCGATGTGACGGGCTGACCGGCGCTTAAGCAATTGAAACCGCATCCGGCCGGCCGTCATCCCAGCGGCTGGCCGCGGCACTTTTCACAGGCGCAAAAAAAAAGCACTGTCACTTACGCTGAAGTGTTATAATTCCATATTCTCATATACGAATGGCTTGTTGGATTATGCGTATCGATCTCCAATATGAAGCATGGCAATTTATTAGTACACTACCTACATCTTAACAAGAAGGATGCTTAGTTGGCTGGAATGCCTGGCCTGAGTAAAGACCACGATGACCTTTAGCACCGACGAAACACCCCTGGATAGCGTGCCTCCCATTAACATCGAGGAGCAGATTTGCGGGCTTGAAGGTCCAATGCAGCTCGAAAGAGTCCTGCACAACGCCCGCAACGCCAGCGATTTTCTCAAGGCGCTCGCGCACGAAACGCGGCTTTTGCTGCTTTGCCTGCTATCGGAGCGGGAGCGCTCGGTGACGGAGCTGGAACACATCCTCTCGCTCCGGCAGCCGACGGTATCGCAGCAATTGGCGCGTCTCCGGCTTGACGGGCTCGTCACGACGCGCAGGGATGGCAAGACCATCTATTACAGCATCAACGACGGCGATGTCCGGCGCGTCATTGGCGTGGTGTACGACATCTTCTGCCGCGAAGGGAAAAGCAGCCGAAGGGCCTCCGGCGATGGAAGTGACGCTTAAATATTTTGCATGGGTCCGCGAGCGGATCGGGGTCGCCGAGGAGAAGGTGGCCCTGCCCGGCAGCGTGGCTACGGCGGGCGACGCCATAAGGTGGCTCAAGGCCCGCGGCGAGGGCTACGCGGCCGCCTTCGAACGCGAGGACATCATCCGCGTGGCGATTGATCAGGCCCACGCCAAGCACAGCGCGAGCCTTGAAGGCGCCCGCGAAATCGCCTTCTTCCCTCCCGTCACTGGCGGGTGATGGAATTTCCGCAGACACACATTGATTTATGAAGGAGCGGCGGCGTGAGCAAAGCGCGGCAAGGGAACTATTTTGAGGATTTCAAGCTTGGCCAGGTGATCGAGCACGCCACACCGCGCACCGTCACGGCGGGCGATGTGGCGCTTTATACCGCGCTCTATGGCCCGCGCTTCGCGGTGCAATCGTCGGACGCGTTCGCGAAGGCCATCGGCTATCCGCGCAGCCCCATCGACGATCTTCTTGTTTTCCATACCGTTTTTGGCAAGACCGTGCCGGATGTCTCGCTCAATGCGGTCGCCAATTTGGGCTATGCCGAGTGCCGCTTTCTGAAGCCGGTCTATGCGGGCGGCACGCTGTCGGCCACCTCGGAAGTGACCGGCCTGCGCGAGAATTCGAACAAGCAAAGCGGCGTGGTCTATGTCCGCACCACGGGGCGCGACGAGACGGGCGCCGCCGTGCTGGAATATGTGCGCTGGGTGATGGTGAAAAAGCGCGACGAAGCCTCCCCCGCCCCGGACCCGCATGTGCCGCAGCTCAAGGAGGCGGTGGACCCCGCGCAGCTCGGCGCGGCGCTGCCGCCGCTTCACGTCGAGGGCTATAATAACGCCCTCGCCGGCAGCCGCCATCGCTGGGGCGATTACGAGGTTGGCGAGAAAATCGACCATATCGATGCCATGACCATCGAAGAGGCCGAGCACCAGCTCGCGACCCGCCTCTACCAGAACACCGCGAAGGTGCATTTCAACCAGCATGAGCAGGCGCAGGGCCGCTTCGGCCGCCGCCTGATCTATGGCGGGCACATCATCTCGCTGGCGCGTGCGCTGAGCTTCAACGGGCTGGAGAACGCTTTCCATGTCGCCGCGATCAACGCCGGGCGGCACGTCTCGCCGGCCTTCGCGGGCGATACCGTCTATGCCTACAGCGAGGTGCTGGACAAGGCGCGGCTTGACAGGACGGACGCGGGCGCGCTCAGACTGCGGCTCGTGGCGCTGAAGGACCAGCCGGCTGCCGGTTTCCCGTTCAAAACCGGCGACAAGTACGATCCCGCCGTGCTGCTCGACCTCGACCTGTGGGTGCTCCTGCCGGTGTAAGGCTGGAAGGGCTGGGAGGCGAGGGGCCTTCCCGCGCGCCCGCGCCGAAGCCATCCGTACACGTAATTGTGCGCTTGCACATTTATAGTGCACTGCAAAAATACCCTGGTAAATCCGGCTGCGGCATGGCAATTTCTGGGCATACGCGCGGTTTGCCGCGCCTTCTGCGTCTTACTAGGAGAAGAGTATGGGCTCCATCGATCCTAACGCTTCGCATAAAAAAGAGGCGGCCAAGCAGACTGGGACCGCGACGCTCACGCTACACGGTAAGCAATACGAGCTGCCGGTTTACACTGGCGCGGCAGGCCCCGAGGTAATCGATATATCGAAACTTTACAGCCAATCCGGCGTGTTTACCTATGATCCCGGATTTACTTCGTCGGCGGCCTGCAAGTCCGACATCACCTATATCGACGGTGACAAGGGCGTGCTGCTTTATCGCGGCTATCCGATCGAACAGCTTGCCGAGAAGGGCAACTTCCTCGAAACCTGCCACATTCTGCTCTACGGCGACCTGCCGACCAAGGACCAGTATCTCGACTTCAAGAACCGCATTACCTACCATACGATGACGCATGAGCAGATGAACCGGTTCTTCTCCGGCTTCCGCCGCGACGCGCATCCCATGGCGGTGATGGTCGGAACGGTTGGCGCGCTCTCGGCCTTCTATCACGACTCCACCGACATAGACGATCCCATCCAGCGCGACATCGCCGCGATCCGCATGATCGCGAAGATGCCGACCATCGCGGCGATGGCCTACAAATATTCCGTCGGCCAGCCCTTCATCTATCCCCGGAACGAACTCGATTACGCTTCGAACTTCCTCTACATGACGTTCGCGGTGCCAAGCGAGGAATACAAGCTCAATCCAGTGCTCAGCCGCGCGATGGACCGCATCTTCATCCTGCACGCGGATCACGAGCAGAACGCCTCGACTTCTACCGTGCGGCTCGCGGGCTCTTCCCGCGCTAACCCCTTTGCCTGCATCGCGGCGGGCATCGCCTGCCTTTGGGGCCCGGCGCACGGCGGCGCGAACGAAGCCGCGCTCAAAATGCTGATGGAGATCGGCACCGTCGACCGCATTCCCGAATATATCAAGCGCGCGCGGGACAAGAACGATCCCTTCCGGCTCTCCGGCTTCGGCCACCGCGTCTACAAGAACTACGATCCGCGCGCCCGCGTCATGCAGCAGACCGCCAAGGAGGTGCTCGACATCGTCGGCATCAAGAACGACCCGCTGCTGCAGGTGGCGATGGAGCTTGAGCGCATCGCGCTTGAGGACGACTACTTCATCGAGAAAAAGCTGTATCCGAACATCGACTTCTACTCCGGCATCACGCTCAAGGCGCTGGGCTTCCCGACCTCGATGTTCACGGTGCTGTTCGCCATCGCGCGCACGGTGGGCTGGATCGCGCAGTGGAAGGAAATGATCGCCGATTCGGAGCAGAAGATCGGCCGGCCGCGCCAGCTCTATATCGGCGAAGGCCCGCGCGATTACGTCCCGCTGGAAGACCGGCCCTAGCTCATTGGCGCTTCATGGGGACTGCCGGTTGCCAGGCCGCGGCCTGATCAGGGCGTTCACCACCTCACCCTGCCTCCCTATGGGAGAGGGAACCCCAGAAGTTCCGCTGCGGGTATTTTGAGGGTCCCTTCTCCCATGGGAAGAAGGACAGGATGAGGTGGTGAATCCCTCAGTGTAATCCGCTACTTAGCGTTATCTTGCCGCCCATGCTCCTTGGCTGAAGCGCCTTTCCCGTGCAGGGGGGCTGCTGCCCGCCCGGTTATGTTTGGTTGCTTATAACGATTGCAGGCTCGTCTTCCAGCCAGCGATAAACCCATTTTTCGGTTAGAGACCGGCCAGACCTGCGGATTTGAAAGGTCAGATCGGCCGGGACCTTTTTTCTATCCGGATAATATTCAATAACCACCCGCTTACCGCCAATGAACGGGTTCGTGGTTATCGCGCGCATTTCAATAAGCCCTGCGCTAGCTCCGATATCGTATTCCCACAGCCCGCAGCCGGAGTTTTCAAATGCACGATCCCCGGAAAAATCTACAACGATCGAATAACTGCCGGTCTCTTGACCTTTTCCTATCCTGGTTTGATGCACCCTCGCCACGTTCTGTTTAATAGGCGCGCCAGAGGACCACGTAAGCCTGTAGGAATAGACATGCCGCCGGTCAGGCTGCATCACCTTTTCCGGGCACCAAAACGCAACGATATTGTCGTTGTATTCGGAGGCCGTCGGTATTTCGACGAGGTCGACGCTACCTTTGCCCCAGTCGTTCAAAGGTTCGACCCAGGCGCTTGGACGTTTTTGGTATGCAGCTTCGAGATCCTGGTATTCCTCGAATTTGCGGCAGCGCTGCATCAAACCGAAACCGCCCGGCGTGCCGCCTGGAAACCTCGAATATTGTGTCTTGCTCCCCGCAACGAGCGGCCTCCAGAGCCATTCGCCCTTGCTGGTGAGCACGGCGAGCCCATCGGAATCGTGCACCTGCACCCGGAAATCCTCGGAATCGCGCCGGCAGCTTGGCCCGAACCAGAACATGCTGCTGAAAGGTGCAATGCCCACATACGGCAGCGGACGGCGCGGAAAGAGCTGACACTCGATATCCATCACGACGTCCGACGCCGCGCTACAGACAAAGCGGTAGGCTCCGGCAATACTTGCGCCATCAAGCAATGCGTAGAAGGTTATACTCTTATCGCCCGGTTCCGGCTTCGCGATCCAGAAGGCGCGGAAAACCGGAAACTCTTCGCCGCCAGGCCGCGCCGTATTGACAGCAAGTCCGCGCGCTGAAAGTCCGTAACGTTGCGACTTCGCCCTGCTGCGGAAATAGCTTCTGCCCTGAAATACAAGGTATTCCGTTAGTATGCCGGGCGTTTCCAGCGGACCATGGAGGCGCCAGCCCGAAAAAGCATCTGTAGTGTGGCTCAGGCCGGGCAGCTTCTCTGCTGCTCCATACCGGAACAGGGACTCGTTGTACTTAAGCCTTGATGCGGCGCCGTCTTGCACTATAAAAATGTCTACGGGATCATTATATAGATAACCTAAGTGAAAGAATTGCAATTCAAAGTCAATCGGCTCATTCCGCCAGATGCCTTTTTGGGGCTTATACTGGATATCACGGTAATGGTCGTAGTCGAGACCGGCTAATCCGGCGGCAATTGGCGCGCCCGGTGCTTTGAAAGGCGCTCTTGCAAGTTCACGCGCATGAGCGATGAGCCACGGCCACGAGAAATCCACCTGGCTTGGCGCATAGGACGCGGCAGGCAGGAGGTCCGGGCGCAACAATGCGGTCATCAAGGCACTTGCCCCGGCTCCTTTGAGAAAGGCCCGCTTGTCCATGGCTGGAAACCTATCCTTCATGGCAATCGCCTAAAACATGCGTGACATTCTCTTGCCTGCCCGCGGCGAGCTTCTGCGGTATCGTCGAAAACTGAAGCAGCGTATGCGATCTGGACAGCGCGGCCGCGTACATGAATTCGGCGGACGTGCGGGCGTTCCCGCGCCTGCCCGCCCGCTTGCCGGTATCTGGCCTTATCGTAATCTTCTTGTTTGCCACTCCTTGCACTGTCATATCCGCGACCTAACGCTAAGCCGCCGGCTTCTTGGAAACGCTTGGCGATTCCAGCGGCTTCCGCCTGCCGGCAAGTTCTTTCATGCACTTGCGGCGCCGCTTTTCAGATAGCCGCCAGCGCCGGCCAATTGCCAGGAACGGCATACGAGGCGGGATACGCCACCCCGGTCCACGGAAGCCGTAGCGAGGTATTTGCGATGGTGTCATGCCCCGGCCGCGTTCGCTTTATGTGTGTCCAATACCTGGGTAAGAGCCTCTTTGCACGCCGGGTTTCATACTTACGTATTAGCCCCCTGGGGTATTCACCCAGGCGACTGCGCCTGGGTGAACCACACGGTTTGCAGTTTCCGGACCGCGCTGGCTTTCAGGTAATCTGGGTTGGAGCCCGAACCTGCTGGCCGCCGCTTCGCAGGAAGGGTTGGCGGTGCGGCTGCACGCGTGCTATTCATCTAACAGGGTGTCAATAGCGGGGGCGTAGCCATGTCCAATTCGCCTGAAGACCAGCTTCCAAATGACCTGCCGCCAGCCGATTTCGAGCGGCTCGTGCAGCAGCTCAAAGAGGAGGAGGAGCAGTCGCAGAAGGCGCGGCTAAGCTCGGTCGAAAGCCTTAAAGTGTGGGTGGCCAGCCATCCGGCGCTCCAGCAAACCACGCTAATGGAAACCATCGCCGTATACGGTCCGGCTTATCTTGAGATGCTGCGGAGGGCTCTCGGCCTATGAGCGGCCCCAAGCCCGCGGCGCTTGAGCTGATTGTCAAGGCCGTGGAGGACGAGTTCAACCGCCAGCCGCCCACCATCTGCGTGATCGGCCTTTCCGGCTCGGGTAAGTCGAGCACGATCAACGCGATGTTCGGCACGAACAAGCGCGTTTCGGCGACCACCCGCGGCACGAACCGCTTCCGCACGGATACTTTCGAGATCGTCAGCCAGCGCATGGAGGGCGCGGCGGTCAAATGCGCGCTGCGGGTGCTCGACGCACCGGGGCTTGGCGAGGATGTGAGCCTCGATGAGAACTATCTCGGCCGCTACCGCCACCACCTCAAGGACAAAAAGTGCGACATCGTGCTGTGGATCGCCGCGGCGCGCAACCGGGCGCTGGCGCTCGAACAGCAGTACCTCACGCGCCTTGCCGATGTGCTGCCCAATGTGGTGATCGGGATCAACCAGGTGGACCTGGTCGAGCCGTTGAACTGGAACGCCGCCATCAACATGCCGTCGCGCGAGCAGGAGCAGGCGGTCAAGGAGATCGCGGCGGACCGGCACGCGAAATTATCGAAGTGCCTGCGCGGGGAATGCAAAACCGTCGCCTTCAGCGCGCTGAAATATTACAATTTGCAGAGCCTGTTCGCCTCTTGCCTGGACGCGTCGCCGCCGGAGCGGCGGTGGATGTTCGATCTGTTGAAGTCGTTCTCGACCCATGACTGGCTCAACAGGGCGAAGGGCTTGAGCGCGGCGCAAAAGCAGCAGCTTGCGCGCGCCTATATCAAGTCGGACGGGAAGATCAGCGCCGGGAGCCTGCCGCCGGCGGCCTAAACGCTAGCGCCGGAAGATCAGCGAGGCGGGATCGGTGCGCTTCTCCCAGTGCTTTTGCACAAGCTCGGGCGTATCGCGCATCTGCGCGGGATAGCCGATGCAGAAATACCCGGTGAAGCGCCAATTCTCCGGCACGCCCAGATCGCGGTTGAGCGGTTCTGGATCGAGGATGGATACCCAGCCCATGCCGATGCCTTCGGTGCGCGCGGCGAGCCACAGCGTGTGGATCGCCGCGACGGCCGAATAACACAAGGTTTCGGGCATGGTGCGGCGGCCGAGCCCCGCGCCCTGCTCCGGGTCCGGGTCGGTGAAGACCGCGAGCTGCACCGGCGCATCGTCGAGGCCCGCCAGCTTGAGCCGCGCGTAGATTTTAGCGCGCTCGCCGTTATATGTGGCGAATGCGTCGGCGTTGGCGGCGAGGAAGTTCTCGCGCACGGCCCGGCGCCGGTCCGGATCGTCCACCAGCACGAAGCGCCACGGCTCCGAGAGCCCCACCGATGGCGCGAGGCAGGCAAGCCCCAGCAGGCGCTCGATGCAACCTTCGGGCAGCGGCCGTGACTCAAAATGGCGGACATCGCGCCGCCAGATCAGCAGGTCCGCGAATTTCGCCCGGAAAGCATCGTCGAAGTCTGGAGCTGTGGTCATGCCGTTCCTTATCCGTCATCCAGAAAGCACGCTATCCGGGATGGTAACAGACGCCTGCGTTTGTGGCGATCCCGGATAACGCCTCTGAGATTTCCGGTATGACGGTTCCAGGGAAACCGGTCCCTTTGCCGGCGGGCGCGGTGCGTCTTCGCATCTGCGGAACGCGCTGGTAAGTGGCCGCCGCATCGCATATAACAACGCGGAACAATCTAGTAGGCGCGCGGCCGCGCGTTTGGGGGAGTTTTGCAGTGAGTACGTCATCGCGCTGGACGCCAGATAGCTGGAGGCAAAAACCCATCGCGCAGATGCCAGCCTACCCGGACGAGGCTGCTCTGCGGGCGGTCGAGAAGGAGCTGGCAAGCTTCCCGCCGCTGGTTTTCGCGGGAGAGGCGCGCGCGCTGCGGCAGGCCTTGGGTGAGGTGGCGGCGGGCCGCGCTTTCATGCTGCAGGGCGGTGACTGCGCGGAAACCTTCGCAGAACATGGCGCCGATCCGATCCGCGATTTCTTCCGCGTCTTCCTGCAGATGGCGGTGGTGCTGACCTTCGCGGCCAGCCGCCCCGTGGTCAAAATCGGCCGCATCGCGGGCCAGTTCGCCAAGCCGCGCTCGGCCGGCACGGAGACGCAGAACGGCGTCACGCTGCCAAGCTACCGGGGCGACATCATCAACGATATCGCCTTCACGGCGGAGGCGCGCACGCCCGATCCGCATCGTATGCGCAAGGCCTACCGGCAGTCGGCGGCGACGCTCAATCTGCTGAGGGCGTTCGCGCAAGGCGGCTATGCGGACCTGGAGCGCGTGCACCAGTGGACGCTGGGCTTCGTCTCGGACAGCCCGGCCGGCGCGCGCTATGAGGAACTGGCGGGCCGCATCACCGAGACGCTGAACTTCATGCGCGCCTGCGGCGTCACCTCCGAAAACTCCGAGCGGCTCCGCACCACCGATTTCTACACGAGCCATGAGGCGCTGCTGCTTCCTTACGAGGAGGCGTTCGTGCGCGTGGATTCGACGAGCGGCAACTACTACGCCACATCGGGCCATTTCCTCTGGATCGGCGACCGCACGCGCCAGCCGGACCATGCGCATGTCGAATTTATGCGCGGCATCAAGAACCCCATCGGGGTGAAGTGCGGCCCGAGCCTCGATCCCGGGGAACTGCTCCGGCTCATCGATACCTTGAGCCCCGCGAACGAACCCGGCCGGCTGACGCTGATCGCCCGCTACGGCGCGGACAAGATCGGGGAACACCTGCCCCCGCTCATTCGCGCGGTGAAGCGCGAGGGCAAGTCCGTGATCTGGTCCTGCGACCCGATGCACGGCAACACGGTCAAATCCGCGAGCGGCTACAAGACCCGGCCGTTCAACGACATCATGCGCGAAGTCGGCAACTTCTTCGACATCTGCCAGGCCGAGGGTGCCTATCCCGGCGGCATCCATGTCGAGATGACGGGCAAGAACGTCACGGAATGCACGGGTGGCGCGCATTCGATCTCGGACACGGACCTGTCGAACCGCTACCACACGTTCTGCGACCCGCGGCTCAATGCCGACCAGGCGTTGGAGCTGGCGTTCCTGGTGGCCGAGCGGCTACGCCGCGACCGGGCGCAGACAGCCCCCGGGGCGGCTGCCGGCATCTGAAACTGGCGCTAGCCCGTATTTCTCGCAAGATCGCGCGATGATGGCGCAGAGGTTTGTTTCAGCAGGGCTTTTGAGACCGCAGCCAATACCGGGCGTATTGGCGGGGACGGAAAAGACATGCTGGAACAAAGACCAAGCCAGGGCGCGCGCAGATTGTGAGAAATGCGGGCTAGCCCTGCCGGAAATGCTTCGACAGCTTCAGCGCCTGCGCCTGATAGTGCGAGCCAATGTCCTGGCCGTAGAGCTGGGCGGGGAACGCCGTCAGCGGCTCGTAAATCAGCCGGCCGATGAGCTGCCCGTCCTCCAGGATGAACGGCACCTTGTGGCTGCGCACCTCTAGCACCGCGCGGCTGCCCTCGCCGCCGGTCGCCGCCATGCCGAAGCCGGGGTCGAAGAAGCCGGCGTAATGCACGCGGAACTCGCCCATCAGCGCGTTGAACGGCTCCATTTCGGCCGCGTAAGTGGGCGGCACGCTCACGGTTTCCTTGGAGGCGAGGATGTAGAACTCGTCCGGGTCGAGGATCAGCAGTTTCTGCGGCGTGACCAGGAGCGGTTCCCAGAACTCCTCGATATCGTAAGCGCCAACCCGGTCCACGTCGATGACTCCGGTATGCCGCTTGGCGCGGTAGCCGATGAGGGCCGGGCCGCCGCTGCCGGACAGATCAACGGACAACACGGTTTCGCGCAGGGGGGGCGCGGCAAGCGGGGAGTCCAACGTTCGAGGGCTGCTCCCCTCATTCTGTCCTTCTCCCCGCGAACTCGCCTTGGCGAGTCCGCTTCTTGGCTTGTCCGCATCCGCATCCGCTTGCGGATGGAGAGGGGACGCCTGAACAGAGGTTGGAGGGTGCAACACCGTCCCCTCTCCCATAGGGAGAGGGACAGGGTGAGGGGTTGCGCCCTCAGTCATAGGCACCCGGAACCGGATTTGCGACAGCCTGGAGCCGGGCCTGACCAGGATCGGGAAGGTCTGCGGGCAAATTTCGAGGTAGAGCCGGCCGCGATAGCCCGCCACCGTCTGGTCGAAGCCCGGCGCGTGGTCGGCGATCATGCGGGTGAAGACATCGAGCCGGCCGGTCGAGCTTTTCGGGTTGGCGAAGCCGCGCACGCCCGGCGGCAGCGAAAGCTGCTCCTCGACCTCGGCGACATAGACGCAGCCGGTCTCCAGCACCGCGCCGTTGCTCAAATCGATGGTGTGCAGCACGAAGCGCTCGATCTGCTCCGCCGTGGTGGCGGCCGGCCCCGGCATGAAGCTCGCCCGCACCCGGTGGACGCGCGCGCCCAGCCGCAAATCGAGGCTCGCCGGCTGCACCTGGCCCGGCAGGATGGGCTTGGCGGCCGTGATCGCGCCCGTCTCGATCAGGGAGCCGATTGCCTGCGATGGAAGTATGGCTGATGCGCTCATGCCCCAGGAATAGGCGATTTCGCCGCGCGCGAACAGCCCCTTGCGCAAAGCCTTGCCATGAACGCGCCGGACTGCGATCTTTCGCCGTGTGGCACTGGCTTTGTGACTCCGTCACATACAGAGGTTGCGAATGCATCTAGGTTTGTCCAGAAGTGATCCAGGCGGATGCGTGGGTGGTTCGCATTCCATGCCAAGCGCCGGGAAAGCCGCGCCACGCGCGGCGCCCGAATTGCCTAGGTCTTTATTTCGCCATCTCAAAGCAATAGCGCCTTGAGAAAGAGAGGACAGATCCATGAAAGTCATCATCGTAGGCGGGGTAGCTGGCGGTGCATCTTGCGCGGCGCGTTTGCGCCGGCTGGATGAGGCTGCGGAAATCGTTATGGTGGAGCGTGGGCCTTATGTCTCCTACGCGAATTGCGGGCTGCCTTACCATGTCGGCGGCGTCATCAAGGAGGAATCGAGCCTCTTGGTCGCGACGGCGGATCTGTTCCGCGAGCGGTTCGCCATCGATGTCCGTACTAGCTGCGAGGCCACGGAGATTCTGCCAAAGGAAAAGAAGGTACTGCTGCGCAATGTGAAGACCGGCGAGGTCAGCGAGCATTCCTACGACAAGCTGGTGCTATCGCCCGGTGCCGCCTCCATACGGCCGCCGCTGCCAGGAATAGACCTTCCGGGTATCTTCCATGTGCGCACCGTGCCGGACGTGCGCCAAATCAACGAATGGATCGAAGCGCGCCATGCGCAGATCTCCGGCATCGACCTGGATTCGAATGCCGAATCCGTGAAACAGAAAGCTGTGGTCGTCGGCGGCGGCTTTATCGGCCTGGAGATGGCCGAGAACCTGGTCCACCGCGGCTTCGAGGTGACGGTGGTGGAGATGGCTGAGCAAGTGCTCACACCCGCCGACCCGGAATTTGCGCACGCTGTCGAGGCGCACCTTGAGAAGCATGGCGTCAAGCTTGCCCTGAACGATGGCGTAGCCGCGTTCGAACCGTCCAGCAACGGCGCGCTCAAGGTGATCACCAAATCCGGCAAGCTGTATGACGCAGACCTCGTGATCCTGGCCATCGGCGTGCGCCCGCATACAGTGCTGGCCAAAACGGCGGGGCTCGAAATTGGCGCGCTGGGCGGCATCCGCGTCGATGATCAGATGCGCACTTCCGATCCCGATATTTTCGCCGTGGGAGACGTTATCGAAGTCAAGGATTTCGTCACCGGAGAGTGGACCCTCGTGCCGCTGGCCGGTCCCGCAAACAGGCAGGGCCGGATTGCCGCCGATGTAATCGCCGGCCGCGATGCGCGGTTCAGGGGTACGCAAGGGTCGGCGATCATAGGGCTTTTCGGCGCCACCATGGCCTGGACAGGCGCCGCCGAGAAAACGCTCAAGCGCCTGGGTGACACCGGTTACGAGAAAGTCTACCTGCATCCGAACTCCCATGCCGCCTACTATCCCGGCGCCAAGCCGATCGCGATAAAGATGCTGTACCGCAAATCCGACGGCAAGGTTCTGGGCGCACAGGCTTTCGGCGAAGACAATGTCGACAAGCGCATCAGCGCGCTCGCGATGGCCATCCAGATGGGCGCAACCATCCACGATCTGGAAGAGGCCGAGCTTTGCTACGCGCCTCAGTTCGGCAGCGGCAAAGACCCGTTGAACTTCGCGGGCATGATCGCGGCGAATATGGAAAACGGCGATATGCCGCTGGTGCATTGGGACGAGGCAGACGATGGTTTCCTCCTCGACGTGCGCAACACGAAAGAGGTCGCGGCGCACAGCGTGCCGGGCGCGCTGAATATTCCGCTCAATCAGCTCCGTGCGCGCCTGGGCGAGTTGCCGCGCGGCCGGGACATCCATGTGATCTGCCGTTCCGGCACGCGCTCCTACGTAGCCACGCGTATTCTGCAGCAGCATGGCTTCAAGGCGAAGAACGTGCCAGGCGGCGTGCTCACGCGGGCGATGCTGTAAGCACGTTCAAGCAGGCATTCCTTGGGATGCTGGATGCCTGCTTGAAGGCTTCCGCTTTCGCGCGGGGCTTTCATAATGGGCCGGAATCAATCCTGCCTAAGTTCAGGGGGGTGAGCAGCGAGCGGACGCCTGCGTATCAGTGCGACAAGCCCGGTGTTTTCCGGAGATACGTATCGTCCGTCAATTGCTTCAACATAAAGCCGGCGGTATCCGCCCGGGAAATGCTGACCTTGACCGGCGCCTCCGCGGGCGGGAAGCCGTGCCGGTATTTGCCCGTGCGCGGGCCATCTGTCAGGTGCCCTGGCCGCACGATGATCCAATCCAGCCGGCTTTGCTTGATGTGCTCCTCCTGCCGGTCATGTTCAGCCAAAACGCGCCGCAAAAGAAGGGGCACAACGATGAACCTGAAAAAGAACGGCGCGGCGTCCACCACGGTGCGGCTGTCGCCGGAGCCAAGCGAACTCAGGCAGATGAACCGCTGAATGCCTGCCTTCTCCATTGCAGAGATGATGTTGCGCGTTCCCTCCGACCGGACGGCGCCGGTTTTCAGGGCTGGGGTGCCAAGTGCGCACAGCACCGCGCCGTGTCCGGGCATTGCCCGTTCGACAGCGGCGGCATCCATCACATCCCCCTGCACCACTTTGAGCCTTGCGTCAGCTATGGCAAGCTTTGCGGGATTGCGCATAAAGGCAGTGACATCGTGTCCTTGTTCCAGCGCCTGCTTCACAAGATGACGGCCCGTTCCCCCTGCCGCTCCGAAGATAAGTAATTTCATCGCTCCATCCTTCCGTTCCGAAAAACCCAGGGTTCCGGCGGGCAGACGCCCGCACGGCGGTGAGTGCAGTCAACCTTTCTCACGAGACAGGGGGCAGTTACTGACCGCCGCGCGGCGATGCGCCCTGACGGCCCGCTTGACTTTTCCCGCGGTTCACGCTTCCCTATAAGTTACGAATGGTAAGTTACCATTGGTAACATAGCGGTTCAAGCAAAAGTTTGCCTTACATTGAAAAACAAGGAACGCGGATTGGCGGCGCCAAAACGGCTGGCAAAGGAACAGCGCAGGCGGCAGCTCTTAGAAACGGCGCTCGCGATCGTCCGGGACGAAGGAACCGAGGCGCTAACGCTTGCACGCGTCGCTGAGCGCGCAGGCGTTACCAAGCCGATTGCCTATGAACATTTCGGCACACGCGCAGGCCTGCTCGTGGCCCTGTTCCGTGACTATGATGACCGGACGACGGAAGCCGTACGCGCCGCGCTGAAGGCTAGCGGACGGACGCCTGAGGACGTCGCCTCAATCCTCAGCGACGCTTACATCGGTTGCTGTCTTGCCATGGGACCGGAAATGCGCGCCATTTTCGATGCGCTTTCCGCTAGCGAAGAAACCCTGGCCTTTCTGCAGTCATGGCGCCAGTTTCTTGTTTCTGAGTTCAGCGGAGCATTTGCGCCGTTCGTGAAACTGCCGCCGCAAGAGTGCAAGATCATCTTCACCGGCATAATCGGCGCGGCCGAAGCGCTGGCGGAGGCGGCGGCGGCAGGGCGGATAACACGCGAGGACGCGATAGCGGCGCTCTCGCACATCATGACAGGTACACTTTCACAACATTACTGTGCGGAGTCCGGCACATAGATCGATCAACTTCGCGCGGCCGGGACATCCATGTGATCTGCCGTTCCGGCACGCGCTCCTACGTAGCAACGCGCATCCTGCAGCAGCTTGGCTTCAAGGTGAAGAACGTGCCGGGCGGCGTGCTCACGCGGGCGATGCTGTGATCGCGGGCGGCGGCGCGCGATAGCCGGCGGATCTCCTCACCCCAACCCTCTCCTCATGGGAGAGGTTCAGGCATAGCCTTTTTTTTAGCGCGCGATAGAGATCAGGGAAAGGTAGGCCGTCCCCACATTTATCGCGGCACCCGCATGGCGGGCAACCAATCCTAGCACACAACTAAATTGTGTGATACAAAAAGGTTGCCCCACCCGGAGCGTTAAGCAAAGGTTTCGCTATGCTTCATGACTTAATAGACCAACTTATCTACATGCCGCACGGCTATTGTTTGATGTGGGAGCCATGGCTTATTGTCACACATGCGGGGTCTGACCTTCTTACATTACTTGCTTATATAGCAATATCTTTTGCGATTTTGATTTTCGTTAGAAGGCGCCCGGACCTGGAATTAAAATCTTTGGCTTTCCTTTTCTCGGCATTTATATTTACCTGCGGGCTTACACATGGAATGGAAGCGCTGGTACTGTGGTGGCCGGCTTATGAGACACAAGCCTTCATAAAAGTGACCTGTGCAGTGGTGTCCCTGGTCACGGCCTTTGTCATTTTCCCCCTAATCCCAAGAGCAGTAGCCATTCCGAGTCCCCGTCAGCTCGTTATCGCCCTCGACGCGGCCGAGGCGGCGAACAAGGCGAAAAGTGTTTTCCTGGCCAATATGAGCCACGAGTTGCGCACGCCCTTGAACGCCATCCTCGGCTTTTCCAACCTGATGCGCCGCGAGCCGCAGCTCACGGCAAGCCAGCGGGAAACCCTCGACATCATCAACCACAGTGGCGGGCACCTGCTGGCTCTTATCAACAGCGTTCTGGAGATGGCCAAGATTGAGGTTGGCCGGCTGGAACTCGAAATGGCGCCGTTCGACCTCGAAGCCACGGTTCGCGACGTCACCGAAATGATGCGGCTGCGCGCGGAAGAAAAGGGCTTGCGGCTGTTGGTGAAAACATCGCCAACCTTCCCCCGTCATATCAGAGGGGACGAAATGAGGCTGCGCGAGATTATGGTCAATCTGGTTGGCAATGCGGTAAAATTCACAACGGAAGGCGCCGTGACTATCCGGCTGGGAACGCGGCGGGATGACAGTCGGCATATATTGATCGAGGTCGAAGATACCGGCAGGGGTATTAGCCGCGAGGACCAGCGGCACCTGTTCCAGCCCTTTGTGCAGATGGGAGAGCCCGGTGTGAAGCAGGGCACGGGACTTGGTCTCGCCATTACACACGAAATCGTGGCCCTGATGGGTGGCGCCATTAGCGTGGAGAGCACCCTGGGGAAGGGCTCCATCTTCCGTGTGGAACTGCCAGTAGAGCTAGCGGCGGAGGCGGATCTCGCGCGGCGGCAAGAAGAGGAGCCATGCGGCCTGGCGCCAGGCCAGCCGGCATTCCGGATACTCCTCGCCGAAGACAAGCGCGAAAACCAGTTGCTACTGCTGAAGCTGATGGCGAACATCGGCCTCGACACCCGGCTAGCGGAAGACGGCGAGCAATGCGTGAGGCTGTTTGAGGAATGGCGCCCGCACCTGATCTGGATGGACCGGCGCATGCCGGTAATGGACGGCGTTGAGGCAACGCGGCGCATCCGCGAGCTTCCCGGCGGCAAGGAGGTGAAGATCGTAGCGGTTACCGCTTCGGCGTACAAGGAGCAGCGGCAGGAGCTCTTGGACGCGGGCATGGACGATTTTGTGTGCAAGCCTTACCGCTTGCAGGAGATATACGATAGTCTGGCGCGTCAACTGGGCTTGAAATACCTTTACCGTTCCAGATGGCCCGAAGAAACGGCGGCGCAGGCTCCGGTGACGCTGAAGCCGGAGATGATGATGGCGCTGCCGGGGCCCTTATATGCTGAACTTGAGGCTGCCGTGGAGCGTCTGGATAGCGACCGTATCGCGGTGGCCATCGCGGAGGTTAAAAAAACCGATGCCGGTCTGGCCGCCATCCTGACGCAGCTCGCCGGAAGTTTCGACTATTCGGCCATATTGAAGGCTCTGAAGGCAGCAAAGCGGATCGAGCCCTCCATCGATAAGCCTTTCCCCAATCCCGCGACCCCGGGCGATCCCAAATCCGGTTGAACACCTCCTCAGCCGTGACCGCGAGGCGGCAAGGCCGCCTTGGCGATCCGGGAGCAGCGCCCAGGAAGTGGATTTCCGCTTGTTGAGGTTACGCGGCTCTTCCGGCAGATTGCCGGACAACCGCTCCCAGCCCGCAGGACGCGAGGGGGGCGCCAAATGGGGCCGCGAAACACAGAGGCGTTCGTTGGCCACCGCAATAGTATTTCCCTCGGATGCGCTGGCGCCCCCCTGCGGCCGATGAAGCGTTAAAACGAAGTAAAGGCCGGCAAGAGTCGCATCATGGTTAATGCCGGGATGGTTAACGCACAGATCGCCTGCGTCTTTCATGTGATTTTCCGCGAATTTCACGCACTTTCGCGCAAATTTCACGATTCCAGAATCCCTTTAAATATATTCGCATTTTCCCGATTAACCATGAAACGGTGCATTTTTTAGGGCCGCCGCTACCTGCTAACTCAAGAATTATCACTTAGTATTAATGACTTGTCGCGCCATTAAGCCTTCGGGAACTGGTTTTTGCTATGATGGCCGCAACGATAAGGATGGGCCAGCCGGACAGAATCCTGCCGGAATCGTGAAAAATGCAGTTAACAATTACACAATTTGAGCAACCGAGCTACGCCTGCTCAAGCTCGATCAGGGTGCCGCAAAAGTCCTTCGGGTGCAGGAACAGCACCGGCTTGCCATGCGCGCCGGTCTTGGGCTCGCCCCCGCCTAGCACGCGTGCGCCACTGGCCACGAGCCGGTCGCGGGCGGCCAGAATATCGTCCACCTCGTAGCAGATGTGGTGGATGCCGCCATCGGGGTTGCGCTCCAGGAACTTCGCGATGGGCGACCCCGCGCCGAGCGGCTCCAGCAACTCGATCTTGGTGTTCGGCAGGGTGATGAAAACGGTGGTGACGCCATGATCCGGCTGCGGCACGGCTTCGGAAATGCTGGCCCCCAGCGTATCCCGGTAGACGGCGGCGGCCTTGGCCAGATCTTTCACGGCGATGGCAACATGGTTCAAGCGTCCGATCATCGAAGCCTCCTGCGGGGCACTTGCGGCATGGGGCGCCGGGGGCGGCGCATCCCGCGAGCCGCGAGCCTAGCCGGCGTGCGCCTGTTCGCGCAATTGCCAGGAGGGCGGAGGACGCTTAGGCGGCGTTCTAGGGGCTCAGGCGGCCAGCATCCGGTCCACCTCGCGGACCAGGTCCTTCAGATGAATGGGCTTCGAAAGCACGCGCGACTGCCGCGTGGTTTCGGGATAGTCCTGCAGCGCCACCGCCGCGAAACCGGTGATGAACATGATTTTCATGCCCGGCTGAAGCTGGGCGGCGCGTTTGGCAAGCTCGATGCCGTCCATCTCGGGCATGACGATATCGGTGAGGAGCAGCGTTACCGGTCTTGCCTTCAGGCCTTCGAAGGCTTCGGCGCCGTTACCATAGGAGATGACATCGTAGCCGGCGCGCTCAAGGGCCTTGGCAAGGTACCAGCGCATGGAGTCGTCATCTTCGGCAAGGAGGATGGTTCTCATCGTCTTACTCGCAAGCAACTAAAAGGCCGCTTCCGGCCCCAACCCCCCCGCAAACACAAATACCACATCCATACAATACCGCCGCCCTAGCGGTTAAATCAGCTTTATCGCATCTTTGGGCAAATTCGAGGCCTAGATTGGTTTTAACCTTACCTGCAACAAGATAACAAAACCTTCGCCCAGCCGGAAAGTTTCGCGTTTGCCGTGGCCGCACGGGCACACACATAGGGGACTTCATGCCACATAGTTGCCGTGTACCCCCGCCGGTAGCGATGACCCGCATGGTGCTGCTTCCCAGATAAATGGGTCACAGATGCAACAAGCTTGCCCTAGAACGGATGTGCTGTATATGAAAGTCCTACTTGCGTGTAAGTATTGTTGTAGTTCTTTTGACAAGACACATAAATAATTGTGAGTTATGAGCTTTGCTAGGAGAAACGCCCATGCTCATTATATTTGGAGGCGCACCAGGTACAGGAAAAACAACCTTGTCGCGCCAGCTGGCTTTGGAACTTGCAGGCGTCTATCTGCGCATCGATACCATGGATGCTCCGCTCATCGCTGTTTACGGCGGCGATATCGCTGATGTCAGTTACCGGGTCGCCTATGCTGTTGCCCGGGATAACTTGCTGCTGGGGCATAAGGTCATCGCGGACTGCGTCAACGATGTGAACATCACACGCAATGCTTGGCGGGATGTGGGGCTGCGCGCTGAAGTCCCGGTGGTTGAGATCGAGATCATTTGTTCTGATGCAGCCGAACACCAGCGCCGGGTTGAAACGCGAACGGCGGACATCGCTGGCCTCACATTGCCCACCTGGGAGCAAGTTTGTAGCCGCAGAGCAGAACCTTGGGCACGCGAGCCCATCATCATCGACACGGCTGGGCGCACAGTCGAAGATTGCCTTGCTGAATTGAAGGCTGCTTTGCCCTGCTGACCTGCGGCGCGGATCTCTCCACAGCTTCTAGTTTTACCGCTCTGCTGGCGGTGAAGGGCGAGTGGTATACTTCGAAACATGAAATCTGGATGGCACTTTGCACTCGCTCAAACGGCGTGGTTCGCTGGATGAGATCAACGGTATGTGCATTCGCGATATGGGTTGCGAGACCGATGGCCTTCGAATCCTCTCTGGTGAAATGCCACGCCGGACAAAACACAACCACGAACGCATATGCCATTGAAATGTATGTATAATTTACAATTTCATCAGCGCCGCCGCGGTGACCTCTCCATTCATTAAGGCTGGGCTTACCCGATGGCTCCGCGTCATCATCGTGCGATCTAGCGGGATATCCGGGCTAAGGCTGCTCACTCGCGTTCCGGCAGCACTCTACCTCAGCATGTGGTGACTGGGACACAGATTTAGCTAATTGCACCAAAGGTTGTCTTTTGCGTTCAACTACAACCGCGAATCGAAATAGCTTGGATCAGGCATGATGGATAGGTGCCTACATCCATCGCTTCATGTTTCCTGCCGTAAGCGTTGCGTGCTTTGGGCTATTTAGGAGAATACACACAATGCTGAAGACAACTGTAGCCGCGGCGCTCGCGGCGGTTCTTGGTATGGGCGGTCCGGCCTATGCCGCCGATATGAGTGGCGGCCGCAGCCTGAAAGATGCCCCTATGTACGACATTCCCCCTATTTGCTGGACCGGCTTCTACGTCGCTGCAGGTGGTGGCTACGGCGCCACAAAGAGCAACATGCAAGCCGATATCACTCTCACGGGCGTCGCCGCCGGCAGCGTCAATGTAAACGGCCTTGGCGGCATGGGGGGCTTCGGGAGCATTCAGGTTGGCTATGACATACAAGCCGCTCGCCGCTTCGTTGTTGGCGCCTTCTTCGACTACGATTTTGCCGCCATCAACAGCAGCGTCAGCGGTTCCGTGGCCAACACCACCTACACAGGCGCGACTAACTTCAACTTGACCGATAGCTGGACGGCCGGCGGCCGTGGCGGCTATCTCGTCACCCCCGCCACCCTTGCTTATGTGCTGGGGGGCTACACCGAAGCGCACTTCTCCTTGCCTCCACTCGCGCAGCATAGCGACTTCGGGGGCTGGACCGTTGGCGCTGGCATGGAAGCGAACCTTGGCGGGCCTTTGTACTTGAAAGGCGAATACCGCTACACCCAGCTAGACCGGCAGACGCTTTGGTCTGGCACATACACGGGCTACGGCTCTTTCAATATTACGGATCAGCCGGATGTGCAGACGGGCCGCATGATGCTCGTCTACAAGTTTGGCAGCTTTGGCCTCGATCCTTTGCCGTCCTTAAAATAGCTTGGCGCTTTTCCCGATCCAAAGTCGACGTGAAGCGGCGCGCGCAAGCGCGCCGCTTCACTTTTTTGGTATTTGACGGGGTTCACCCAAACGGAGCGCCTTTCTGGATTGGGCGAAATGACGCAGTTCCGGCAATTCCCGATGGAATTTGCCCAAAATCAAATCTGGCCGGTCAGATTCGGCTTAACCTTCGTGATCGCGACAAACAGACTTTCGAGGGAGAAGGGAGAAAGCCAAATGTTTAGACTCGCGCTTCTTATTTGGATTGTGCTCGGCACAACGCTGGCGGGTGTTGGCGTTACCGTCGTTGTCAGTGATGCCAGCCTGTACGACCAAGGCATGAAGCTGATTCCGATCGCGGCGATCGCAGGGTTCGTCATTGCCATCCCGCTATCGTTTATGATTAGCAAGAAGATGATGACCTAGAGAGCATTTTGTGAAGCTGTGGCGAACACAAAGCAATCCGAAACCGGATTTTAGACGCCGGGTTGGGTTGCCGCGTGCATTTTAGGGTTGTGCTGTAGTAGCGCGAGGACTTGGCGCTGGCAGTGTTAGCCTTTCGCGGCGCATTTGGCTTGCGCAAGCGTCCACCCTCCTCTGGCGCCTTTGCAGGAACCGCGGGAGGGTGGATGAACTCAAGTTAGTGCGTCGGACGGAATGATCCGAAAATGCGCATGAACAGACCCGTCACGATGAAAGGAAGGCCTATCATCCAGAAAGGCAGAGCCACGAACTCATATTTGTTCGGGTCCGCGAGGTTCAGGAATGCATTCATTCCAAGGAGCAGTCCGGCGATCTGGCTGGCTACGAAGAATATGCCGAGAACGACGAGTATCCTGCCCGATAACCGCAAGAGCCATGTAGCCCGGCCATTATAGAGCCAAATCAGCCAGGCAAGGGCGCCGAGAAGAAGGAAGGCGAGGCCAACGTTGGCGATGTGCCACATGTAGGGCATCATCGCGGCCATAATCTGCGTCATTTGCTCGGATATTTGCTGCATGGCGTTTCCCTCTTTCTTTCTTTCTGTTGGTTTTTATACCCTTTGGCGCGCCCCCTCCCGCACCGCAAGCCATGGCGGGCATTGCGGCCGGAGAAGCGGCCTAGCGATTTTTTCCTAGCGAACGCGGCTCCAGTCCAGGCCGCTCCGTTCAGGATCTCACATGGAATTCATATATTCGCATGTTAACGGAAGCATATGTTTGCCACGGCTTGAGCACAAGCGTTTTCCTGCGACAGTTTGACCAATTTCTGAGCAGGCGGTGCGGCCTCCGTTTGAGGTGCCTTTATTTGCCGCCGTGGAAATAATCGTAGATTTGCTGGGCCATGGCCTCGCTGATGCCGGCCACGGCCTGCAGATCGGGAAGCCCGGCGCGGCCCACGGACTTCGCGGAGCCGAAATGCCGGAGGAGCGCGCGTTTGCGCGTAGGGCCGATGCCGGGAATATCGTCGAGAGCGTTTTCGCTCATTGCCTTTTTGCGCTTGGCACGGTGCGAGCCGATGGCGAAGCGGTGCGCCTCGTCACGCAGGCGCTGCACGAAATATAGCACCGGATCGTTGGGCGGGAGGCTGAAGGGCGGCTTGCCGGGCACAAAGAAGCGCTCGCGGCCGGCGTTTCGGTCTGGGCCCTTGGCGATGCCTATGATGATAACGCCGTGCAGGCCGAGACTTTCCAGCACCTCCTTCGCGGCGGAGAGCTGCCCTGCGCCGCCGTCTATAAACAGAAGGTCGGGCCAGGCGACAACTTCGGCGCCTTGAGATTCGGCCTCGTCTTCCTCCGGCTCTTCGGCTGGCGCTTGATCTTCGAGGGAATCTCCCCTCACCCCAGCCCTCTCCCGCGCAAGCTCGCCTTGGCGAGCTTGCCCCGCAAAATCATCCATTTCCGCAAGCGGATATGGATGGGAGAGGGGGCCGGCCGTACCCGTTGAGAGGGCGTTCCCTCTCCCAGGGGGAGAGGGACAGGGTGAGGGGGTATGCGCTTCCGCATTTGCCGCCACCTCGCTGGCAGGCAAACCATGCTCCTTCAGCAGCCGCTTGAACCGCCGCGTCAGCACTTCGCGCATCATGCCGAAGTCGTCGCCTGGCGTAAGCCCCTCGGTCTTGATGTTGAACTTGCGATACTGGTTTTTTGCGAACCCCTCCGGCCCGGCCACGATCATGCCGCCCACGGCGTTCGTGCCCATGATGTGCGAGTTGTCGTAAACCTCGATGCGGCGCGGCGTGCGCTCCAGGCCAAAGACACTGGCGACGGCCGCCAGCAGCTTGCCTTGGCTCGAACTTTCCGCGAGCTTGCGGCCGAGCGCTTCCTTGGCGTTCTGCACCGCGTGGTCCACAAGCTCGCGTTTCTCGCCGCGCTTTGGCGTCAGCACCTCCACCTTGCGGCCAAGCCTGATCGAAAGCGCCTCCGCGATCAGTTCCTGTTCGGGCGCCTCGCAGGACAACAGCACGCAGCGCGGCACGATCTTATCGTCGTAGAATTGCGAAATGAACGAGCCCAGCACCTCGCCTTCGCTCAAGGAGCGGTCCGCGCGCGGGAAATAGGCGCGATTGCCCCAGTTTTGGCCGTTGCGGAAGAAGAAGACCTGGATGCAGGTTTGCCCGCCCTTCTGCTGGATCGCGAACACGTCCGCTTCTTCAACGCCGCGCGGATTGATGCCCTGATGCGCCTGGATATGCGCGAGCGCCCACAACCGGTTGCGGTATTTCGCGGCGCGCTCGAATTCGAGCTTTTCCGCCGCCTCCTCCATCAGCGCATTGAGCTTCTTCTGAACGGCATCAGTCTTGCCACAGAGGAAGGTTTCGGCCTCGTCCACAAGCTTCGCATAGTCTTCGAGCGAAATCTCCCCCGTGCAAGGCGCGGCGCAACGCTTGATTTGAAAGAGCAGGCAGGGGCGGGTGCGGCTCTCGTAGACACTATCCGAGCACGAGCGAAGGAGGAATGCGCGTTGCAGCGTATTGATGGTGCGGTTCACCGCGCCCGCGCTCGCGAATGGGCCGAAATAGTCGCCCTTCAGGGTGCGTGCGCCGCGGTGTTTGGCGATTTGCGGCGCCTCCTGGCCGCGGCGGATGACGATATAGGGAAACGACTTGTCGTCGCGGAAGGAGACATTGTAGCGCGGCTTGAAACGTTTGATGAGGTTGGCTTCGAGCAGCAGCGCCTCCACCTCGGTCGCGGTGTTCACAAACTCCATCGACACGGTGGAGCGGATCATCGCCGCAATGCGGTTAGTGTGGCCGCCAAGCCGGGCGTAATTCTGCACGCGGTTCTTTAGGTTGCGCGCTTTGCCGACATAGATGACCTCGCCGGCCTTGTCGAGCATACGATAGACGCCGGGGCCACTGCCCAAGTGCTTGACATAGCGGGCAATCGCCGCCGGGCCGCTGACGGGCTCGCCGCTATCGCCCCCGGCGGACAAGCCCTCCGGGCGCTCTCCGATCCTTTCCTCGCTGTCTGCCATGGGTGCTATATAGCAAATCCGGGAGGCCTGTTCATAGGCATTTGGGGTGGATTGCCGGCGGATGATTGCTCTGGCGCCAGCTTCGCGCAACGAAGCGGCGCCAGAGCTTGCCACCGTCAGTATGGACTATAGGGGCGGTGAGCATTAGCCACGCTGATCCGGCCGGGCGTGGCGAAGCGTAATTTTGACCGTGTGCTCCATTGCCTGAAGCCTGCCGCACTGGATCCCGGCCAGTATCATCCGTGGCACCTTGCATTGACTGACGGCCAATATGACGGCCAGGATCATCGCTGTAATGACTGCGGCCGCCAGCTCATTCGCCTCTGGCAGCCTGCAGTGTTTCAGATAGCGCAAGGCGAGATTGCCCATTGCTAATGACGCCAGCATGAGGTGTGCGGCATCGCTCTTTAAGAAGGACCGCACCTCATGCAACCCTTCTACAATCAAGTATGTGCAAGGTTGCGAATATGGCATGATAGGCTCCATTCAAGCAGCGCACTTGAGTGCTATTGCCATTAATTAGATCAATGGAAGTGCGGTGGCGTCTATCGGAAGAATGATGGAATGTTTCAGGAATGGGACATTAAGGCGCTTCGATCAGGTTTTCGGCAAACAGACGCAAGCTATGCAGGAACGCGTCAGTGTCTATACAAGGATATGAGACGAATTGCACAGCGTAGCGCGGCGGTAGAAAACATCTATTTGTAGTATTTAGTATTATGCGGCAAAATGCCCCATCATATTCAATGTTTAGATCATTTTGTGAAAGCTCAAAGCGGCGAATGTTAAACTGGATAATGGATTAGTGCATCAGGACGGCTGGCGTGTTTGAACTGGCTTTGGAGCCGGGTAGTCACACCTCCAGCTTGAGCGCAAATATGGCGCGGTTTCGGTATTTAGAGTGGCCAGTTTCAGCACGTAAAGTTCAAATAGTTATATTTATTTGCAAACAGCCGCGCAGCAAGGATCATGCAAAAACCTCCTTCGCTAAAACAGCGAGCTAAGCAATACAATACTCCGGGGGTGGCTTTTGGCGGGGCGCATAAAAATACGCCCGCGCTCTCTGGCTTGCCATGCCCGTACCTGAAGTTGGATTTGCACTGCACGATGAATGAAATTGTGCTATGGGAAACCTATATGAACTTTGCACTCGGACTGATTTGATAAGAACTCAAATCGGTGCGTTACGTTTCCTGCTGGCTTCCGCGGAGTTTAGTTCGAGCGTCTAGCGGTTCGCCTTGCAACCGCTATGTGGGTAAGAACATGCCTAACGGCCCAACTGATCCTAAACCTGCGATAACACAAATCCTGCGTGCGCTGATCGATGAATATGGAGCCGTGCTGACCCTGCCTGGGGGCGACAATGCAGTCGCGAGACGGATATCGGAGCAGGCTGGCGTCGCCCATGGAACAGTACTCGGCATTCTCAATGGAACGCCTCAGCGGATCGCCGCGAATACAGGGAAGAGATTGGCGGAGTTCTTCAACCGTGTGGCTATTCCGAAGTTGCAGGGAGAGTGGTTTTCAAGCGCCTCCCTCGATGACTTCAACCACAAACGCGGAGCAGCAGGCTTCCTGGCTGTAAAAATCCCATCATACTACATGCAACTTGTTTCATCGGTGGAGCATTGGCTTTGCGGCGTTCACATTGCCTACCGTTACAGCCTGGATTCCATCGACACCGATTATGTGGCCACGGAGGTCGTGCAGATTTGGCGAGCCGGCGCAGGCTTGATGTTCCGGATGTCGTTCGTGCCGCATGCCGGCAGACGCCACGAGCCGGTCTATTTCTTCGAAGGGCCGGTCATTTTGATCGGCCGCACCGCGGTGCTACTCGGCACCAATGCCGGCCAGCAATCGAGAGATCACGACCGGGCTCGGGTGATCATCCTGGATCATAGCGACGGCGATAGAGACACGGTCGATTGCAAGATGGGGCTGATGACAAGCACCCGGCCGAGACAGGATCTGGCCCCATGCGCGGCCAGCATATTCTTGATCCGGGCCAAGTGGGACACCTCGCAGGCGCTGGACGAGCTTGCGCAATCCGCGACAACCATACGGCCTTTGCACGAGGCCGTCAGGGACGATTTCGGTTCCGCGCACGAGACGTTGATCCGGGTGTTTTTGGATAACCGGCCGTCGGGATGCCCCAGAGAGCCGGAGCTTCAGGCATACGAGCCGCTCATCCCCGAAGGCAGCCACGACCGCGTTTTGAGGATCAACACCGAGCGTTTCGCCCGGCATATGAAGCACATCGTCGCCAGCGCCATGAACGATGATTCCGTTTACGCACCGTTTAAGTCAAACTGGCCGCAGCGTATC
>JBNKTW010000141.1:0-49398 GCA_050298295.1 Rhodomicrobiaceae bacterium
TTCCTGGACCACGACCTCACGCTCTATGCCCTTATCCTGAATCACCGCAGTGTAGATCCAATCGCCCCAGGCGAACCTCACCGTGTTCGCCGTGGAGGCCTGCATGATATCCATGAGGCGCGTATTGTCGGGCATGGCACGGTCAGTGACCGCCTCACGGCGGATGATGCGGATCGCGATGCGGCGATGATCCCTGGTGACGAACTCGGTCTTCAAGCCAGGCTTGAGGCTCGCCCTTGGGGTGCCGCCGAAGGCGATCACCGCCTCGCTTGCGCTAATGAGCTTGGCGTCCGCCGTTCCGGCTTCGCCCAACTCGGCGCTCACCCCCTTGAGCCGGGCCACTGCGTACTTGCGGACAGGTGAAGCCGCCGCAGCCTTATCCTTCACATCAAGGCTTGCAACCTCGATACCAGAGTTCGTTGCACCTTGGATATGTGCGGGGCGCGTGATTTGCAAAAAGAACAGGAGCCCGCTTAGGGGTAGCACGGCCAGTACACCGTAAACCAGCCCCCAGCCCACAGACTCCGCACGGCGCAAGCGATTTTTGCCGTTCTGGCTCATCATATTGCTCATTACGTCACGATAATCTGAATGTGTTTTCCCGTCCATGCATAAGAGCGTTAACCCGGATCAAGGCGAATTCATGATCGAACTTGGGCGCACTAGGGAAGTTGGGGATAGATATGCTTAGCTATGAAAACGAGGTATCAGAATCGCCCGGCGTACGCCATACAAATCGCCGAGCGCCCTGTTCCAACCAGCCTGCCATTTGAAAGCAGGTGATTCAGGAACTCATGCAGCACCTACGCTGCTTGACCCTTATAAAACGCCATATGGCGTCAAATGTCACCAGAAAAATCGCGCGCGCGTGCAAGAACCCTGTGTGAAACCTGTGGGCGACACTTGTTCAGAGGGCATTAATGTTATTTGCCAAAGCGTTAGCTATTCACGGGAGCCCTCGAAAAGCGGCAATTGGCCGTCCCGCAACGCCTGCGGCGCGGCAACTCCGAGATGCCGGAACGCCTTCAAAGTGAGCACGCGGCCCCGTGGTGTGCGGCCGATGAAGCCCTGCTGGAGCAGATAGGGCTCAATGACCTCCTCGATCGCGTCCTTGCCCTCGCTGAGCGCCGCGGCGATGGTCTCGATCCCGACCGGGCCGCCGCCGTAATTCACGGCGATACAGCGCAGATAGCGGTGGTCCATGGCGTCGAGGCCGAGGGCGTCCACCTCAAGCTGGCCGAGCGATTGGTCCGCCACCTCGCGCGTGACCTCGCCCGAGCCGCCCACCGCCGCGAAATCGCGGACGCGCCGCAAAAGCCGGCCGGCAACGCGGGGCGTGCCCCTGCTGCGCCGCGCCACCTCGCGCGCGCCGTCCGGCGTCATGCGCATATTTAGCACGCGGGAGCCGCGCCGCACGATCTCCTCCAGCTCGTCCTCGGTGTAGTAGTTCAGCCGGACCGGGATGCCGAAGCGGTCGCGGAGCGGGGTCGTGAGCAGGCCGGTCCTGGTGGTGGCGCCGACCAGCGTGAACTTGGCGAGGTCGATGCGCACCGAGCGCGCGGCCGGGCCTTCGCCGATAATGAGATCGAGCTGGAAGTCCTCCATCGCGGGGTAGAGGATTTCCTCGACCGCCGGATTAAGCCTGTGAATTTCGTCGATAAACAGAACGTCGCGCTCTTCGAGATTGGTGAGCAGCGCGGCGAGATCCCCCGCCTTCGCGATCACCGGCCCCGAGGTCATCTTGAAGTTCACGCCAAGCTCGCGGGCCACGATTTGCGCAAGCGTCGTCTTGCCAAGACCGGGCGGCCCCGCGAACAAGACGTGATCGAGCGCATCGCCACGGCCGCGCGCGGCGTCGATGAACACCTTGAGATTGGCGCGGGCCTGGGCCTGGCCGATGAACTCGGTCAGCCGCAAAGGGCGCAGCGAAAGCTCGCCCGCATCCTCATCCTGCTTTTCGCGATCCAAAAGACGCCCGCTCATGCGCCGACGCTAGCGGATTCTCCGCGGAATGGAAATTCAATGTTGGAAAAGCCTGGATGCACCGGGGGTAAAGGATAGGTTGAGCGAGAGCTTGCAATTGGCGAAAGCGCGGCCATGATGGCGGCCCAGCAGCACCACCGGCCGGAAAATCCCATGCACCAGCCTCCCCCTTCCTTCGTCTTGACGCTGTCCTGCGCGGACGGCCCCGGCATCGTCGCCGCAATCACCACCCGGCTCGCGCAGACCGGCTGCAACATCACCGATAGCGCGCAGTTCGGCGACGTGAAGAGCGGGCGCTTCTTCATGCGCGTGTCGTTTTCGGCACCGGAGGGGTTCGGCCACGGCGACGCCTGGAAGACGCTGGCGCCGGCCATCGAGCAATACGGTATGCAGGCGGAGCTTCATGAGCATTCTCAGAAGGCGCGCGTGCTGATCCTCGTCTCGAAATTCGGCCATTGCCTCAACGACTTGCTCTACCGCCACGCCATCGGCGCGCTGCCCATCGAAATCCCGGCCATCGTTTCGAACCACCGCACTTTCTACCAACTCGCCGCGAGCCACGACATTCCGTTCCACCACCTGCCGGTAACGGCGGAGACCAAGAAGAAGCAGGAACGGCGGCTGCTCGAAATCATCGAGGAGGAGAACATTGAGCTGGTTGTGCTGGCGCGCTACATGCAGGTGCTTTCGGAGGCGCTGTGCGGCAAGCTCGCGGGGCGGGCGATCAACATCCATCATTCGTTCCTGCCGAGCTTCAAGGGCGCCAAGCCTTATCACCAGGCGCATGAGCGCGGCGTGAAGCTGATCGGCGCGACCGCGCATTATGTGACCCCCGCGCTCGACGAGGGGCCGATCATCGAGCAGGAGGTGGCGCGGGTGGACCATTCGATGCAGCCGGAGGAGCTGATTACCATCGGGCGCGATATCGAGTGCGTCGTGCTCGCCCGCGCGGTGAAATGGCACGCGGAGCACCGCATCCTGCTCAACGGCAACCGCACGGTCGTGTTCCGGTAAGACGGCGGCTGGTAACGCAGTATGCGGCGGTGGCATTTTTCTTCAAATAGCGCCGTTCCCGCCCTCACCGTGAATATTGGTGCAAGCTTCGCCGGCTAAGGGTCCGTCAGGAAACAACTGTGCCGATGGCAAGCGTAAACGCGCGGCAATTGCTAGTGTTTTGCGTTTTGCCTGCCGCCGGTATTTTCCGGCGGGTCCTAAATACGGCGGAGCTTTTCATGAACATTGATATGCCCTGGCAGAAAATTACCCTGACCTATTGCGCACTCCTGGCGCTCATCGTGCTGTCCTATTTCTTCGCGGACCGCCAGCTCGCCACGGCGCTCAAGCCCATTACCGGCGGGGTCAAGCTGTTCCCCTGGCTTACTTATATCGCCGAGGTGCTGGGGCCGCTCGCGTCCGTCGCGGCGGCCGTGGTTGCGGCGCGGACTCTGGCGCGCGGCTCGCTCACGCCGGGCGAAGACGCGATCCTGCGCGCCGCTTGCGCGATCCTGATCGCCTGGGCGCTGAAGGAGGAGCTGAAATGGGTGTTCGGCCGCACCTGGCCGGAAACCTGGCTTCAGCCCGCCAACCCGTCCTATTTCAGCGGCGGAACCTACGGTTTCTTCCCGTTCCACGGTGGAAAAGCCTACGCCTCCTTCCCCTCCGGTCACACCACGGCCATTACCACGCTGGCCGGCTCCATTTGGGTGCTCTGGCCGAAGCTGCGCTGGCTTGGCATCGTGCTTTCGCTTTGCGTGATCATCGGCCTTCTCGGCGCGGATTACCACTGGCTCTCCGATGTCATCGCCGGCGCCATCCTTGGCGTCACAACCGGGATGGCGGCGGCCAAAATCGGGCGCCAAAGCCCGGAAAAGCGGTGAGCCGCGCTTGCCTGGGCGGCACCGGATGGTGGCCAAATTGCAGGCGGCAGGCATTTGCGGGTCTGGCAGGCTTCCCGGTAAGGACGAGGCTGGCGCCAGCGCGGCCGCGAAACGGTCACCGCGCAGCCCAATTTCGGGGCGTGACTCAGAGAAAATAAAGCGGCAAGGGACTGGCTGGACGCAAACTTCCGGTGAAGGCATGAGCTATCTGCTGCTTCGATACATCCACATCCTCAGCGCGACGCTGCTTTTCGGAACCGGGCTCGGCACCGCGTTTCACGGCTTCCTCGCCTTCCGCTCCCGCGATGCGCGCGTGGTCGCATCGGTGGGGCGTTCCGTCGTGCTGGCGGACTGGCTTTTCACCACCCCCGCCGTCATCGTCCAGCCCGCGACCGGCATTGCGATGGCGTACATGGCCGGGCTGCCGCTCACCACGGGGTGGATCGCGCTCGCCTTCGTGCTTTATGCGGTGGTTGGCGCGTGCTGGCTGCCGGTGGTGTGGCTGCAAATCGAGCTGCGCAAAATGGGACGCGAGAGCGCGCTTTCCGGCGCTCCGCTGCCCCGGCGCTATTTCCGCTTTCTGCTTTACTGGTTCCTGCTGGGCTGGCCCGCCTTTATCGGCGTGCTCGCCATCTTCTATCTCATGGTGTTCAAGCCGGATATCGGCTGGTAGCGCTACCTGCGATGCGGACGGGGCGAGGTCGAAGACGGGGCGGTGGGATTCGCCTGTTTCGGGGCATCGGTAATCGCGGCCCGGAGCTGATAGGTTCTGATCACGCAGGCGTTTTCCTTATCGAGCTGCTGGAAGGCCGGATTGGGAAGGCTCACGAAATCGTCCAGCGTCACATAGCCCTTACCGCCGGAGTCGTAGTAACCCATGTTAGCCGTCAGGAACAGGCGGTCGATCTTGGCAAGCTTGGCGTACTCCTCCGGTGTAAGCTTGCCGTCGCGGTTCATGTCCACTTCCCTGAAGAGGCTCGCCACATATTGCTTCCACTCGCCGCAGGTGACGTTGCCGTCGTGGTTGAGGTCCCAGGTCGCGGCGGCCCGGATGAAAGCGCCGTCGAGACCTCCGCCGGCCCCTGGGGCGGAAGAGCCGCAACCCGCGGCGGAAAAAGCCAGGATAAGGGCCGCGAGGGGGCCCGCGTTACGCGAAAGCAAGGTCTGCCGCATACTGTTTCCAATCCAAAGCTAGACTGACGCCAGTAAGCAGAGTCCGCTTGAACTGTCAAACGCGGCGCGAACACCCCCCGCCCGCGCTAAACTTCCGGCCGGCGCGTGTCAGGCGGATGGCTCCAAGGGTGCGTTCGGGGGAAACCTTGAAAGCAGTGAAATGTTTGTCTTGGTATCTGGACCGAATGCAGCTACCGGATTTAGTCTGCACAGACTGCTACTCTACGGTGCATTACAATGACACTGCCCAATTCCGCTATACAGCGCACGCACATTGCCTACTTTTCCATGGAGATGGCGCTCCGGCCCGAGATGCACACCTACTCTGGCGGCTTGGGCATCCTTGCGGGCGACACGGCGCGCTCGTGCGCGGACCTCGAACTGTGCGCCGTCTTCGTAACCCTGGTCAACAAGGCCGGCTATTTCCGGCAAAGAATCGATCCGGATGGCCGCCAGATCGAAGAGCCCGATTGGTGGGAGCCCGCGCAATTCTGCACGCCTCTCGACGCCATGGTGGCTGTGGAAATGGAGGGGCGGCCCGTATGGATCCGCTCGTGGCTTTACACCCACCGGGTCGAGCACGGCCATGAGATTCCGGTCCTCCTCCTCGATACCGACTTCGAGCAGAACGGGAAGGAGGATCGCACGCTTACGCATTACCTTTACGCCGGTGACGAGGCCTACCGGCTCAAGCAGGAGATCGTGCTTGGCATTGGGGGCCTGCGCATGTTGCGGGCCTTGGGATTCGAAATACACACCTACCATCTCAATGAGGGGCACGCTGCGTTCTTGACGCTTGAGCTGCTCAACCGCTATCGCATCCCGCCGGAGGAGCGCGAGCCCGGCGTGCCGCCCTACGACACGCCATTGGTTCACGAACGTTGCGTGTTTACGACGCACACCCCCGTGGAGGCGGGCCACGACAAGTTTTCCTACGATCTGTTCGACCGCATTCTGCCGGATTTCGTGATCGCCGATGAACTCAGGCGGCTTGCGGGCCGCGACAAGCTCAACATGACGCGGCTCGCCTTCAATCTGTCCGGCTACATCAACGGCGTGGCGCGCCGTCACGCCGAAACGACCGAGCACCAATTTCCGGGCTACCGCATCCACGCGATCACGAACGGCATCCACGTTGGAACCTGGACGCACGACGCTCTCGCCAAGCTATACCACGAGAAGCTTCCCCATTGGCTGCACGAGCCGGAGATCCTGGCCCGGGCGCTTCATCAACTCAGCGAAAACGAGATTTGGCAATGCCATGAGGAGGCCAAGGCTGGCCTGATTGACCGGATCAGGAGTTTAACCGGCGTGTCCTTCGACCCTGCCGTTCTGACCATCGGTTTCGCCCGGCGCATGACAGGATACAAGCGGCCGCTCCTGCTGTTCAGCGATTTGGACCGGCTGACCGCGCTTGCTGCGCAGCATCCATTTCAAATCGTGATGGCGGGCAAGGCCCATCCGCAAGACACCGATGGAAAGAGAGCCATAGAGAGCCTCCACCAGATCGCCCGCGAACTCGAAGGCAAGGTGAAATGCGTGTTCCTGCCCGGCTACGACATGGAGCTTGCGAAGACTTTGGTTGCCGGCAGCGACGTTTGGCTCAACACGCCAATGGCCCCGATGGAAGCGTCGGGCACGAGCGGCATGAAGGCGGCGCTGAACGGCGTTCTCAACCTGAGCATTCTGGACGGCTGGTGGGTCGAGGCCTGCATCGATAATGTCAACGGGTGGGCGATCGGCACGCTCGCGGACGCGGGCACCGACGGGAAGGATGCCACACTGCTGTATGAAAAGCTCGGTTCCGCCGTCCTGCCGCTCTATTACGGTCAGCCGGAGCGCTGGCGGTGGATGATGAAGCAGGCTATCGGCAGCATCGCGTATTATTTCAATAGCCAGCGAATGATGCGCCGGTATGCAACGGAAGCTTATTTGCGCCGCCAGATGATGTGATACCCTATGCTTGCCCGATGGCTGTTCGTAACTGCCGCCGGACTGCCGGAGAAAGCGCGAATTGGCCGTTATTGTCCGGGCGCTGCCCGGAAAGGTGTGCGATGTCCCGGAATGCCGCTGCGTTGGGTTCCATCGTTTTTTTTCTGGCCGTTCCCTGCATAGTAGCGGGGGCCGTTCCGTGGTGGATTTCACGCTGGGAGATCCAGGCGCCGTTCCTGGGTCTTGGAGTTTTTCGCGTGATCGGGGGCGTGTTGATCGCCGCTGGCGTGACCGGCCTTGCCGGCTCCTTCGCACGCTTCACGCTGCAAGGGCTTGGCACGCCCGCACCCGCCGCTCCGCCGGAAAAGCTCGTGGTCACAGGCCCCTACCGGTATGTGCGGAATCCGATGTACGTGGCCGTTCTGGCCGTGATTTTGGGCCAGGCGCTTTTGTGCGGCGACTGGCGCCTCATCGTTTACGGGGCGGCGGTGTGGCTTGCCTTTCATGGCTTCACCGCAGGCTATGAAGAGCCGCACCTTGAGAAGACCTTCGGTGAGCAATACCGGGCTTTCCGCGCCGGCGTTCCGCGCTGGATTCCCAGGCTCACTCCCTGGCGGGAGCGCTAGAAAAGCAGCATTCCGCAGGTGCTACGTCTGGTTCTCCCGCGACAACCCCCGCAGGAGCAAGAGCAGCCCGCGTGCAAAGTCCCGCTCGAAGTCGTGGCGGAACGGCGCGAATTCCGGCGCTCGCAGAGCCTCGGCCACCACTTCGGAGGGATGGCTGATAGGCCAGAGACCGATCATGAGGATAAATGCGTGATGGCCGAATTCTTCGAACGCGGCTGGCGGTATCGACGGCAGGCGCTCGTGAAAAACGCGGGCGAATTCGTGAATAAGCGCCAGCGAGGCGCGCTTGAAATCCCGGATGTGTTCCAGCGAAACGTTGTGTTCAATTATGGACGGCAAGATGCTCGACAGTTGCGCGAGCAGCGGGCGCTGGGCCACGGTATGGGCGAAAACCCTGGCTATTTCCTCGATGCTTCCCGCTTGGTTTGGCCGGGCGCTTAAACTGCTGCGTAAATCCGCGGCAAAAAGCCCCCACTCCTGCCAAAGCAGCTCTAACAGCACGGCCTCGCGGCTCTCGAAGTAGCGGTACACGTTGGACTTGGCCATCCCCGCTTGCCGGGCAAGCTCGTTCAAGCTCAGGGCCTGCGTGTCCAGGCCATCGAGGAGCAGCGCACGCGCCACGCCGAGCAGGCGCGTGCGGCGCTCCTCCTTTTGCTCCGGCTTGCGGGCGCGCTGAAATTCACAAGGTGTTGTCATTCACGAGCCTTGAAAAGAGACCATCAGTCTCTTATTTGGCGACCAATGGTCTTCTAACGATAGTTGCCTTCCGCCGTCACAAATATCAAGGAGCAAAAAATGCCGGAACCCCTTATGGTTCGTCCTGAACTGCTCTCCGTGGACCTAACCGGAAAAACCTACGTCATAACCGGCGCAAACTCCGGGATCGGCCTCGTAACCGCGCGGCAGCTTGCCAAGCAGGGCGCGACTGTGGTGATGGCGTGCCGCCGCACCGGCGAAGGCGAACGCGCAGCCGCGGAGATCCGCAAGGACCAGCCCGCAGCGCGGCTCGATGTGATGGAGCTGGATTTGGGAGACCTCGCCTCGGTCCGGGCCTTCGCCAAGGCATTTAAAGCGCAGCACGCAAAGCTGCATGGGCTCGTGAATAACGCTGGGGTGATGAACACGCCGCTCGGGCGGACGAAGGACGGCTTTGAAACCCAGTTCGGGATCAACCATCTCGGCCATTTCCTGCTGACCGCGCTTCTGACTGACACCTTGAAAGCAAGCGCGCCATCGCGGGTGGTCAGCCTGTCGAGCTGTTACCATGTGGAGGCCATGGGGCGCAAAGGCGCCATCCACTTCGACGACCCGAATTACCGGCAGAGGCGTTACGACGGCTGGGAGGCCTACGCGCAATCCAAGCTCGCCAATGTGCTGCACGCTAGGCAACTCGCCCGCAACCTGGCGGGAACCGGCGTCATCTGCGTAAGCGTTCATCCCGGCTGGGTCCGCACCAATTTGATCCGGAACACGATGCCGGTTTGGGCTCAGAACCTGATGCGCCCCTTCCTGCGCTTCGGCGGCATGATCGAGCCCTGGGAGGGCGCTCAAACCACGCTCCACGCGCTACTGGCTCCCGAAGTGACCGGTCAGTCCGGCGAATACTTCAGCCAGACCGGGCCTTACAAGGATAGGCAAGCCCGGCGCGGCGCCTGGCCGCTTCGCTCGCCCAACCCTATCGCGCATGACGATGCGGTTGCCCTGCGTCTTTGGGAGGTTAGCGAGGCGCTCACCGGAATCCATCCCGATAAGGTGCAGGCGGAAGCGGCTCTGCCTGGCTAGCCTGGGGCGTACAAACCTAGCCGGGAAGAGATCGCGCACTATCTTTATGCGAAATGTCCCGGCAGCCCATGGGCGGCGGCTCAAGCCTCACAATTCGCAAAGGCAATGGAATGACAGGAGCGGCGGCAATCCTTCCCGGCAGAAGCCTGCTTGAGGTCGCGGGCGAGGAGAGGGCGGGCTTTCTTCAGGGGCTTGTCACGAACGATGTGGCGGGGCTTGGCGCCGGCGAGGCGTGCTTTGCCGGCCTGCTTTCGCCCCAGGGGAAGATCCTGTTCGACTTTTTCGCGATCAATACCGGCGACGCGATCCTGCTAGACTGCCCGGCAGCGGTAGCGGCGGACCTTCTGAAGCGGCTCGCTTTCTACAAACTGCGCGCCAAGGTCACGCTCGCCGATGTTTCGGACAAATGGCGTGTGGCGGTAGCCTGGGGGGAAGGGGCCGGGGACGTGCTGAGAGGCGGCGCAAGCGTTGCGTTTCAAGATCCGCGCCTTGCGGCGCTAGGGTTTCGCGGGCTTACCGGGGCCGGCGAATCCGCAAAATTCGCCGGGGATTCCGCAGGTTACGAGGCGATGCGCATCGCGGCGGCGGTGCCGGAGGGCGGCAAGGACTACGCCTATGGCGATACGTTCCCGCACGAGGCCAGCTTCGACATGCTGCATGGCGTGAGCTTCACCAAGGGCTGCTATGTGGGCCAGGAGGTGGTTTCGCGTATGCAGCACCGGGGCACGGCGCGCACGCGCGTGCTGGCGGCCATGGCGGATGCGCCGCTGCCCGGAGGCGGGGCGGACATCCTCGCGGAGGGCTTCGCGGTGGGCCGGCTCGGCTCCGTTGCCGGAGCACGCGGCATCGCGCTGGCGCGGCTCGACCGCGTAAGCGAGGCGCTGGCGAAGGGCGCGGCCTTCAGCGCAGGCGGCGTTGCCGTGACGCTCTCCGTTCCGGCCTGGGCCAACTATTCGCTCGATGCCGGCGGGAAGGCTGCGCATTGATGGCCACCGCGCCGGACCTTTGCCGCTGCCCCTGGGCGGGCGCCGATCCGCTCTATCTCGCCTACCACGACGAGGAATGGGGCGTGCCCAAAACCCGCGACATTGAGCTGTTCGAGAAGATGATCCTCGAAGGCTTCCAGTCCGGGCTCTCCTGGATCACCATCCTGCGCAAGCGCGAGGCGTTCCGCGCGGCCTTCGACGGCTTCGAGCCGGCCAGGGTCGCGGGCTACGGCGGCGCCAAGGTCGCGGAGCTGCTGGCAAATCCGGGCATCGTCCGCCACCGTGGCAAGATTGAAGCCGCCATCGCCAACGCCCGCGCCTATCTCGCGCTTTCCGCCCGGCAATCGCTCGCCGCCTTCCTGTGGGACTTCGTGGACGGCCAGGCCATCCAGAACCGCTTCGCGAGCCTCGCCGAGGTGCCGCCGCAAACGCCGCTCAGCCAGAAGATCGCCAAGGAGCTTAAAGCACGCGGATTCCGCTTCACCGGCCCAACCACGACTTACGCGCTCATGCAGGCCTGCGGCCTGGTCAATGACCATCTCGTATCCTGCCACCGCTACGAGCCTTGCGCCGCACTCGCCCGGCCCGTGCTGTAGTCCCGCCAGCCATGGCCTCATGATAACAGCCGTCAGAAATAATGACCGCTCCGGCATCATTTCCGCGAAAGCGAGAATCCATGCAATAACAAAGCACTATCCTGCGGATAGATGGGTCTCCGCCTGCGTGGGTACGGCGCTGCGGTGCACGTTGACTGCTGGATTTGAAATTGTGGTAAGTGCGCGCAAGATTAGCGGCCGCGCGCCATGCGTTGCTCAGGCTGATTTCAACGGATTTCTGCAAAACTATGCTCGGGCCAAGTAGGGCTTACGCCGGCCGTCGCGTATGTGGAGGATCTGCACTGCATCGCCCGCGATGCGATAGTAGACGAGGTACGCTGTTCGGGGGACGGGAATTACCCGCTGCTGTCCCCGGACGGGTCTTCCCAATTCGGGAAAATCGCGGAGGTTATCTATGCTCCGTTGGACTGCCGCCAATATGCGCTGCATGGAAGCGCGATTATGCTCCCCAAGGTAGGCGGCGATCCCGTGAAGATCCCGCAACGTTCTCGGGGCATAATCAACGATCATAATCCGTGCGAGCGCCAGAATGCCTGCACGCTTTCGGGCGAAGCGCGTTCGCCGCGGGCGAGTTCGGCCTCGGCTTCGTCCAGCGCGGCGATCACATCGGGGGGCAGCGGTTCTTCTGACGCCAGCTTTAAGAGGAAGCGCCCAAGCTCGTCCTGCGTTTCGGCTGGCAGGTGCCGGATGGCGGCGATGGCTTGTTCAAGGAGTTCGGTCATCGTGGAAAGGTAACGTGCCGGCGGAGTTTCGTCCAGAGGCAGCCTTTACCAACACCTGAGATCCGCGAATGGCGCCATGACAGAAGCTTAACAGGCGGTTGAAATCGTATAGGGACGTATTATGGTAAATGCGCGCAAGGTTAACGGCCGCGCGTCAGGCGTTACATATGCTGATTTCAGCGGATTTTTGCGTGTTTTCGCGCGATTTCTACGTTTAAAAAATCCCGTTAAATATAACATCAGGCCGCGGATTAACCAAAAGCTGGGCACAAGGTGGCGAGTTTACCCCATAAAAATCAATAGCTTGCCGAACTTAACGCTTCTGAAAAGCGCTTGCGCTATATTGTTTCAAACTTGAAATATGCCCCAAACTTCAAATGGTGGCCAAAAATGAGTTAGCAGAAGCTTACCGGCGCGTGCACCACCCCGGAAATCGCGGGCGCGTTTCCGGGGCGATTGGCGGGAGCGCCGGCTATCCCAGGTTGCCGCAGAAGCGCTGGATGCGGCGGCAGGACTCCTCCAGATCCTCTTTCGAGGTGGCGTAGGAGATGCGGAAATAGGGCGAGAGCCCGAAAGCCGCGCCATGGACCACGGCCACGCCTTCCTCTTCGAGGAGCGCGGTCACCACGTCCTCGTCGCTGCCGAGCACCTTGCCGGACGGGGTCCGCTTGCCGATCAGCCCGGCGCAGGACGGGTAGACATAGAACGCGCCTTCGGGCGTGGGGCACTCGATGCCCTTGGCCTGATTGAGCATCGAAACCACGAGGTCGCGCCGCTCCCTGAAGCTTTGCGCGCGGGTCTTGAGGAAGTCCTGCGGGCCGTTCAGCGCCTCCACGCTTGCCCACTGGCTGATGCTGGTGGGGTTGGAGGTGGTCTGCGACTGGAGCTTGGTCATCGCCTTGATGAGCGGCTCCGGGCCGGCGCAATAGCCGATGCGCCAGCCGGTCATGGCGTAGGCCTTGGAGACACCGTTCATGGTGAGCGTGCGCTCGTAAAGGCCGGGCTCCACCTGCGCGGGCGTGGTGAACTCGAAACCGTCGTAGACGAGGTGCTCGTACATGTCGTCGGTCAGCACCCACACATGCGGGTGCCGCATCAGCACGTCCGTCAGCGCCTTCAGCTCGCCGCGGCTGTAGGCTGCGCCGGTCGGGTTCGAAGGATGATTGAAAATCAACCACTTAGTCTTGGGCGTGATGGCCGCGTCGAGCGTTTCGGGGCTCAGCTTGAACTTCGTCTCGATCCCCGCCTCGGCATAGACGGGCTGCCCGCCCGCCAGCAGCACGATGTCGGGATACGACACCCAGTAAGGCGCCGGGATCACCACCTCGTCGCCGGGGTTCAGCGTCGCCATCATGGCGTTGAAGATGATCTTCTTACCGCCCGGCGCCACGAAAGCCTGGGCTGGCTTATAGTCCAAGCCATTCTCACGCTTGAACTTTTTGCAGATAGCGTCCTTCAGCTCGGGGATGCCATCCACGTTTGTGTATTTCGTCTTGCCGTCCCAGATCGCCTTGATGGCGGCTTCCTTGATGTTGTCCGGCGTGTCGAAATCGGGCTCGCCGGCGCCAAGGCTGATCACGTCCCTTCCCGCCGCTTTGAGTTCGCGCGCCTTGGAAGAAACGGCAATGGTGGCGGAGGGCTTCACGCGGGCAAGTGCGTCCGATAGGAAAGCCATGAGTTCAAGCTCCAGGATGATGTTGCGGTGCGCAAATTATGCCGGCCGCGAGCTATTCGCAAGTGCTCAGCGCTTAAGCCGGAAACAAAAGCAATTTAACAAAAAAGAACGGATACCGTGGCGCAGCATTTGCGTTAGCCGCGCGCGAGTTCTTGAACCAATACCCTAGTGACACGGCGGGTTATCTGTGTGACTCTGTGGCTGCAACCATTTGGTGACCATAGTTCAGGATTCCGAGTAATGACCGGCAAGTTGGTGAAACCGGGAGGCGGTGTTTTGGATGCCGGACAGGAAGCTGCGGCCGCGCACGGCGAATCCCGCGCTTCCGGAAACGGAAGCGAAGCTTGGCTCCGGGCGATCGCCGATAGCGTTGTGGACGGCATCATAACCATAGACGAGCAGGGCTCAATCACCGGGATCAACCCCGCCGCACTCAAGCTTTTCGGCTACTCCACTGGGGAACTCCTAGGCCAGAACGTCAAGATATTGATGCCCGAGCCTTACCGCGGCAAACACGACGGCTACATGCGGAGCTATCGCAAGACTGGGGTAAGCAAAATCATCGGCACAGGCCGCGAGGTACGCGGCAGGCGCAAGGATGGCACCCTCTTCCCGCTCGAACTTTCGGTGAGTGAGGTTCAACTCGGCGGCCGGCGCGCGTTCACCGGCATTGTGCGCGATATTTCCGGGCGCAAGCGCATTGAGGAGGAACGGCAGAAATTCGTCGGGCTGGTGGAAAACAGCAGAGATTTCATAGCCATGGCCTCGCTGAGCTGGGAGCTGCTGTACATCAACAAGGCCGGGCGCGAGCTTATCGGCATCGGCCGCGAGCAGGTCAAGGGGCTAGAGGTACGCGACCTTTGGGAGGAGGCCACCCTGCCCCCAATGCTCAAGCAGGCCGGAACCGTTCAGTTCAAGGGTGGCTCCTTCCGGTTTCAGGGCAAGGTCAGGCACTTCGTAACCGGCCGGGCCATCGACGTGGACTGCAACGCCTTCGGCATACTCGACCCGAACACCGGCGAGCCGCTTGCGATGGCCTTCTCGATGCGCGACATGCGCGAGCAGCTGCGGCGCGAGCAGGCGCTCCGCGACGGCGAAGCACGGCTGAAGGCGATCCTCAGCAGCGCGGTCGATGGCATCGTCACCATCAACGAGCGCGGCGTCATCGAAGAGGTGAACCCGGCCGCGCACACGATTTTCGGCTACGAGCCCGGCGAATTACTGGGGCAGAGCATCAACATCCTGATGCCCGATCCCTACCGGCGCGAACACGACCGGTATATGCGGACCTACCGTCACACCGGCAAAGGCAAAGTCATCGGCACGGGCCGCGAGACGGTGGGCCGCCGCAAGGACGGTTCCGTTTTTCCCATCGACCTGTCGGTGAGCGAGGTTCCGCTCAGTGACCGGCGGCTTTTCACCGGCATCATCCGCGATATTTCCAGCCGCAAGGAGATCGAGCAGCACCGCGCGCTGCTGGTCGCCGAGCTGAGCCACCGGGTCAAGAATACGCTGGCAACCGTGATCTCCATCGCGCGGCAGACCTTCCCCCGCGCGGAGCCGTTCACCAGCGCCGTCGCGGCCTTCGACGGCCGGATCCGGGCGCTGGCGCACACGCACAGCCACCTTGCCGAGCGAAGCTGGGCCGAGGTGTCGCTTGCCGAGGTCATCGGCGGCGAGGTCTCGCCCTACCGCACCGCCGCCAACGTGCTCATTTCCGGGCCGGATGTCATGTTGCAGCCGAGGATCGCGATCTCGCTGGGCATGGCGTTCCACGAACTCATCACCAACGCGGCGAAGCATGGAGCGCTGTCGAAGGACGGCGGCTCGGTCGAGATCACCTGGGACTGGGTTCGCCCCTCCGATAACCAGCTCCGCATCCGCTGGAGCGAGCGGGGCGGGCCGGAGGTCGCGCCGCCCGCCCGCAGCGGGTTTGGCAGGCTGCTTCTTGAACGCGGCCTGGCTCATGAGCTTAGAGGCAAAGTGCAGCTCGAATTCGCGCCCGAAGGGTTGAAATGCACTATCGTGTTCCCGATTGATGGCGACTCCGCCCAAGACGAGGATGGGATTGACGATGGCGTCTGAAGTGCGCCTTTCGTTTGGCCCGGCCCGCAGGGCGGTTCCGCCAGAGGGCTGCGAGCCGCACACGCCTGGCCGGGCTGGCGGCTGCGATGCCCCGCACGGGAGCGAAGGGCCGGAGGACGATGCCGGCGATGAAGCGAGCCTGGAAGGGCTGCACATACTGGTGGTTGAGGACGAGTTTTTGCTGGCATTGGAGATCGAGGCCGCGCTGACCGGCTTCGGATGTTCTGTCACCGGCCCGTTCGCCAAGCTGGCAAAGGCCATGGACGCGGCCCGGCGGACGGAACTCGATGGCGCGGTGCTGGACATCAACCTCAATGGCGAGATGGTTTACCCGCTGGCGGAGTACCTCGACTCGACCGGCGTGCCATTCGTGTTCCTGACAGGCTACGCGCCCTCCGATCTGCCGGAACGCTTCCGTCGCTTTCGCAGGCTGCAAAAGCCTCTACACGCGGAAATGCTCCGGCAGATCATCCTGGATACGCAGCGCGCGTCCTCTGAGGGCGATGCCGGCTGAGCCGTGTCAGGCGCTCAAAGATCCTGACGTACCGGGTGTGTTTTCTGTTATCGCCAAGCAGCCTTGGGCCGGCCGGCTGGGGGATGCACCATAGTAGCCGGTCCTGCCGGTTATGATGAAATTGACAGCCGCGGCTGGTCAGCTTGGGGACTTGCTGCTGGTGTGGTGCAGCGCCAAGCGGCGGGCAGAGGAGCCCAGCCGCAAACATGTTTAGTGTAAGCTTTTGACGTTAAGCATGTTTTTGCTGGCCTGGCGTCCCCGGCAGGATTCGAACCTGTGACCCCCAGATTAGGAATCTGCTTAGATGGCCATAAGCCACTGTTTTTGCGAAAGTAATGTTTTACAAGCGCTTCGTAAAATGACGTGAGAATTCATAGCGTGGCCTTTGGGTTTGTAAAACGCCTTGGTCAGAACAATGCGGGCGGAATACTGACACAGGGTGCCGACACTCCCCCTGTCAAACTGCAGCCTCTATTCCTCGAAAAGCTGGAGGCGCTTTTAAAAGGAGCTGACAATGCTCTGGCTCTGCAGTTGCCGTTTTTGTCCGCCCTGCATTATGGGCGTGGCTCGATCCTTCATATACAAAAGCGGAAATTGATCCGCGCGCGACTGCTCAGCGGAAGCATGAGCCGGGACGGAAGGATGGCAGCGCTGAACCGGACAAAAGGATGCTCCCCTGGGGTCCTTTTTGCGCGCCGGTCAGGGGGTCCGTTTGCAAGCCGATTGACACCGAAATCGAAGCGCTCGTCGCAGCGCCCGAGCCGGCGACTTGGTTCGGTAGGCGTGATAGAACCTTGTTGCTTCTCGCTCTGCAGACAGGACTCAGGGTGTCGGAATTGATCAATCTGACATGCGGTGATGTGGTCCTGGGCACGGGAGCGCATGTCTGCTGCATGGGCAAGGGACGCAAGGAACGATCGACGCCGCTTCGGAAAGACAGCGCCAAGGCGCTCCGTGCCTGGCTTGCCGAGCGGGCTGCTGCGAATGCTGATCCCCTGTTCATTAGCAATCGTGGCAATCGGCTCAGTCGTGATGCTGTTGAGCGCCTTGTTCGCAAGTATGTGACCAAGGCTTCCAACACATGCTCAACGCTAAAGGGCAAACGCGTGGCGCCGCATGTTCTGCGTCACAGCGCAGCCATGCAGCTACTCCAGAACGGAGTGGATCGCACGGTCATCGCACTCTGGCTTGGCCATGAATCCGTCGAGACCACACAAATGTACATCCATGCCAACATCCAGATGAAGGAAGAGGCTATGGCAAGGACGAAGCCCGTAGCAGCGCCTGCGGGCCGCTATCAGCCAGACGACGCGTTGCTCGCCTTCCTGGAAGCCCTTTGATTATGCCGACATGACGCGCTGGCAAACCAACCCGCAAAAGGGCCTGGAATGCTGGCGCGGCATAATCCAGATCGCGGCATTATGAGCGCGTTCATGGTGCCCGGCATGGTCCTGCTAGCACCAGCAGGCACGGGAGTGCCTTTCGATGCCCGCTCATAGGCCGCCATGAATTCGGGCGGCCACGGAAGGCCAGGAAGGCGCACGCGCTGGTAGCCGGGCCGGTCAAAATACCAGTAGCCGCCGTTCTTGAAGTGGCATTATTTCGGCAGCCGTCTCATAAAACATCGACCCATTCGTTCTTATCCTCTTGCGTTGTTTCGTCTCGGATGCGCGCCCAATCGGCGCGCAAGCGATCTACATCGAAAAGAACGATCCTGGGAGAGATTTTATAAGGCTTGTGGACCTTGCCTTCGGCGATCCAGGCGCTGCCCTTCGCTTTGGCGCGGATCGGGCTTGAGGCGGGTCCTCTGCCGCAGAGGCGCGGATGCGCCTTCGCGGGGACGGCGACGCGGTGCCCGCCAGCGCTCGCTCTGGCTCAGACCGCCGGATTTGGGATAAACGGCACGGCTTTTCAGAAGTTCCGCCTCTCGCGCAGAACACCGAAATGTTAACAGCGGTTTGGTTGCGGCGAAGCCTGTTCGCAGGCATCATGAACGGCAGAAAGGGCCGCGGTTTGGAGGCGGCTGCACATTGCGGATGCCTATGCGGCCGGGAGGAAAACATGACCGTCGCGTGGATTTTGAAACAGAAGGGGCGCAACGTAATAAGCGTGCTTCCCAACACACCCCTTGAGTACATCATCTCGCTTCTCGAAATGCACAAAATCGGTGCCGTCGTTGTCGTGGACGGGTATCACTGCGTGCAGGGCTTGCTGTCCGAGCGCGATATCGTGCGCATTCTGGCAACCAAGGGGCCGGACGTGCTCGGAGAGCCGGTGGCCGGCTATATGACGCGCGATGTTGTGGTGTGCACCGAGCACAACAGCATCGACTGGCTCATGGAGCAGATGACAAACCGGCGTTTCCGGCACATACCGGTGGCCGAAAATGGCCGGCTCGCGGGCATCGTCTCCATCGGGGACGTGGTGAAGCAGAAACTTGCGATGGCGGAGTCAGAAACCGCCCAGATGCGCCAGTACATCGCTGCAGGTTAGCTGGAATTGCCCTCCCGGAGGCCGCTTGCGGCTATCCGGGACCCCAGCGCCCGTAAAATTCCTGCGCACGCCGCAACGTTCCGCGGCGCAGCTAGCCGCGGCCGAGGGTTCGTTCTGCAATCAGACCAGCCGCCAAAAGTGCCGGCCGCTCCGGTGTCATTCCCGCTGTCGCTCACGCGCTACCATAACGCTAAGTAGCGGATTATAGTGAGGAATCACCCCTCACCCTGTCCCTATCCCTCTGGGAGAGGGGACCCTCGAATTGCCGCCACGGCCGTTCGGGCGTTCCTTCTCCCATAGGGAGAAGGACAGGATGAGGGGTGCGCCCTCTGTGTAATCCGCTACCTAGCGATATTTTAGCGCGTGCGCTTTCGCGGGGAAAGTGAAGGGTGCACCGGCAGGAGGGGCCGCTTCTCGCATATTGCCGCGCGATTGAGAACATGTTGAATATGCGGCTTCTCCTTGGCCGCTGATCCGGCCACGCTGGCCCTGCCACAATTCCAGGTTTCGATTATGTTGCATAAGAGCCTCGTTTCCAGGCGCTTTTCCGGAAGCGTGCGCACCTATGACAGCAATTCATCTCTTCAGAATGTGGTTGCCGGACGTTTATGCGACGTTTTACCGGCAGGCGAGGCAGACGCAATATTAGAAGTGGGCTGTGGCACTGGCGTATTGACCAGGCACATGATACGCCGCTACCCCGGCTGCCACTTTCTTATTACGGATATCAGCCCTGAAATGGTGTATTGTTGCAGGGATAAATACAGCAACCTGCCGAATTTGTCGTTCGCGGTGATGGACGGTGACCGGCTGGCGACTGAGTACAAGTTCGATATGGTCGCCTCAAGTATGTGCTTGCAGTGGTCCGGCGATCCGTTGAGAAGCATCCAGCGTCAGTTACGAAATACTAAGCCGGGCGGGGCGGTCGCCTTTGCGGCAATTGGCCAGAATAACTTCCCTGAATGGCGGGAAACCCTGAACAGGCTCGGCGAACCGGCTGGGCTGATACAAATGCCAGAGTTGCCGGGCGTTGTCCGGGAAGAGCGCATACTGGTGGACTATGGGTGTGCGGAGAATTTTCTTGCGGCGCTCAGGGCAACCGGCGCCCAGCGGCCCAGGCCAGGCTACCGCCCCATGAGCCCCACCATGCTCAGACGCGCGTGCGCCGCGTTCAACGGTTCCTATGCCGGCCGGATCACCTGGCACATCGTCTACGGCCTGCTGCATAGATGAACACAGAACCGGCAGTTGGTTAGCCGCGCAGCGTTGCGCCCGCGCCAAGCCCGTTGCCTTCGCTGCGCACGCCGCTCAGGAAGCGCTCCACGGCGGCGCGGCCCTGCTCGATGACCTGCTCCGCCTTGTGGAAGTCAAAAAGGCCGATGCCGTCGAGATTGACCTGTATGGTGGCGTCGGGCGGGTCCCCGGCAAGCCTTGAGCGCGCGATGCGGCTCTGCGTGATGTTGAAAGCCTCAAGCACGACGCGAGGTATTCCGGGCGCGCCGTCGCGGCGGGGCTGCCCAAAGATCTGGCGCTTGACCAGTGCGAAGCGGCTTTTCTTGGGCGGATTGTCCGGTGGCGGCAGCCTGGCTTCGAACTCGGCCTCTGCCTCCACGGGAAAAAGCGTATTGCGGAGATATTGCCCTTGGTGGAACGTCACGGCGATCACGAACCGGGCGCCAAGAGCGCGCGCGGCGGAAACCGGAACGGGGTTGACCAACGCGCCGTCCATAAGCCAGCGGTCCCCGATGCGGATGGGCTTGAAGATGCCAGGCAGTGCGTAGGAGGCGCGCAAGGCGGCGGCGAGCGAGCCCTTGTTGAGCCAGACTTCCTGGCCCGAACCGAGTTCCGTCGCAACGGCCACGAATTTTTTCGTCATCTCCTCGATTTTGAGATCGCCGATATGCGAACTGATCGTCTTTTCCAGGCGCTTGCCCCTCACCAGGCTGGAGCCGGCAAGGTTCACATCGAGATAGCGCAGAACCTGCCGCGCCGTGAGCCCGCGCGCGAGGTTGTGCAGCTCGCCAAGCCGCCCCGCCGCATAGAAGCCGCCGGCAATCGCGCCGATCGAAGTGCCGGCCACGATTTGCGGCTCAAGGCCCGCTTCGGCGAGCGCCTCCAGCACGCCGATATGCGCGAAGCCGCGCGCGGCGCCGCCGCCCAGCGCCAGTCCTATGCTTGGCTTGTCCATGGATTGCTGCATTTCCGGCGCGCTTGGTCTCCGCAACGCTGAGTGGTGAGGCTCGCCCAGCCATTCTGCGTTATATCATTGTCTCTTTCCCTACCCCAGCCCTTGTTGCTCACGGGATTCGCACATCTTTGCGGAAAACGGCTTGGGAGCGATTCTACCGCTTAGCACTGGAGTAAACCCGGTTAAGAACCATATAATGGCCGCCAAGCGCGCAAGGGCCGGGACGCCGGCATTTAGAGAACAGAGGAATTTCCTATGCCGATGCAGCCTGAGGAGATCGAGAGCTTGATCAAGGCGGCCCTTCCCGATGCGGAGATTGCCATCCAGGATCTGGCCGGCGATGGTGATCATTATGCGGCGACGGTGATCTCGGAGGCGTTCCGGGGCAAAAGCCGCGTGCAGCAGCATCAGATGGTCTATGCGGCGCTGCAAGAGCACATGGGCGGCGCGCTTCACGCCCTGCAGCTTCAGACGAAAGTGCCTGACGCAAAGCCTTCCCAATAGCGGCCGGCGGCTTGCTTTTTGCACGCACCGGTGCATGTTAAGGGAAATGTAAACAGGAAGGCGAGAATGACCGGACAAGACGTACAGAGCTGGATCAAGGAACAGGTGACGGAGAACGGCGTGGTGCTGTTCATGAAGGGCACCAAGGACTTCCCGCAATGCGGTTTCTCAGGGCGCGTGGCGCAAATCCTGGACTACCTCGGCGTCAGCTACAAGGATATCAACGTGCTCGCCGACGAAAACGTGCGCGAGGGCATCAAGGTCTATACCAACTGGCCGACGATCCCGCAGCTCTACGTCAAAGGCGAGTTCGTGGGCGGCGCCGACATCGTGACCGAAATGTTCCAAAACGGCGATCTTCAGACGCTGCTAAGTGAAAAGGGCGTGGCGGTGAGTAAAACGCACGCAAGCGCTTAAGCCCGGAAAGATGCGGCGCGCTGTCCCTTCCGTGATGGTCCAAAGGGGGCAGCGCGCCTTCCTCATCTTTGTTTTGACACTGAGTGCCGGTGTCTGTCTCGTCCTCGGGCTTACACTGCCCGTACTCAAGCTGACCCGCCTCTATTTCTGGACCGATACCCATTCAATTCTCTCTGTTCTTTCCGCGCTTTGGGCAGGCGGCGAAATCTTCCTTGCTTCCGTCGTTTTCGTATTCTCCGTCCTGTTTCCGGCCTTCAAGCTCATTTACATCGGCATGGCGGGAACGCTCGTCACCTTCGGCCCCGCCAAGCGCGGGCGCTGGTTCAAGCGCATCGGCTGGCTCGGCAAGTGGTCGATGCTCGACGTGCTGATACTGGCGCTTTTGGTATTCTACGCCAAGGCCACCGACTTTGCCGATGCGGTAACTCTTCCCGGCGTCTACTTTTTTTCGGCCTCGGTGTTTCTGACCATGATCGCCAATGGCCTGATCGACGGCGAGGAAGCTCCCGTGGAGCGGCGGGAGCTGTCCTAGCGCGTCTCGATGCTTTTCGCTCTCGTGGCATACCGCCATGGCTTTCGCACCTTCACCGGACAACCCAGCGTAACCCAGCGCTCCTTGCGGGAGGCTTAACCGCCTGAAGCGGTGGATAATTGCGGAACGCAGGCTCCGGGGATACCTCCCGGCAGGGAAAAGGAACGCGCGAATGGCCATTGCAGGTGCAATAGCGTTCCCTCTCCCAGGGAGAGAGGGACAGGGTGAGGGGAGACTCCCTTAGTTAAAGGCACTATCTGGCGTTAGGCGTATGTGTACGGGCAGCTCCTAATCCTGCAGGTACTCGATGGCAGCCTGATACTGCACCTTGAGGCAGGTGACGTTGCTGGCGCAGGCATCCCTGTTCCGCAGCCAGTGGCGTTGCGCGTGCCGCAACCGCCGCCGTCCGAACAAGAATATGAGAGGCCTTCTCAGCTTCTGTGAGTACAGCCGGTTCAGCTCCTGGTCGAGCGCCGCCAGCTCGGGATTGCTGCAAACGGCGAACTCGGCCGGCGAACGGGGCTTGGCGCAGTCGAAGCTCGGCTTGATCTGCGGGGCCGGCGCCGCTGCGGCCGTCTGGGTCTGATGCTTAAGTCTTTGAATTTGCTTCTGATACTGGCTGGTCAGGCAGTTGACGTCGGTTGCGCAGGCGAGCAGCGCCCTGACCCACTTCCGCTGCGTGATCACAAGCTCCTTCCGCTTGGACTCGCTCATCGCCTTGAGGGCGCGCATGTACAGCTCGTCGAGCTGGTTATCGAGAAGCGCCAGCTCTGGGCTGTTGCAGATCGTCACCTCCGCGTCCGAGTGATTCGCGCGGCAATCGAAGCTGGGCTTCGAGGGGCCTGCCGGCTCGTTGGCGGCGAGCGTCACCGGCGTCCAGCCACCGGCCGGCGTATCGGAGGCGCGGGCTTGCGCATCGGGCTTCTTCAGGCTTGCGAGCCTGACCTTGGCCTGAGCGGCAAGTGGGGAGTCGCCATAAACGTTGATGAATTGCGCCAAGGCCTCGGGGTTCGACGTGTCGCGAACCCAGCCCCACGCTTCCGCCGCGTCGGACGACTTCCGGCTGGTCTCCGCCACGGCAACCGCGGTGCTGCTGGCACCGTCCCTGAAGTAGAAGCGTTTGGACAGCGCGGAGTGGTCCCAGGGAATTTGGTGGCCGCCGGTAGCCTGCACGACATCGTTGCGCACGACGATCATCAGATCGCTGATCGAGAGGCCAGGCGTTCCGATATGCGTCTTGAGCGAGGCGGTGAAAGGAGAGTTCCGCCCGGCGCCATCGCTGGCAACATGCCCAGGCTGCGTGGCGTAGGCGATGAAATAGCCAAGGTCCGGCGCGGTCGCCATCGCAAGCCCGGCATTGGCATTGATCGCGCGTGTGCCGATGTTCTCGCCAAGCTGTGCCGCGAACGGATTGTTGCGGCAGGCGTCGAGCATTATGATCTTGGTCTTGGCGCGCTCCAGGAGCTTCTGCACGAAATCCAGTGTCACCGTCTGAAAGACCAGATCCTCCTTTGTAACCGGTGCATTGATGGGCACCAGGTAGTTGACGCCGTTGATCTGCATACCATGCCCCGAATAGAAGAACATGGCGACGTCGGCGCCGGTGGTGCTGCGGGAGAACTCGTGCAGTTTGGCATCGAAGCCAGCCTTGTCGACGTTGGTGCCCTCGATCACCTTGAAGCCGAGTTCTTGCAGCACCTGAACCATGTCCCCGGCATCGTGGACGGGGTTGGGAAGGCCCGGCTGGCCCAGATAATCGCTATTGCCGATCACCAGGGCTACGCGATTGCCGGCGAGGGCGGGCAAGGCAAAGAGGCTTGCGATAAGCATAAGGATGAAACCATAGCGCGCGGCGATCAACTTCGTATTCCCTCAAAAAATGGACACATCTTGCGGATTTGGCTGTCCGCACCCTATTGGCTGCCGCGCCCCCCCCGGTTTGGCGGTGTGCGCGTAACAACCCAGCATTAAGCTAAGCAATGCCCGCTACATTTTGTGCAAATTTAGGCGAAAGCGCGCGCGGATTTGGCCGGGGGTGTCCGGTGTGCAAAATGGGGAAGGTTTATGCCAGACTGGTACTGCTGTTATTCCTCAGTATAGTGAAGCATAGAGTTTTAGCTTGCTGTTTATATTCCCGCTTGCTATGCGCTCTTGCTCCGGGCAGGCGCAGATTTGTTCAGGATTGACCGTAGCCAACTGAGGGTTGTATGAGCGTAGAGACTGACGCTTCCGCGCAAAGCGGCGATTTACCCGGCCTTACACTAGAGCAAGCCAGGGCCAGTCAGAATTTTCCTCTCGCCGTTATAGCGGGGCTGATCGCCGCGATTGCCGGAGCCATTCTTTGGGCTGCCGTCACCGTGGCCACGGATTATAAGATCGGGCTGATCGCGCTCGTTGTGGGTTATTTCGTGGGGCAGGCGATCAGGATCGCGGGCCGGGGCGTGGACGCCAAGTTCGGATATCTCGGGGCTGGTTTCGGCTTTCTGGGCTGTGCGGGCGGCGCCGTGCTGTGCAACATCGTGTTTTTCGCGCAGGCTAAATCGCTTTCCTTCGCGCAGATGTTTGATCTCATGACGCCGGAGCTGCTGATAAGGCTGGCCCAGGTCGCGTTCGATCCCATGGACATCGTGTTCGTGGGAATAGGGGTGTACGCCGGCTATAAATTCGCCTTTAAATACCGCATAGCGCCGTAAGCGGCACTCCCCCTGCGGCCAGCCGGTTGTGTTCAGGATATGATAAAAGCGCTTCTCTTTCTCTTCTCGTTCCTCAAGTTCGGCAAGCTCCTGACCACCGGTGGCACGATGATGCTGTCGGTGTTTGCTTACAGCCTGATCTGGGGCTGGCGTTACGCGGCTGGGTTCGTGGTTCTCATTTTCGTGCACGAGATGGGTCATTACCTCGCGGCGCGGCAGCGGGGCCTGAATGTCGGCGCGCCCACATTCATCCCCTTCGTCGGCGCCTGGATCGAGCTTAAAGAGCAGCCGATGAACGCCGAGACCGAAGCCTATGTGGGCTTTGCCGGCCCGCTGGTCGGAACCCTCGGCGCGCTGGCCTGCTATTTCTACGCGCGCTACACGGGGGAGCGGCTGTTTCTCGCGCTGGCCTATGCCGGGTGCTTCATCAACCTGTTCAATCTCATTCCGCTGTCGCCCTTCGACGGCGGGCGCATCACGGCGGTGCTGTCGCCGCGCATCTGGCTGGCCGGCGTGCCCATTCTGATCGCGCTGTTCATCTGGCGGCCAAGCCCGCTGCTGATCCTGATGGCGCTCCTGGCCGCGCCCCAGGTCTACCAGGCGTTCCGCCACGATCCGTCGGACCCGGAGGTTCAAAGATATTACGGCACGAGCCTGGAAACCAAGATAACCTATGGGTTCTATTACCTGGCCTTGCTCGCGTTCCTGGCGGTGATGAGCTACGACCTGCACGAGATGCTGGGGCATTACCGGTGAGCGCTTCCGCTGGGCCTGCCCGCGTCCGTGGCGTAGCGGCGCCGGGCGATTGGCCGCAGCGTCACCCCCGCGAGAGCTCATAGGCGCCAAGATAGGCGGTAGGTCATTGATTCTGCAATGGTTCTACCATATCACCCCATCCATCTCCTCATGGGAAAGGGGACCATCGAACCGCCTCCACGGTCATCCGGGCGTCCCTTCTCCCATGGGGAGAAGGACAGGATGAGGGGTTGCGCCCTCAGAGCAGGGACTCTTCATGCCGGACACCATCGACAATGATCCCCTTGATCGCGGCCTTTCCGTTCCGGTCCACGCTGACGATTGTTTTGACGGCTCCTTTCCGGGTTAGTTTTTCCAGATCGCGTCCCGTGGATTCGGGGACGAAATAGGTCTCGATACCATACCTTATGCTCATCCCCTGCCTGTTCTCACCAGTGCGCCGGTCCCGGTGGGACCAACTCCACTGAAAGCGGCCTTGCAGCACGATTTTACTGTCCGATTCCGCTAAGGACGGCCGGACCGCGGACGCGGCCACCGCAACCCACTTCTCTTCGCCAGGCTTTCCTTGATGTTCCAGAGTAACAAAAATGGGCATGTCCTTGTAGGGATGCTCCGGGAACTCCACGATGTCCCCGTTAAGCCGCGAGATCGGATAGTTCAGGCGCACATAGTCGCCGCGCAGCAGGTCCCGGGGATCGACAGGGACGACATCGAGCACGATTTCACGCCCATAAGCGATGTGGACGGCGCGGTTGGCGATGATGGCCGCGATGGCCCCGGTTTGCACGAGGGCAACCAGAATTGCGGCGAGGATGACGCGCGGCCTCATGACTGAACCTCCGTTTCGCGGGGAGCGCTGCCGTAGCGCATCAGCACCCAGGCAAGGGCGAAGATGGCGGCGCCCATGATCAGGAAGAAAAGAGAAGTATTGATGAGGTCGCCAAGCTTGTCCCAATAGAGCTGGAACATCTCGGCGACGAGGCCGGCATAGGCGAGCCACATGATCAGCTTGCTTCGTACCTGGACGCCGCAGATCAAGGCGCCGGCGAGCATTGCGAAGGTCAGGACAGCAGTCACCACGAGACTGGACAAGCTGGGATCCCCGTGAAACTGCAGGATGTTGAGGCCGTAAAATGCGACGCTGCCCGCGTATGCGAAAAGCAACGGTGCGATTGGCTGGAGCCTCGACTCAGGCTTGGCCAGCATGATGTACGCTATCCCCGCGCCGGCCACGATGGCGAAGCAGGCCTCGATGGCAGCGGTGTTTACGTCCAGATGCTGAGGCAGAAGGCCGCCGAAACTTACGATGATGGCGTAGGGAATGGCGCGGATCGCGATTTGGCGCACGAGCGCGTTCTCAGCCGCCGCGGCAATGCCGGCGGACACGGCAACGCTCGCCGCTCCGATGGCGGCGATGAGCGTATAGGGATGGGGGTATACGTCCCATCCGATGGGAATGAGCCAAGCCACGAGCGCAGCCGCTGCGACATGCAGGCCGGCCCCCGAGCGGTTCCAGGCAATCAAGGCGGTGAGCGCGGCCCAGACGGGCAGGAACTGCCAGTGGATTTCGCCTGACACGGCCACCATCGCTGCGTAGTTCCAGGCGGCCGCCAGGATCATGGCCGCGGCCAGCGTCAGGCTCGACCGGAAGAGGAGGCCGGCCAGCGCCGCTCCGGCGGTCCAAAGCAGCATGAAGCCGGGCAGGTCGCCGCTGTTGATATGATACATCTGGGAGACGAGCACGACGGCTGCGCCGAAGAAGAGCGCGCCGCTCAGTACGGCGGCCTGCGCGAAATCGGGAAACCCGCGATTGTAGAGCCAGGCAGCGCTGCCATTGGCGCCCCAAAGCGCGCCAAGGAGGATGCTCAGGCGCACAAGCCTGGGGATCTCGTTCCAGTTCGCGGCGACGAAGCTGATGGCGGCAAAGCCCAGCAGGATGGCGCCGACAACGGTGAGCGCGCCGCTGGCTGTGATCTTGGCGCTTTGCGCCTGCTCGGTGAGAATCGCCTGATAGCCCTCCGGGGTCACCCAGCCCTTTTCGTGCCAGCGCTTGAGATCGCGCTCCAGCGTTTTAGCGTAAATGCGGATCATGGCGGCGTGCGGCTCCTGGATAAGGATTAAATAAGAAATCTGGCGTCTAGTCCGTGCTCCGCACGATTGCCCTGAAAAGCGGGGCCAGAAAGTGGACCTGCCGTGGCCACAGTATGGCGTTTGGGGCATTTCCTTTTGGTGCCGGCGGGACGGGCAGGCAGTTGTTTCCGCCTACTCCTTTAGTATAAGGAGCATGCTGTAAGGACAAGCTGAATTGTTATCTAACTTATGCTCTTGCGCGGCAGGTGCGGTGTGCCATTTGCCCCAATTGTCAATCCCCTATTGCGCGGTGCTCCCAAGTTTCCTAAAGTTCCGCCGCCTGTGCCGGGGGGGAGAGCATTATCCTTTTCATTCGATTCGGTGTTCCCGGACGGCAAGAAACCGAGCAGGCAAATCTGCCCAACTCTCAAGTCCAGGATCCTCAACTCATGAACCAAGTTCTTTGGATCATTATCGCTGGCGGCGCCCTGTCCATTGTGTACGGAGCGCTGACCACCCGCTCGCTGCTTGCGGCGAGCCCGGGAAGTGCCCGGATGCAGGAAATCGCCGCCGCCATCCAGGAAGGCGCGCAGGCCTATCTAACGCGCCAGTACACGACCATCGCCATGGCTGGCGGCGTCATCTTCGTGCTTTTGGCCTTCCTCCTGTCCTTTACGGTTGCCATCGGGTTTCTGATCGGCGCCGTTCTTTCAGGTGCCGCCGGCTTCATCGGTATGCTGGTTTCGGTGCGCGCCAATGTGCGCACCTGCCAAGCCGCGAGCCAGGGTTTGGCCGAGGGGCTTTCCATGGCCTTCAAGGCCGGCGCGGTTACGGGTTTGCTCGTGGCGGGCCTGGCGCTGCTTGGCGTCGCCTGCTATTACGGCATCCTGACCGGTGTGCTGGGGTATCAGCCGGGCGACCGCCACGTGACCGACGCGCTGGTGGCGTTGGGCTTCGGCGCCTCGCTGATCTCGATCTTCGCCCGTCTCGGCGGCGGCATCTTCACCAAGGGCGCGGACGTGGGCGCCGATCTCGTGGGCAAGGTCGAAGCGGGCATTCCGGAGGACGATCCGCGCAACCCGGCGACGATTGCCGACAACGTGGGCGACAACGTCGGCGACTGCGCCGGCATGGCGGCCGACCTGTTCGAAACCTATGCCGTGACCGTGGTCGCGACCATGGTGCTGTCGTCGATCTACTTCGCATACGACGCCAACCTCCTCAACAATATGATGCTCTATCCGATGGCGATTGGCGCGGCCTGCGTTGTGACCTCGATCATCGGCACGTTCTTCGTCAAGCTCGGCTCGAACAACTCGATCATGGGGGCGCTCTATAAGGGCTTCATCGCAACCGGCCTGCTTTCGCTCGTGGCGGTCGGCGCCGTAACGGAAGGGCTGATCGGCCTCGACACGACGCTCAAGGCGGGCGGCGCGGTGTTCACCGGCATGCAGCTCTTCTATTGCGGCATCACCGGACTCGCTGTGACGACGCTCATCGTGATTATCACGGAGTATTACACCGGCACGGGATACCGCCCGGTGCGCTCGATCGCGCAAGCCTCGGTGACCGGCCACGGCACCAACGTGATCCAGGGCCTCGCCGTGTCGCTTGAAGCGACGGCACTGCCGGCCCTCGTGATTATGGCGGGCATCCTCGTCGCCTATAGCTTCGCCGCGCTCTACGGCATCGCCATCGCTGTGACCACCATGCTGGCGCTTGCCGGCGTCGTCGTGGCCCTCGATGCTTTCGGCCCGGTGACGGACAATGCGGGCGGCATCGCCGAGATGGCGAACCTGCCGGCCAGCGTCCGCAAGACCACGGACGCGCTCGACGCGGTCGGCAACACCACCAAGGCCGTGACCAAGGGCTACGCCATCGGTTCGGCCGGGCTTGGCGCGCTGGTGCTGTTCGCGGCTTATACCGAGGACCTCAAATTCTTCACCGCGCACGCCGACATATATCCCTACTTCAAGGACCTCGTTGTCGACTTCTCGCTCGGCAACCCCTACGTGGTGGTGGGCCTTCTGTTCGGCGGCCTTCTGCCCTACCTGTTCGCGGCGATGGGCATGACCGCCGTGGGCCGCGCGGCCGGCTCCATCGTCGAGGAAGTGCGCAAGCAGTTCCGCGAGCATCCCGGCATCATGGAAGGCAAGGAGAAGCCCAACTACGGCGCCGCAGTCGATATGCTGACCAAGGCCGCGATCAAGGAGATGGTCATTCCGTCGCTGCTGCCGGTGCTTTCGCCGGTCGTGGTGTTCGTGGTCATCAGCTTCATTGGCGGCAAGGCGGCGGGCTTCGCGGCGCTGGGCGCGCTCCTGCTCGGCGTGATCGTGACCGGCCTGTTCGTGGCGATCTCGATGACCTCGGGCGGCGGCGCCTGGGACAACGCCAAGAAATCCTTCGAGGACGGCTTCGTCGACAAGGACGGCGTACGGCACCTGAAGGGCTCCGAGGCGCACAAGGCTTCGGTGACGGGCGATACGGTGGGCGATCCCTACAAGGACACAGCCGGGCCGGCCGTGAACCCGATGATCAAAATCACGAACATCGTGGCGCTCCTGATCCTCGCGGTCCTCGCGCACCACTAAGCCGCATACCGCTATCGGAATGGAACGGCCGGGCCAGCTCCCGGCCGTTTCTGTTTGGTGCGGCCCTTCGCGAGGCGGATGGCGATGATCTGCGGGCAGCTAGCCCCTATTTCTCACAATCTGCGCGCGCCCTGGCTTGATCTTCGTTCCATCAGGTCTTTTTCGTCCCCGCCAATACGGCCAGTATTGGCTGCGGTCTCAAAAGCCCTGCTGAAACAAATCTCTGCGCCATCATCGCGCGATCTTGTGAGAAATAAGGGCTAGGCATCCAGGTCAACCAGGTCACAAGACAATTGCGAGCGGTCAGCCTCAATAATTCGCGCCTCGCCCTTCATCGCCGTCCGTTCCTTGCCGACTCGCCCCCGCCGGTAGAGAGTGAATCATACCGGTGAGCTTCATGCCGCGATTCTTTCACACGCTCTTTCGCGGGAATAACGGTAAAATGGCCATTATTTCTGGCGGCCGGTATTACCCCCAGCGCACCCTCCGTCTGCGCTTTGCATGAGGTGCCGGCTGCCGCGCGCCAGCCTAATACCCGATGGCGGCGGAATCCGTGCCGCGGCTATCGGCGGCGCCCAGCAGGTAACCATCCGCCCTCATGATCGAATTCGCGCGGCCCAGCACGCGGTGCCGGAAACTTCCATCGTTGTTCTTCGGGATGACAAACCCCCTGGCCTCCAGTATGCGCAGCGTGTCGTCCGAAACGCCGCGCTCGGAAATAACCTTGTCCGGCAGCCATTGATGATGGATGCGGGGAGCGGCTGTAGCTTCCGCGACGTTCATGCCGTAAGTGAGCACATTCAGAATTTCTTGCACCACCACGGTGATGATGGTCCCGCCGCCGGGGCTCCCCGTAACCAGATAGGGAGCGCCATCCTTGAGCACGATGGTGGGGGCCATCGAGGAGAGCGGACGTTTGCCGGGAGCGATTGCGTTGGCTTCCCCGCCAAGCAGGCCGAAAGCGTTCGGCGCGCCGGGCTTCGCGGAGAAATCGTCCATCTCGTTGTTGAGCAGGAACCCCGCGCCGTCCACCGAATACCCGCTGCCAAAGGACAGGTTGAGCGTGTAGGTGTTCGAAACCGCGTTGCCATCCTTGTCGATGATCGAAAAATGGGTGGTTTGTTCGCTTTCGGCGCCGGGCGGCTTGCCCGCGGAGATGTCCTTCGATTTGGACGCATGGCTTAGGCTGATGCCGGCGCGGAGCTGCGCGGCGTACTGTTTGCCGGTCAAGCCCGCCACGGGAACTTTCACAAAGTCAGGGTCGCCCAGGTATTTGGCCCGGTCGGCGTAAGCCCGCCGCATCGCCTCCACCAGCCTGTGTATGCTGTCCGCTGTGTTGTGCCCGGCCTTGGCGAGATCGTAGCCTTCAAGGATGTTCAGGATCTGAATGACGTGAACCCCGCCGGAGGAAGGCGGCGGCATCGAGGCGATATCGTAGCCGCGATAGGTTCCGCGCACCGGCCCGCGCTCGGCGAGCCTGTAATTCTTGAGGTCCTCCCGGGTAATGAGGCCGCCGTTCCGTTTCATCTCGTCTTCGATCAGCTTGGCGACCGGCCCCTCGTAGAAGCCGCGCGCGCCTTCGGCGGCGATGGCGCGGAGCGTCTTGCCGAGGTCTGGCTGGCGGAGGATTTCGCCCGCTTTGTACGGCTTACCATCCGGATGCTCGAAATAGGCTTGGCTCGATGGGTCGGCCTCGAAGCGCTTGTGGCTTCTCGCCAGCGTGTAAGCGAGCCCGTAGGAGACCGGAAAGCCTTCCTCCGCCAGCTTGATCGCGGGCGCCAGCACCTTTTCGCGCGGCAGCGAGCCGTAATGCTCAAGCGCATAGAGCAGACCGGCCACCGTGCCGGGCACGCCGGACGAGGCGCGGCTGTAGCGGGCGCGGTGGCGGTCCACATTGCCGTTCTTTTTCAGGAACATGTCCTTTGAGGCGGCAGCCGGCGCGGTCTCACGGTAGTCGATAGTGGTGATTTTCTTGGCGGCGTAAAGCGAGATGAGCATGAAGCCGCCCCCGCCGATATTACCCGCCTGCGGATGCGTCACGGCAAGCGCGAAGCCGGTCGCCACGGCGGCGTCAACCGCGTTGCCCCCGGCCTTCAAAATGTCCGCCCCAACCTGCGCCGCAATCTTCTCCTGCGCCGCAACCATCCCATGCCTGGCGACGGCCGGGTGAAACCGCGCGCTGCGGCCAAGCGCGGCATCGGCCACCGGATCAACCGCCTGCTGCGCACGAGCCGGAACGGACGCGGTCAAAACCGCCATCAGCGCGGCCAGCACCGGGAACAGGGACAGGGGAGATCGCTTTAACATCGTGTGCCTTTTTTTGAGGATGGCAGCGGATTGCCCACCGAGCAAGGAGGCGCCGGATAACTCTACAAAGATTGGGGATTGTGCATCCTTTGCAGCGGAACGGCGGACTTCTTGAGGCATAACAAGCCGGACGGAAAATGCGGAGACCATTAATGAAATACCGGAGGCTTGGCGAAAGCAATCTCCTTGTTTCGGAGATTGCCCTTGGATCGTGGCTGACCTATTCGGGGGGCGTCGATGCGGCCACGTCGCGAGCCTGCATCCATAAGGCGCTCGGCTTAGGCATCAATTTCATCGACACAGCGAACATTTACGGGCGCGGCGCGGCGGAGGCCCTGCTTGGCGAGGCGCTGGCTGGCGTGCCGCGGGACAAGTACATCCTTGCGACCAAGCTCTACTTCCCCATGACGGACAGCGACCGCGGCCTGTCACGGGCACAGATTCATAAGCAGCTCGACGCCTCGCTCGCCCGGCTCAAGACCGATTACGTCGATCTCTATCAATGCCACCGCTTCGATCCCGAGACGCCGCTTGAGGAGACCATGCAAGCCCTAACCGAGGTGGTTGAGGCGGGCAAAGCGCATTTCGTGGGCTTCTCGGAATGGCCGGCCGATGGCATCCGCGCGGCCCTGGACATGCCCGGCGTGGTCCGCTTCGTTTCGAGCCAGCCGCAATATTCGCTGCTCTGGCGCAAGCCCGAGGCTGAGATCATCCCGCTTTGCAAGGCCGAGGGGATTTCGCAGATCGTGTGGTCGCCGCTGGCGCAAGGGGTGCTGACAGGCAAGTACAAGCCCGGTGAGGCCGCCGCAGCCGGAACACGCGCGGCAAGTTCCACCATGGGCACCTTCTTCCGCGATGCGTGGCTGGAGCCGCCGGTGCTTGAAGCGGTGCAGCGCCTGGAGCCGCTCGCCGCCGAGGCCGGCCTCACCATGGCGCAGTTCGCGCTCGCCTGGGTGCTGCGGTTGGATACTGTCGCCGCCGCGATTATCGGCGCGACGTCGCCGGAGCAGGTCGAGGAGAATGCGGGGGCCGCGCTCGCGGAGGTGGACCCGGCGCTGTTCCGCGAAGCGGAGCGCATTCTCGGCGGGTTTGCGGCGCGGTGAGCACGCCCACCTCCTTGCGGGCGGCGTGCGGCTGCCGTTCCCGCCGCGCGGCTCAGTATTTTCGGTTACATATCGCGAAATGCCTGCTAGTACCTAGCGGGTTCCAGCGCTTCTGCGATTATTGGGATGCGCTGCTTGGCGCCGCCCGTGCCCTTGCGTATTTACGCTTAAGAAAATAGGGATTGGTTTGGCCCAATCTTGCCATGCGATTACCGTATGGCAGAGATGGTATAGGCGCAGCTTTTTGCGGGCCGCCGCCCGGCCGGGAAAGGGGCAGCCCGGCAGGTAAACCATTTCGAGGAGCTTCAGGGGAAGATTTAACGAGCCATGTTCTCACGTGACAATGAATCCAGCGGTCAGGTAATTCCATGAGCAATGGCAATAATACACAGAGAGGACCGGCGCCCAGCGTGTTCGAGCCGGCCCGGGACGCTTTCCGTTTCAAGCTGCCCCCCGCCGCTTTGGAGCGGCTTTGCGATCTGGCGCAAGTGCACGCGCATTACAGGCCGACTTTCGCGAATGCGATCACCGAGCTGTTCGCGAAGGCGCAGCGCTGGCACCGCATGGCGATCCGTTCGGTCGAAATGGACGGGGTTGCGAAGGAACTCGACAAGATTGCCAAGGGCGCCCGTAAGCTCAAGGAAGACATCGACAAGCTGGGTCCGCAGGCCAGGGCGACACTGGGCCTCTATGCTTTACGGCTGGACCAGTTCAGCGAGACCGATCAGCACGAAACAGTGCGCAGCCAAATCGAGGATCTCGTCAATGCGGGAGGCTACGGCCAGGCCGGCCCAAAGGTCGCGCAACTGAGCTGGATCGCAGGCAGGATCGAAGCGGCCGCCGCCACGGAGACGTGGCCAAGGCCCAGAACCGGCCCGCTCGGCGCATGGAAAAACGGCGGGGAGACGAAAAACCCGCTCCTCGATACCTTCAACCGCTTTGTGGGCGAACTTAGCAAGATCGTTTCGTCGTGTGGCAGCGAACTGCATTTCGCGCCCGGCAACATGACCGATGAGCTGACCGCATTCCTGGAGGCGGCCACACCCCTTCTGCCAAACGGCTTTATCCCGCAGGAGGTGTTTCAAAAGGAGGAGCCCGGCGCGAAGCCGTCAAGCGATTCCCGCCTGAAAAAGCTCACGGCCTTTTGGTCGAAACCGCAGTGAAAACAGATGCCGGAGCCGCCGCGCCGCGGTTTCCGGCCAGCTCCCGGGCATGACCGGTGTTTGCGCGTTGTAGCACCATATTGCACAATCGCTCCATAAGGGATAATAAGTTACTCTAATTAGTGCACGTGAGGCGGGAAGGGAATACCCCGGCTCAGGAGTGGCGATGGCTATCTCGTTGGATCAGACCTGCGATGTGATCGGCAAGCTCAGCCGCGCGGTCACGCCGCAGCACATCTGCGATGGGTTGACGGACTTCACCGGCCGCTACGGCCTGACCTCCATGATTACGGCAAGCCTGCCCGCGCCGCATGAACATCGGGCCAGGGGGCAAAGACGGCACCTTCTCGTGTCCGCATATCCGCGTGGCTGGATGAACCGCTATCTCGCTCAGAACTACGCGCATATCGACCCGGTCGTGCGGCGCTGCAAGCACGGCCTCTCGCCGTTCCTCTGGTCCGAATCCGCTCCCTTCGCGCGTGCGGAGGACAGCACCAAAGTCGGCAAAATGTTTGGAGAAGCCAGCGAGTTCAATCTCAAGGCCGGGTTCGTGGTGCCAATGATCACCCTCGACGGCCATATCGTGGCGCTGTCGCTGGGCGGAGAGGCAGCCGAGGTTCCGCCAGACGCGTTTGGAATGATCGGCATGGCCGGCGCCTTTGCGATCTGCCGCGCCATCGAATTGCGCGGCCCTGAAAAAAGGCGCCGGCGCTCCAGCCTGACAGAGCGCGAAGCGGAATGCCTGAAATGGGCCGCGGAGGGAAAGACGGAATGGGAGATCAGCGAAATCTTGACCATCTCCGAACATACGGCCGACAAGCATCTGTCTAATGCCCGCCGCAAGCTCAGAGCGGCTAATCGCACGCAGGCCGTAGCCAACGCCATCCGCTGGGGCTTCATCCCCTGATTGAGCGGCACTGGTACTTGCAAGCATAAGGATGCGCCGCGTCGATTGGCCGCGCCTATTTTAATATCAGTAAATCAAATCTATTACGCGATCGCGTAATAGTCCGGCACTCCAACCCATGTTGAAACCCACGCACGGCCGAGCGGGGGTGGCGCCAATGATTTATATTGTCTCCGGTCAGGATACTGAGCGTTATTCTACACTCATGGAGCAGGTCTACCGGCTGCGGTACCGGGCTTCGGCGGAAGAGTTCGGCTGGGGCGATCTTACCACCGCGCAGGGCCTGGAGCGCGACCAGGAGGAACGCCCCGATGCGGTCCACCACATTTGTATGCGCAACGGCAAGGTTGTGGGCTATCAGTGCGTGCTGCCGACTGTCGGGCCTCATGTACCGGCCGGCAGCCTTGCGAAACAATGCCAGAGCTGGATCCCGCGCGGACTCGATATCTTCGAGCTTGCGCGTTATTGCGTCGCCCCCGCTTGCCGCGAAGGCGGTTGCAGCACTTGCGGAGGCGCTTCCGAGCTGATCGCGGGATTGGTCGAATGGGGGCTGGCCTGCAGGGTCAGCAAAGTCACCCTCGCATTCGAGCCCTACTGGCTGTTGCGCGCCTTGCAGCTCAATTTCCGCGCCCAGCCGCTCTTCGCGGAGTGCAAGAATGCACTGGTTCCTGTGCTGCTGGAATTCGATGCGGCAACGCTGGAGGCCATCCGGGATTACCGCAAACACCGTGCGCCTGTGGTTTCCTTCCTTGGCGAGCACGAAGGCAAGCGCGCGGCAATGACCGTGTGATAGCAATCCCGTCCGGCTACCCTAAAAGGTACATGCCGCTTTTTTTGACAACGAAACCGCTTGCTCCGCGATAGCGGACCTGCAAGAACGGGCCGCTGCCTCGCCGGCGGGGAGAATTCTAAGAAATGACCAAAACAGCAGTGATTACCGGTGTCACCGGTCAAGATGGCGCATACCTGTCGGCTCTACTGCTTGAAAAAGGCTATCGCGTCGTTGGGATCGTCCGCCGCTCCTCGCATGGAGGCGTCGCCGATCACCGTATGCGCTGGCTCGGCATCGCGGACAAGGTCAAGCTCGTCGATGGCAACCTCGCCGACCTTTCCTGTCTCATCCGCATCATGCAGGACGCCCAGCCGGACGAGGTTTACAATCTCGCGGCGCAGTCTTTTGTCGCCGCTTCCTGGAACCAGCCCCTGCTTACGGCCCAGATTACCGGGACCGGTGCGCTGAATGTGCTGGAGGCCTTGCGGATCGCGGCGCCGAAAGCCCGCTTCTACCAGGCATCCTCGTCCGAAATGTTCGGCAAGGTTCAGGAAGCCGTGCAGAGCGAGGTGACGCCCTTCTATCCGCGCTCACCCTATGCGGCAGCGAAAGTCTTCGCCCACTGGTCCACGGTAAACTACCGGGAAAGCTTCGGCATCCACGCCTCTTCCGGCATCCTGTTCAATCACGAGAGCCCGCTTAGGGGCCTCGAATTCGTGACGCGCAAGGTCACGGACGGCGCCGTGCGAATCAAGCTCGGCAAAGCGCGCGAGCTGCGGCTCGGCAATATCGACGCGAAGCGCGATTGGGGGCACGCCCGCGACTATGTGCGGGCGATGTGGCTGATGCTGCAGCAGAACGAGCCCGGCGATTACGTCGTTGCCACCGGCCGCACCACCTCGGTGCGGGACATGTGCCGCATCGCCTTCGAGCATGTGGGGCTGAACGCGGACGATCATATCGTGATCGACCCGGCCTTCTACAGGCCCGCGGATGTGGAAATCCTGCTCGGCAATCCTCAAAAGGCACGCGAGAAGCTCGGCTGGCATGCCGGAACCGGCCTCGAAGAGATGATCCGCGAAATGGTGGATGCCGATCTCAAACGTTATGGGGGGTGAGCGATGCAAGGGGGGCCAAGCATCCTTCTTACAGGAGGCGCCGGATTTGTTGGCCGTTATCTGGCGCCGGCTTTGGCTTCGCGCTTTCCCCGGCATCGCCGCGTGGCACTATGCCTCGAAGACGGCGCCCGCCTGCCCGAAGGCTGGCAGTGCGAAGTGGCGGACATAACGGACCAGGCAGCGGCTGATAGGATCATTGCCCGGCATAAGCCCAGCATCGTGGTCCATCTTGCGGCTCAGTCCTCGGCCGGGCAGAGCGCGCAGGCGGCGGAAGCAACCTGGCGGGTGAACTTCGGCGGAAGCTTCGCCCTTGCCACGGCTGCCGCCCGCCATGCGCCGGATAGCGTCTTCCTCTTCGCTTCTTCGTCCGACGTTTATGGAGCGAGCTTCCGGCTTGGTCCTGCTACCGAAGAAACGCCCCCCGCGCCGCTCAGCGCCTACGCCTCCTCGAAACTCGCCGCGGAATTGACGCTGCGCGATGTGCTGCCGCCGTCCGCCAAGCTCATTATCGCGCGCGCCTTCAATCATACCGGCCCAGGCCAGGACGAGCGGTTTGTGCTGCCTTCCTTCGCCGCGCAGATCGCCCGCATCGAGGCAGGGCTTTGCGAGCCGCGGCTGCGCGTTGGCAACCTCTCCGCCGAGCGCGATTTCATGCATGTGGCCGATGTCGCGGAAGCCTATGTCCGGCTGCTCGAATGCGCTGGGGGCCTGCCGCGCCTTTCGGTGTTCAACGTCACCTCGGGGCAAACCTACAGGCTCGAAGGCCTGCTTGCCGCGCTTCGCGGCTTGGCGTCCAAACCTTTCGAGATCGAACCCGATCCGGAGCGGATGCGCGCCTCCGATATCCCCTGCGCGAGGGGCGATCCGGCGCGCCTCAACGAAGCAACCGGCTGGACCCCGCAGCGCCCGGTGGACGGGTTGCTTCGCGAGCTGCTGGAGTGGTGGCGCGGCCAGGTGAAGGCAGAACGATGAAAACCGGGGTTCTGATCGTAACCCAGTGCTTTTATCCCGATGTGGGCGGCATCGAGAGCTTCATTACGGCCCTTGCCGATCAATGCGCTCTCGCCGGCCACGATGTCACCGTGATCGCCGACCGTATACGCGGCAATCCAGCGGAACCTCCGCGGCCCAAGCCCTACCCGATTGTGCGCTTCGGAGGTCCCCGTCCTTTGCGGCGTTTGCGGAAGAAAACTCACATTGCCAGCTTGCTGCGCGAGCGTGGCGGCCAGATCGCAGGCGTTTTCGCGGACTCCTGGAAGAGCATGGAAGCGCTGCCGTCCGGGCTAACCATGCCGGTCAGCGTCTTCGCCTACGCAATGGAATATCCGCTTAGCGCCTCCTCCTCGAAGCGAAGGCGCATCTCCGCGGCATTGGCGCGCGCCAGCGCGGTGCTGCCGATCTCCCGTTATACGGCCGGCCTCGTCCTTCCCTATCTCGGCGGGCAGGATAAGAAAATGCGGATCGTCTTGCCGCCTTGCCCGGAGCTGGCCAGCGCCGGGCCGGGCGCCTTGGCCGCGATGAGAGAACGTCTCAGCGGGGGAGACCCGGTAATCGCCACGCTAGCGCGGCTGGAGCCCCGGAAAGGCATAGACGCCGTGATCCGGGCCATGCCGGAGATCCTGAAGCATCATCCAGGCTGCGTTTTTGCGGTTGCGGGCGGCGGGGCGGACCGGCCGCGGCTGGAAGAACTAGCCAAATCGCTTCGGGTCGAGAACGCCCTCCGTTTTCTCGGGCGCGTGAGCGATGAGGAAAAGTCTGCGCTCCTGGCCAGCGCCGATGTTTTCGCGATGCCCGTGCGCCGCGAGGGCCAATCCGTCGAGGGGTTCGGGCTTACCTATCTCGAAGCGGCCTGGTTCGGGGTTCCTTCGCTTGCCGGACGCGACGGCGGTGCCGCCGATGCCGTGCTCGATGGCGAGACAGGCTTGCTTTGCAACGGCGCCGATCAGGGCGATGTCACGCGCGGCCTGCTGACGCTTCTTGGCGATGCGGGGCTCAGGAAGAAGCTCGGCGCTGCCGCCCAGGAGCGCGTGAAGGGCGAGCTGACTTGGCCGGTTGCTATCCGCCGCTACCTGGACAGCTTCCTGCGGGGTTCCGGTAATCTCTGAAAGCCCGGCCTGCACCCGTGCAGCCAATGATTATCCAGACGCTTGAATTGCCGGCCGGACTGGCGCCGGCAACGTGGTAAAGGGGACCTATATTTCCATATAGATAGTATATTGTTTATACACGGCTTTCCGCTTGCGCGGGAATGATACTGGTGCGGTCCAAGAATTTTAGCGGCCGGCATTACTACCTGCCGCCAGGGAGAGGATAACCCCATCCATCCCGGAGCGCCGCGGTTTGGGCTCTGGCTGGCAAGGAACGCAGGCGCGCCTTGAGCGTCTGCGCATGACGGTAGGCATCTTCGATGCGCGCCATCGGCAGCCGCCCCGACTTGAGCGCGGACTGAATAGCCTCGAAGCTCAAAGCGGTGATACCGTCCGGCAAGGTGGACGGGTCGCGAATCAGGATCATATCGGCGCCGCTCTGAAGCGCACGGACGACGGTTTCGCCGTAAAGCGCCGGGGCGCCGATTGGCACTTCCATTTCGAAAATCACAGCGTCGTGAAAACTGTTCCGGCCTCCGCGCATCCTCGCCGGCCGCGCCGGGCTAAGCGACAGGTCCGCATAGCGCATCGCCTCCATTCCCTTCACGGTGAGGACAAGCGCATCGCTCGGCTCGATCCTTAACAGCAGATGGAGCATGGCGGTGCTTGGCCGCTCTTCAACCCAGGTGGTCCGCAACCCTGGCCGGAATGGCGAATGCCTGAGAGCCGTCAGCACTCCGCGATCATGGTGGCCGAATTTGAATGCGCGCGCGTATCCGGTAATGGCGGAAGGCGAAGTTCCGTAGCAAGGCGCCGACAGATCGACCCCCCGCCGCCGGCAGACATCTTCGCTCGGGCCAATATTGAGGGTTACGCCAAGCTCCGCCAGCTCACCGGCCATCGCCCGGTATTGAAGCTGCGCCTCACGCGGATTCCCGCCGCTGCTGACGGCGCTGGCGGAGTTATAAAAAGCAAAGCCTTTTCCCTCGGACAGTACGGTATCCGGCCCGCCCGGCTGCTCGACAGCGATGAGAGGCGTGTTGCCGCCCGCGGCTTCGTTTAGAATCGCCAGCAACCCGCGCAATTGCGCGGCGTTTTCGATATTCGGCTCCCTAATGAGAGCGCCCGCCAGCTTTCCGTTGTGCAAATCGTTGGCGACACGCTCAACATCAGGGTCTTCCAGCCGCTTGCCAGAAAAACCGGTCAGTATGAGCTGGCCAATCATGCGGCGCAGCTTCTCTTCCGGGCTCTTCCCCAGCATGACCGCTTTGCCGCCGCCGTCCATTCTGAAAGGCGTCAGCGGCCGCGGCGCGATGAGATAGCGTTCCTGCCCGCTTAAGAAACTGCCGGCGGCCATCCCCTGGCTCTGCTTGGCGGTGGCGGTAAATTGCGCCGGGTCTGGCGCCCTTTTCGCGTGTGGAGCGGACCATCCTTCCCGCACACGGCGGTTCTGCTCCTCCGTTCGAAACGGGTATGGGGCGCACCATTCCGGGCGATTCCGGAAGTCCTGGCAGCTCTCCGAAACGTAGCGGATGGCAGGAGATCCTTCTGGAGGCGGCTCCGCATGGCGCGCCAGGAACTGCCCCGCGGAAACAGCCGCCGGCGGCATTGCCACGGCGCTGCTCGAAATCAGGATCGAAGAGATAAGGGCGACAAGAATCCGGACCATGGTCTTCATATTAGGCGGTAACTGCGAAGCCCTTATCGCATAGCTATGCCCGGTCCTGCACGATCTTTTTTATTAGAAACTTATACCTATACCAATTCATTGCTAACCGATGACATGCCGGCAACAGAAGTCAGCGGCGCGGCTGCGGAACGGTCCGCACGTAAGGCTTGATCGCTTTCCAGCCCTCCGGGAACTTTTGCCGCGCCTCCTCGCCAGAGATGCTTTCGGCAATGAGCACGTCGCCGCCCGGTTTCCAGTCCGCGGGCGTCGCGACCCCAAATTTGAACGAAAGCTGCAAGGAGTCGATTACGCGCAAGATTTCCTGGAAATTGCGTCCCGTCACCATCGGGTAGGTCATGATGAGATGGATTTTCTTTGCGGGACCGATCACGAACACGGAGCGCACGGTCCGGTTGGTGACGGAAGTGCGGTATTCCGGCGTACCGCCCGCGTCCACCGGCAGCATCCCGTATAGCTTGGCGACCTTCAGATCGCTGTCGCCGATAAGCGGGAAATTCAGCGCATGGCCCGTAACGTCCTCGATATCCCGCGCCCACTGCATGTGGCTCGAAACCGGGTCGGCGCTGAGGCCCACGATCTTGACGTTCCGGCGGTCGAATTCGCTTTTTAGCCCGGCCAGCGCGCCCAGCTCGGTGGTGCAAACCGGCGTGAAGTCTTTCGGATGCGAGAACAAGACGCCCCAGGAGTTGCCAAGCCATTGGTGAAAGCGGATGTGTCCCGCCGTGGTCTCGGCCTCGAAATCCGGGGCCGTCGCGCCCAATCGCAACGTCATGTTTGCCTCCAAGCCGCTTCGCTACCGTAAGTTATATGAAATGCACTGCTACCAAACGGTAACGGGGCCTCTTAAAAAAAATGCGCACGCTTCTGGCGCTGCCCCGTGCCGCATACTTGCGAGAATCGCCGGCTTCAACTCTACCCTGCGAGAGAGCAAGCGGAAGACAGTGGGGATGTGCCGAATGCGGGACTGTGGGAACGATACCGGAGCGGGGAAAGCGCCGGAGACTGCGCGGCGAATTCTGGCGGCCTTACTGCTGGCCGCTTCGGTTCTGCCGGCGCCGCCGCGAACCCGGAAATCGTGCGCGATTTCGCCGAAGCCGGCCGGGCGGACGTGCATTCGGACGAGGTCTCCTGGTGCGCGGCATTCGCCTGTTCGATGGGCGTGCCGAATTTGAGGAAGTCGCGGGCGAGGAGGGTCTTTTCAATCCGTCGCTCGATGGCGGCTTGCTACTGTTCGAACTGTTCAGGCCAAGCCGGCGTTCAAGTTCAGCCAGCCTGGCTTTCAGCAACGCATTTTCCTGCCGTGGATTTTCTATGACCGGCAGCAGCGTTTCGACTGTCAGAGACTATGGCGGCTGATTCGGCTCCTCCATGGGAAGCTTGAATCACGCCAAACGCTGCTGCCATAACGCAAAACAACTTATTCAAACACGAAGGAACATGCCCTGTGCTATTCCTGACTCACCCGCCCACCCGGGGAGTTACCTAAAATGCGGAGTATAGGTTTTTCAGCTTGATGCGGGCATCGGCAGTTGTGAAGCGCCAATTGGCCTTTGCATGGCGGGCGTTACGCTGTTCGAGCCAGGCTGTAACCTCGTTCTCAAGATCGGCCATGCTGGAGATACGGCGGTCCAGGCACTGGCCGGAAAGGACAAAGTGGCCCTCGGCTTCGCCGAAGGCTTCAACAACAAAATCCGCGTCATCCAGCGCCGCACCTTCGGCCTCCGCGACGAGGAATACCTCGCCCTTAAAATCCGTACCCTCGGACTGCCGGAACTATGATTACTTCCCTTCTGCTTCCACCAAAAAACGCGAAGAGCCTAATTCATGGCCGTTGGTATAAGCTGCGCAATACCGCGCGCGTCCTTCCTACCGGTCTTCACCGGCATCGATTTGAAGGCGTCGCGCAAATGCCGCGTCTCCAGCAGTTCCACGGCGAACCCCGCCTCTTTCAGTCCTGCGCATAGCCATTGCGATAAAGGCCCCACCTCAAACCCGATGCGCGCCAGCGCAAAGGGCAGCGCCTTGAACCCGGCGATCAAGTCCGCCTGCTCGCTTGGGGCTTTCGCCTCCTTCACGATCTTGCCGGTGGCATCCACAACGCAGACGCTCGAAGCGTCCAAAGACACGTCAATCCCAACATAATAGTCCATGGTCATCTCTCGCGATGCTTCGAGCTGCCTGCGCAGACTCCGTTGACACCATCAGTTTGAGGGATGACCGCCAAAACGCCTATCGCCTTGGCCGCGGCCCGTTACACCATCCTGGCATATTCTACAGGCCGTCCCTGCGGCGGCGCTCGGCGATAAATCCGGCGGCGATGAAGCCGGTATCGTTGAGCCCGCGGCGCAGCTCGGTGCGCAGAATGTAAAGTGCTGCGAGGAAACCGCCAGCGGCCAGAAAGGCAGGCAAAAGCGGCGCGGCGCCGCAAATCGCGGCATTTGCGGACATGGAAAATTGGAGATCCGCGCAACTGGCGGCCGCGGCGCTGCCAGTTGCGAAGCCCAAGAAGCCCCAGAAGACGGCGGCCGCCACGGTCACGGCGGCCATGCCTCTCGGCTTGGTCAGGACGACGTCGGCAAGCTTGATTGCAAGCAGAAGCCCAGCAAAGGCGGTGATGGCGCGCGGGAATATACCCGCGTCAATTCTGCCGCCCGCTTGAAAATAGAGCAGGGTGGCGCCAATGACAGCCGCGGCAATGCCGGATTTGACGAATTCCGGAAATTTGCAGCGAAGCCAGTAGCTATTCAGCTTTTCCGCGGTATCGAGCAGGGCGCAAGCCGCGAAACCCGCCGTGAAGCCTCCCAGATGCGCCAGCCAGTCGATCTGCGGCGCGTACAATGTGAACAGCACATTGATCCCGATGACGATCACAAAGAACTGCGGCGAAAGGGGGAGTTTGCCGAGGATGGTCAGGCACAGGAGCGCGCCGACGATCCCCGAAATGCAGCCCGACGCGCCGACGGTCAGGAAAACGCCGCTGTGGCCTTCGATGCTGGCGATGCCGCCGCCGATCGCCGAGGCGAGATAAACCACGAGGAAATAGGTGGCACCGAGCCGGTGTTCGAGGATGCCAGCCCAGGCGGCGACGCACAGCATGTTCATGCCCAGATGGATGATATTGCCGTGCAGGAAGGCGTAGGTGACAAGCCGCCAGTCTTGGTCCAGGGCCAGAGCGCCGCTAAAGAGCGCGCCGTAGCTGTAAAGCGTGGCGGCGCTGATGCCCATGAGCGAGTTGCCGAAGAGCGTCAGGACGAAGACGGCCGAGTTCAGGAGGATCAGCAGATAGGTTACGGCGTGCGGAGACTCGAAAAAAGTTTCGCCTGTGCGCTGAGCCATGACATCACCCTCCCTTGGCCGTGCTGCTTTCAGGCACGGCGCTTAGGTGGATTTAAGGCAACAACGGGCCAGGGAAAAGGCGGCCAGCCGTGCATGGTGCGCCCTTCGCGTGCGGTTCCCGCATCGGACCATTCCACTCATGCCCACGCGGGACAAGCGATCACCGCAGCTTTCAGAAAGCAGACGCGGTTGCGGCCAAGCCGCTGCATCAGGATGGCCTCCTCGCCCTTGGCTGTGGAGGCAGCCCCGGCGCTTTCGAAAAGCTTGGCGGGGATGAGCAGTCCGTCGCAGTTCTTCGGAAGGCGGATGGCGCGGGCGCCTATGGTGGTCACGGCTTCCCGTAGCCTCGGCCTGAGGCCTTTGGCCGCGAGGCGGAAGCGGAAGGCTGCGGCGCGGTGCCCGCCTCCGGCGATGAAGTCCCGCGCTTCCTCCTCCCAGCCGGGCTCCATCGCGGAGCCGGGTTTGAGAAACAGGAGCCACGGTTTGCGTGCGGCCTCAGCCCCGGCCAGAAGCTGCTGGCCAGCGCCTGCCTGGATCACGGTTGCGCCGGTGGCGTCGGCGATTCTAGCGGTGGCGTCGGCCGAGGCGCAGTCGCTCACGATCACCTCGCTGACCAGCCCCTCAATGGCTGCCTCGAACAGCGAACGGAAGGTAGCTGGCAGGGCCGCGGCGGAGTTGCAGGTGGGGATGATGACCGAAATCATGGCGCCGTCTGGTGTGGATAGCCGCGAAACGTTCTTCAAATGTTCTTATGTTCGGGGTATCATACCGCCATGGTGTGCAAAGAAGCAAGGTGCGCGAACGAAGCCGGACAGGTACAGGCGAACCGGAGACGGGGCCGTGGCGCGGTGTCGAACGCGGCCGGGCGGTTCGAGCTGGAGCGGCGCGAGCTTTTCGACGACGGCTGGGAAAGCCTGGCCGGCCTGGAGCCTTTTAAGACGGAGGTACGCGAGGAAACGGCCAAGACCGTCATAAGCACCAATTGTTCGCCCGATCTGGGCTTCGACCGGTCGCTGAACCCCTATCGTGGCTGCGAGCATGGCTGCATCTACTGCTATGCGCGGCCAAGCCACGCCTATTGGGGCTATTCGGCCGGGCTCGATTTTGAGACGAAGCTTACGGCAAAGGTCAATGCGGCGGAGGCGCTGGAGAGGGAACTATCGCGGCCCAGCTACCTGCCCGCTGTCCTTATGCTTGGCGCCAATACCGACGCTTATCAGCCGGTGGAGCGGGAGCGGCGGATAACCCGCAGCGTGCTTGAGGTGCTGGACCGCTTCGGCCACCCGGTGACGATTGTGACCAAGTCGGCGCTCGTTGCACGCGACCTCGATATTCTTGCGAGGCTTGCGAGCCGCGGCCTCGTCAAAGTCAGCCTGTCGGTGACGACGCTCGACAACAGGCTTTCGCGCAAAATGGAGCCGCGCGCCTCCTCGCCGGACAGGCGGCTTGAAGCCGTGCGGAAGCTTACGGCGGCCGGTGTGCCGGTGGCCATTCTGACCGCGCCGCTGATCCCAGGGTTAAACGATCACGAGCTTGAGCGCATCCTGGAGGCTTGCGCCGCTGCGGGAGCGGGCGAGGCGGGCTACGTGCTGCTGCGCCTGCCCTTGGAAATCGCCGGTCTGTTCCAGGAATGGCTCGCGGCGGAATTCCCGGACCGCGCGGGCCGGGTCATGTCGCTCGTGCGCCAGACGCGGGGGGGGAAGGATTACGTCTCGCGCTTCGGCGAGCGGCAGACTGGCGCCGGACCATACGCGGACCAGATCGCGGCGCGGTTCGAGCTGGCGCTGAAACGCTACGGCCTGAGTTGGCGTCATTTGAAGTTGCGGACGGACCGGTTCCGGCCGCCCGGCCCCGCGCAACTGAGCCTGTTTTGAGATATGCCGCCCTGGGTTGAAGAAAGCTGTAGGTTTCACGTCCTCAACGCTTGATCGGTGCTGGGCAGGGGCTAAAAGCAGGGCATGCCACCTGCCTCCAGATCCGCCAAGCCAACCCTTGAGCCTGAGACCGTGCTCCAGCGCAAGCATGGAGGGCTGATTGCGGGCATAGACGAGGCTGGCAGGGGGCCCTGGGCAGGGCCGGTGGTAGCCGCGGCCGTCATCTTTACGGGCGCCCCGCCCCCGGGCGTTCACGATTCCAAACAGCTTAGCGAGGAAGCCCGCGAGGCGTTGTTCCCGGAAATTCTGGCGGTGGCTCACGCCGGCATCGGCATCGCGAATGTGGAGACCATCGACAGGCTCAACATCTACCATGCCACGCATGCGGCCATGTGCGAGGCGGTGGGGAAGCTTGGCCGCGCGCCTTCGGCCGTGCTGGTGGACGGCAACCGCACGCCCAAGCTCGAAATACCGGCGGAAGCACTGGTGGGCGGCGACGCGCTTTCGCTGTCCATTGCCGCGGCTTCGATCGTCGCCAAGGTGACGCGCGACCGGATCATGCGCGAGCTGGCCTTGGAGTTCCCCGCCTATGGCTGGGAGCGCAACAAGGGTTACGGCACGAAAGAGCACGCGGCGGCGCTCAGGCGGCACGGCGCGACCTGCCATCACCGCCGCAGTTTCCGTCCCGTTCAGGAGCAGCTTAAGCTGGAGGCGGGCGGGTAAGCCCGGATGCTTCCCATTCTAAATTTCGCCCCTATGTTAGGACCCTCTAGTTGGAACGCAAATCTGCTTACTTAACAGCTTTCGCCTGGTGCCATTATGCGTAGAGTTTTTGCTTGGACACTGACCTGGGGTGCCGTCGCAGGCCTTCTGGTCCAGGCCCCGGGCGCGGCACTTGCCCAGCAGCAGGAGGCGCCACCCGCCGCCGTCAAGACGCCGCTTGTCACCATCGAGGAATGCCAGGCGCTTTCCGATGCGGATGTGCGCGCCCGCATCACCGAGCTTGCCGCCACCAGCTTCAAGACGGAACTTGCGTCGATAGACTATCCCGCCCTCGTCAACAAATACTGGGACAAGGTGGATATGAGCGCGCGGATCGACCGCGAGGTGGACGCGGCCATTGAGGCGGTGCGCGCCGATTCGAGCTGGGTTGACCGCGCTTACTCGACCGTGAGCAAGACCGCCGCCGGCCGCTACGCCGCCGCCGTCGCGGACAAAACCTACAACTCCGAAGGCTTCAAGGCGGCGATTGAAGAGCTGGCCACCGGCGTCGCCAAGGATGCGGGCGCCCAGATCGAGGCGGCCACCGCCAAGGTTTCCAATCCCATCATCGCTTGCGTTCAGACCGCGCTGCAATCCCGCTATGGCGCCGCGGTGGCGCAGGTGTTCGCCCAGGAGAGCCAGAGAAACGTGGAGGCGAAGGCCGCTCAGCAGCCTGGCGTCAAGATCGGCACAGCGGACCTTGTCTTGAACAACGCGGCCTCGATTTCGGGCATCGTTTTGATTGTCACCCGGCGGGTGCTTGCCTCGGTCGTGCGAAGCATCGGCAGCCGGGTTGTGGGCATGGTGGCCAGCAGGATCGTTTCCGCCGTCGCGGGGCTGATCGGGCTGGCGCTGATCGCGAAGGATATCTACGACGCCGGCGATGGCGTATTCCCGATCATCGCCGAACACATGAAGTCGGATGAAACCAAGACGGTCATCAAGGACGAGATCGGCAAGACGATCCAGGCCGACATTACCCAGCAAATGGCCAGCATCGCCCAGGAAACCGCGGACAGGATTTACGCGGTTTGGCAGGACTTCAAAAAGAAGTACGCGCTGCTGCTGACGCTCAGCGAGAAGAACCCGGCGTTCGCGGCCATATTGAAGGATGTACGCCTCGATCAAGTGAACCGGCTCGGCCAGATCGTCGTGATCGTCAAAGCCAGCGAAGGCGAGGACAGCATTTTCAAGCGCGCCGCCGACGGATCGCTCGGCAAGGCGCTGGTTGATTTGAACGATGACGGGCTTGCCATCGCGGCGGAGCGGAAGTCGCTCAAGGACGGCCTGCGCTGGACGGAGGTGGCGGGCCAGGACTTGCCGCGCGTGGTGGAGCTGGGCCTCCATCGCTGGCTTTCGCCCGAGGGCTTGAGCCGTGAGACGCTTGTGAAGCTGCTTGCCGTGAACGACAGGATCGCGCTCAACCGCATCGCGACGCTTACGCCCGGAGAGCGCGATGTCATGTTGAGCCTGTCCGCGAGTCAGATGCACGATTTCGCCCGCAGGCTGAGCGACGGCCAGCTCGCGGCCTTCGCCGAGTACGAGCGCCGCCTGGAGCCCGAAGCCGCCAGGGCGCTGCTGCGTGCGGTGAGCGAGTCGCCACGCGTCATGCAGGCGCTGTCCGGCGAGGGGCTCAGGCGGGCGATCTACGGCAGCCGGAACCAGCTCGCGGCCCTGAACATGGTCATGCGGAGCGGCGAGGGCATTCTCAGCTACGGCCGCATCGTGAAGGACGCGAGCCTTGTGCGGAGCGGCGATGTGGGCTACCGGGTGTTCTGGGAGCGCTATTGGCCATCGGTGATACTGGCGGTGCTCGGGCTGCTCCTGGTGCTGTCATGGCTGCGCAGGCTGTTCTTCGGCTGGTCGCGGGCGTCCGTGGCTCGGCGCGGGAAGTAGCAGCGGAGGGGCCCATGCAAATCTATACGGTGGAAAGCCTTTCGGGCCGCCGCATCAAGGAAGGCGACCTGATCTACGCCAACGCGGTACTGGCGGCGAACCTGCTGCGCGACGCGCGCGAGGCGGTCCAGAACGTGATTGGCGGCAAGCTGCGCCGCTACGAAGGC
>JBNKTW010000142.1:0-14100 GCA_050298295.1 Rhodomicrobiaceae bacterium
CGGCTTGGCGAGCGTCCCGCCGGCCGTTTGTACATTGCGCGATGTTCTTCCGTCCACATGACGAATCACCCCTCCGATGGCCCGGAACCGGTGAATCATGCAACCAGCACTTGCGCAAGAAACTTTTGGGTCAGGCTCTTACGCCAAGGCAACAAGGCCGTCAGTACAGGAGCTTATCGCGGATACCAGTGCAAGTGGCCGTTTAATCACACGCTGCAACCGAAATGTCACTACCGCTTCACGGCCATACTCACCGACAAACCATCGGCGGTGTTTAAGTGTTTCTAGACCGAAGTTCCCGGCGCCAGGCCAACGTTTATCCATATACTTCAATCGCTTATGATTGAAGCAGGGTGCGCAGTACTGTCTACACTGCGCTGAGATGTGAGAGGTGCGGCGAAATACCGCCCGCCCTATTCGCGTGTTGCCACCCTCCCCGTCAGCAATTAGACAGAGTCTAAGACATAGACTAGGTACCAAGACAGCTCGTTTAGAAACTGTCATCGCGGGGGAGCGAGCCAAGAGGCGCCGAACCTGAAAATACTGCTGCAACCAACATGAGGGATGCTTCATGAAACGGATAATCTTGGCTTGTTTTGCCGCAGCCAACGCGGCCTCGCTGGCGGTCCAGCCTGCAATCGCTCAGGAGCCCATCGAGCCGGTTAAGCCGCCGCAGTCGGTGAATCTTGGCATGGTGGAGCTTGGCAAGAAGCTGTACTTTGATCCGCGCCTGTCGAAGTCGGGTTTCATTTCGTGCAATTCCTGCCACAACTTGTCGGCGGGCGGCTCGGACAACTTGCCAACCTCGATTGGCGATCACTGGAAGCAGGGGCCGATCAACGCGCCGACGGTGCTGAATTCGAGCCTTAACGTCGCGCAGTTCTGGGACGGGCGCGCGGCGGACCTGAAGGAACAGGCTGGCGGTCCTATTGCCAATCCCGGTGAAATGGCGTTCTCCCATACGCTGGCTGTTAGCGTGCTGGAGACTATTCCCGCCTATGTGCGCGAGTTCAAGCAAGTGTTCGGCAAGGACGAAATCGATATTGGGCAGGTCACAACCGCCATCGCCGAGTTCGAAAAAACGCTCGTCACGCCCAACTCGCGCTTCGACCTGTGGCTGCTCGGCAAAAAGGACGCGTTGACGCCCGATGAACTGGAAGGCTACAAGCTTTTCAAGGACAGCGGCTGCGTTGCCTGTCACAATGGTCCTGGCGTGGGCGGAGCGTCGTTCCAGAAGATGGGTGTGGTCAAACCTTACAAGACGGCGAACAAGGCAGTTGGCCGCTCGGGCGTCACCGGCAAAGACGAGGACCGGTTCAATTTCAAAGTGCCAACGCTACGCAACGTCGAGCTGACCTATCCCTATTTCCACGACGGCGGTGCTAACACGCTACCAGAAGCGGTCGATACCATGGGCCGGCTGCAGCTTGGCAAAAAGTTCGCCGCCAGCGAGAATGCGAAAATCGTCGCCTTCTTGAAGACGCTGACGGGCGATCAGCCGAGCTTCGCGCTGCCGGCCCTTCCGCCGTCGTCGGATGCAACGCCGCGTCCCACACCGTTCGCGAAGTGAGCGGCACAAAGGTTGAAGATTTGAGAGGGGAGCGCGCAGTTCCCCTCATCCCAATGCGAGGAGAAAATGGCGCACGATACGGAAGGAGAAGCCAAACTCACGGAACTGCTCAGCGTTGTGCGCACGGATAGCGCGGAGATCGCGGCCCGGCTTCGCTCCGCCGGCGTTCCGCTAACTTTGCAGCGGCTTGCGGTTGGCCAAGTCATGCTGTGCGGCCCTGTGCATCTGACCGCCGACCAAGTCTTGGCTCGCGTTAAGAGGCTAATCCCGGAAATATCGCGGGCAACGATTTATAACACGCTCAAGCTCTTCAGCGAGAAAGGCCTCGTGCGCGAGCTGGTCATAGATGCTGACCGGACGGTATTCGATTCGAATACGGAGCCGCATCCGCACATTTACAATGCGGACACGGGCGAGCTGACCGATATCGCAGCCGGAGACCTCAAGGTCGTGGGCGCGGCAAAGCTTCCGGATGGGGTTGAGCTGGAGGCGGTCGATATCGTCGTCCGCGTGCGGAGTAAACCTCCCGGCGTTTGATGCGCCGCGACCCGGCGCTGGCCCGGCTTAACGTCCAGCGTCTCTAATCTCCGCCTAATGCAATGCCCGCTGGCCGAGCGCGCGTTCAACAATGTCAGCGATCTTATCCGGTTGTGTGCCGGAAACGTCCATAAAGATCAGCTCAGCGAGCCCCATCGCAACATCCCGCCCCGCGCTCGCCCGGCCGTGGGGCATAATTGCAAAGATCCTCTTCCCCAAAGCCTTTGCTGCGCCCACCTCGAAAAGCGCGTTCTTGCCTTCGCCGCTATCTTTCGGAACGACAAAGACAACAAGTTCTGCGTTCTTCAGGGCATCCAAGATCCGATCGGTCCAACCCTCGCCTTCAACAATCTTGTCGTCATCGCGGAACACGTCAAAGCCTTTGCTTCGCAGTGCCCGGGAAAGTTCCTGAGCATATTGATGGTCAGTTCGGGCGTAGGAAATAAACAGGCTCATCCGGCGGATTCCTTTACACGCTTTTTCAGCTCACCGAAATATGTTTCGAATTCATTGATTGACATGACGTTTTTGGAATTCAGGCAAGCCGTGCCTCCGTGATCCTCGCTCAGAGCTTCGATGGTAACACCATAAAGAACCCCAACAATCCTTTTTCCGAGGACCCTTGCTGCGCCGATCTCCGTCCAAACCCAGTTCCGGTTGACCGACCACGGAGTTAGAAGCGCGATCAACTCATCGCACTGCGGAAGCATGTCAAAGATCCGGCTTTCAAAGTCGTCCCCCTTGGCGATGTCATACACGTCGAGAAATGGCTCTGCCTTTGCATCTTGCCTCACCCGTTTGGCGATCTGGCTTGCGACCCAGCTATCTTCCGAGCCATGCGAAATGAAAATACGATACATAAAAACCTCAAAAACTAGATGTCCAGCGTCTCCAATTCCGCGATCATATCCTCTATCACCTTCAGCCCCATGGCCCAGAAGCCGGGATCGGTGGCGTCGAGGCCGAAGGGTGCGAGCAGCTCCTTGTGGTGCTTCGTGCCGCCCGCACGCAGCATATCGAGATAGCGCTCCTCGAAGCCCTCCGGCGCGCGCTCGTAAGCCGCGTATAGCGAGTTCACCAGGCAATCTCCGAACGCATAGGCGTAAACGTAGAACGGCGAATGCACAAAGTGCGAGACATAGGTCCAGTAGTTTTCGTAGCCCTCATTCAGGATGATCGCCGGACCCAAGCTCTCGCCCTGCACGGAGAGCCAGTATTCCGCGATCTTGTCCGAGGTCAGCTCGCCCTCGCGGCGCGCTTCATGCACCTGCCGCTCGAACTGATAGAACGCGATCTGGCGCACGACCGTGTTGATCTTGTCCTCGGCCTTCTGCGCGAGCAGCGCCTTCTTTTCGCGCGGGTTCTGCGTCTGGGCGAGCAGCGCCTTGAAGGTCAGCATCTCGCCGAACACGCTCGCGGTCTCGGCCAGCGTTAGCGGCGTGTACGCCATCAGCGCCCCTTGCGCATTGGCCAGCACTTGGTGCACGCCGTGCCCCAACTCATGGGCAAGGGTCATGACGTCTCGCGGCTTGCCCAGGTAATTCAGCATGATGTAGGGATGCGCCGAAGGCACGGCCGGATGCGAGAACGCGCCCGGCGACTTGCCCTCGCGCACCGGCGCGTCGATCCAGTGCTTGGAGAAGAAGCCATCCGCAATCTCCGCCATGCGCGGCGAGAAACGGCGGTAGGCCTCGATCACTGTGCGGCGAGCGTCGGCCCACTCGGTGATGGGCTCGGGATCGCGGCTGATGGGCGCGTTGCGGTCCCAGTAGTTGAGCCGCTCCATGCCGAGCCACTTCGCCTTGAGCGCGTAATAGCGGTGCGAGAGGCGCGGATAGCTGCCGCGCACGGCGGTAACGAGCGCGTCCACCACCTCGGGCTCAACGCGGTTGGCAAGATGCCGCGAGGAGGCCACGTCCGGGAAGCCGCGCCAGCGGTCGGAGATTTCCTTGTCCTTGGCGAGCGTGTTCATCACGAGGGTAAACAGCCGGACGTTGGACCGGAAGACCTTGGCCAGCGCGTCCGCCGCCGCCGCGCGCTTCTCCGCATTGGCGTCGCTTAGGAAATTCAGGGCGACTTCAAGCGTGTAGGTTTCGCCGTCGATGTCGAAGCGGAGGCCTGTCAGCGTCTCGTTGAACAGCCGGCTCCAGGCGGCGGGGCCGGTCATGCTCTTCTCGTGGAAGAGCTTTTCAAGATCGTCGGAAAGCTGGTAGGGCCGTTCTTTCCTGAGATCGGTAAGCCATGGCCGGTAATGGGCAAGCTCCGCGTTCTTAAGCGCCCCGTCCATCACCCCGTCGCCGACGCGGTTCAATTCCAGCTCGAAAAACAGGAGCTGCGTGCTTATCGCAGTAAGCTTGTCCTGAGCATCGCCAAAAAGCTTGGCGCGGGCGGCGTCGGCGGTATTGGTGACGTAGTTGAGGTAGGCGTAGGCGCCGGCGCGGCCCATGCGGTCGGACTGTGCTTCGTAATCCCCGATGGCCTTTGCGAGCGCTGGTGGATCTTCCCGCGCCAGGCCTTCGAGCTTGCCCATGTAGGTTTCGCGGAATTGCGCCGCGGCCTCCGCCGCCTTGCCGATGTCCCCTTCAAGCTGCGGGCGTCCACCAGGATAAAGATCGCTCAGATTCCAACCCGGCATCTCTCCGACAGGCTGCGGCGCCACGTCCAGAAATCCGCCGCTAGGCGTGGCGGCACGGACAGGCAGGGCGCGATCGATCGGGAAACACCTGGTCATAAGCGCTGCTCTCCTTTTTGCATATGCTTCGCAAGAATGGCATTTGGCGATTAAGCTCCGGCGGTCAACCGCCGCACATTGAATAACACTTCTTCTGGCCGGCCGCCGCCAGGGCGGGGCAAAAAAAGCGTCCGGCTTTGCGGCTATTCTGCCTTAAGAATAACGCTGCCAGCAAGCAGAGCCTTCGCCAATTGGATGGCGGCTTTGGAGCCGGATTCCATCCGAGGCACAAACAACCGGCTGATATGCTACGAGCCGTTCGCAGGTGCCGGATGGAATGATACCGGATGCAGCCAAATAGTTTTGTAAATCGTGATAAGCAGCAGACAGCGGATCACTTGCGCCCCAAAAAGGCGGGAAATCCTCAGCAGCCGGCTGGCGCCGGCTGGCGCTATTCGCTCAGCAACGGTGGAAAACCTGTGTAGGCGCGTTGAAAAACAATACCCCTGGCGGTGCGGGGGGGCCGCCAGGGGGGTGGCGCAATAACTTATTGCGCAACCTGCACTATTCTCTAACGGCAATTGCCGGATGTTGATGTCCGCCGCCAAGCGCCGCCATTTTTTCGTAGCTGTCGGCAAGAGAACGAAGCAGACGCCTGATTTCAGGATCCTTCACTTCCTCGGCGTAGGCCCGCGTCAACTCTACGGTTTCGCGGTGCATTCGCTCCTGCTGCGTTTCGGGCTCCATATCCCCTTCGCCGTGCGAAAGCCCGCTGGCGCCGGCACTGGCGGAGGCGCGGGCCGTAATGTGCTTGCCAATCAGCATCAAGCCTTCTTCGCAGAATGCCAGAACTGCTTGTGCTTCCTTCGCAAGGCCAAAAAGCTTCTGTGCAGGCATAGGCTGTCCCTACCCGATTGGCGTTTCGAATCTTTCCTTCTACTGGCAATTGCGCCGCAGCCCGGCCCTTAGCCGCGGCACTCAGCCGGCAAGGTTTTCGCAGCGCTTCAACTCTTGGGACATCAAGTCAGCCATGGCGGCAAGCGCGCTGACTGAACTAATACCCTCGTCGAGTGCCCGCTCATAGGCGATAATCACTGCACTCTTGAACTCATCCAATACGCCGGAGAGAGGATCGTTCTTTTCGAGATCTTGGAAAAAAGCTTTAGGAACTAATCGCTTATCGTGGCCAAACATAATACGCGCCCATTTCACAGAATACCGACACAACGCTTACACTACGCCTATAGTACCGTCCAAATCCGTCATCTCCCAATCATGTCTTGGCCATTTCACCCCCAATCATTATTGCCTGTACGTTAAAAAGCCGTTGCCATTTTGTTGAATTTAACCAAAGCTCGTACCACCACAACCAATCTAAGGTTGTACTGCGCAATTTTGAAACAATTGTTTTTCTTTTTGTGGACGTCGCGAAGCGAAGCACAGCCAAGCCGGGTTCAAGGCTGTCCGCCAGCCCCTTACAGCCAAGTAACGCTACCGCCAGTTACGGTAATACCGAAAGCATACCTCTTGCCGGCGATAGGAAGGGGGGCTGTTTCTTCCAGACGGTTATTGAGGGAGACCCTAATCTCCTCACATGCGTTGAGAACCTCCTGGCGTGCAGCGTTCCGCAAGTTCGCCGCCGCCCAGAACCCCAGCGATCCGCTCATCTTAACGTTCAGCAAGCCTCTCCGCCATCGTTCCCTCGCCAATCGGCTGCGCCCACCGGCATAATAGCACAACCTTTTTGGTTCCGGCTCGCCCAGCCTAGGCAATCGAAACCCGTCTGAAGCTGGCAGGGCAATCTCGCGTCTTCTGGAGACAACTGGTGGTGGCGCGCACTTCCCAGTGCTCCGGCTAACGCTCGCGTGCCAGCCGGCACGGGCGCACGGTTTCCCGCGACTCCATCGCGGCGGGAGAAAATGTATGTCTATCTTTCACTTTATTGATAATACCCTTATAATGGGGTCAACTACAGAGCGAAGATGGGGACGGCGGATCGATAAAGCGCGCTAATCATGGCTTGGCTTGAAGGCAGGCTCCGCGGGCAGGCGGATGCGCTGAACGCAAGCGAGGAGGAAGAACACATGGGGAAAAATAGCAGCAGCGCCAACGGCAACACCCTCCCGCCGGACGATCCAGCACGGACGAACGAAGAGAGCGGCCTCGTGCTCGACGATGAGCTGCGCTCGGCGGCCACTCCGATCCTTTATCTGTTGTCGAGCCTTTTGATCGCGGTTGCGGCCTACGTGGTCTATTTGTTCCTGCACGGCTGAGCCGCCTTGGCGGAAAGCGCTCCAAATGCTGCGCTATGCTTGTAATGCCGCCGCCACGAGCCTTTCGCTTTCCGCCCAAAGGCGGGCTGCGATGGCGGGGTCTTCCGCGATTGGGTTCGGCGGGGCTGGCTTCCGCTTGACGAAATAGGCCCCGCTGCTGCCCTCGATGTCCGGCGAAGTGGCCACGTATAGCGAGTTCACCGCGCCTTGCTCCGGGCTGATCATGAAGGGCCTGATTGCCCCCCATATCAGCCTGCCGATCAAGCCCTTGTTTCCGATATCGGTGGCGACCACGCCGGGGTGCAGGCAGTTGGCGGTCACGGGCTTGGGCGGCAAGCGGCGGGCCAGCTCCTTGGTGAAGAGGATGTTGGCGAGCTTAGATTGAGCATAGGCGGCGGGCCCATGATAGCGGCGGGCGGACATGAGATCGTCCAAATTCAGCGCTGCCCGGCTTGCGGCGGCGGATGCGACGTTCACGATGCGCGCATACCGGCTTGGCACGCCGCTGCGCTCCAGATCCGGCAGCAGCGTTTGCGTCAGCAGAAACGGCGCCAGGTGGTTGACCGCGAAGGTCATCTCGTAGCCGTCCCTGGTCAGCGTGCGCGCGGGAGCAAAAAGGCCGGCATTGTTCACGAGGATATGGATGGCGGGATAGCGCGCGGCGATCTCCGCGCCCGCGGCGTGCACCTGTTCGAGGTCCGCGAAATCGGCAAGGATCAGATCCGGCGTGCGCCCAGCCTTGGCGGCTACGAAGCTTCGCGCTTCCTCGCCGCGCCGCGCGTCCCGGCAGAGCATCACCACATGCGCGCCTGCTTTGGCGAGCCCCACGGCGGTCCAAAGCCCAATGCCGGCGTTCGCGCCAGTTACGATCGCGGTGCGCCCCTCTTGCGAGGGGACGGCATAGGGCTTCGTCATGGCGGACCTCGCTCGAAATCGTGAGGGGGCCTTTTGCAATGCCCCTCCGGGGTAGTCAAGCGGCCTACCGGGTCAGAATTACGAAATCGGTATATCTGCCGGTTTCCCCGCTCATGGGCTTGTCGGAGACGATCAGCGAGCTGCCGGTCAAGAGCATTTCCGAGATCTTCTCCCTCACCTCGGGGGCGACCTCGATCCGGTCCAAGGCCTCGGAGGCAGAGGCGGGGGGCACAGCCGGAGCCTTAGCCTCGGCTTTATTCTTGTGCCTGCCGCGCCGGTGTCTTCTCCGCCTGCCACCAGCGTCCGTGCCCGCATCGGGAATGGTTAGCGAGAGCCAGCGCAACGGGGACTGGCCTTCCTGCGTATCTTGCCGCGGCATCGCCATGAAAACGTGCGTGCCAAGGGGCTTCTCCGGTTCCCGGATGGTGACGGGCACATCGAAAACCTCGATATGCTTCTGCCGGACATAGAGGCGCTTTGTCTTGCGGCTTATGAAGACCGACAAAGGCTGGAGCCTGCGCTCCCACGACTTCACCGCAGCGGCCGCCGCTTTCTTCGCGTAGAGGGCATCCTCGTACGCCTTCGCGGCGCTGGCAGCACCCTGCTCCTTGTCTGTCTTAACGCGATTGGCGGCGGAAAAGGCAGCTTGCGCTTCCGCAACCTTCGCTTCGGCTTCGGTCTTGGCTTCGGCTGCGGCCTGCAAGACTTCCACTTCCCCGCCCAGCTTTTTCACGCGCCACTCCGCGGTTCTAAGCGTGTCCTTGGCAGCAGCCAAAGCGATTTCGGCCTTCCGGACGGCGGCTGCCGCCTCCCTCACCGCCTTTGCCCTGGCCTCGAAGCTCTCGCGCGCCGAGTTGAGCGCGGCGTCCCTACCTTCTTGAGTGCGCTTGGCGGCGGAAAGAGCTGCTTCCGCCCTGGCAACCTTGGTTTCTGCCCGCGCCTTGGCTTCCGCCGCGGCCTCTGCCGCTTTTATGCCGCCCGCCGTCCTCTTCACCCGCCAGCCGGCGGCCTCAAGGCGATCCTTGGCATTGGACAGCGCGAATTTCGCCCGGCGCACCGCAATTGCCGCTTCCCTGGCCGCTCTCGCCTTGGCCCTGTCGCGCGGGTTGGACGCAGCGTCCTGCTTTGTTTCGGCCCCGGTACGTTGCGCGGTGGAAAGCGCAGCCTCGGCGCCGGCCACTTTGGCCTCGGCCTCGGCCCTGGCCGCAACCGCAGCCTTCTCAGCCTCTGCGCCGGCCGCCATCCGCTTCACCCGCCATTCCGCGGCTCTCAGGGAGTTCTTGACGCTGGCCAGGGCGAACGTCGCCTCTCGCACCGCAATGGCGGCCTTCCTCGCCTCCCTCCTCAACGCTTCAATATCGTTCGGGGTTGGGCCAGACGAGGCGTCCCGGTACTTTTCAGTCTCGATGCGCCCGGCGGCGGCAAGGGCAGCTTCCGCCTCCGGGATTTTGGCCACGGCCTGGGCTTCGGCTGCAATGATGGCCTTTGCGGCTTCGACATTGGCGGCGGCCCGTTCCTTGCGCCGGCTCGCGGCATCGGCCACGTCCTTCGCCCGGACCAGGACGATCCCGGCCTTCCGCGCGGCAACCGCGGCTTCCCGGGCTTCTTTCCGCTTGGCGGCGGCGGCTTTGCGCGCCAGTTCAATAGCGGCCGCCGCCTGCTTGGCCCGCTTGGCCGCTTGCACCTTCATGGCTTTGGCGAATTCGAGCGGGTTCAGAAGCTTTTGCTTGGGCGCGTCCTGGTCTCCGCCAGGCGCACCGGGCGTTGTGGCAACGTCGAGTTTTTCCGCGCCGCCGGTCAAGTGCGCGCTTTGCGTGAACGCGACGGCATTCCGCAATATCCGCCCGGCCCCGGATACGGCACCTGTTCCCGGCGCCGCCATGAGCTTCGGCTCAAACAGGCGGGGGTGGGAGATATCGGCCGGCACGATATCTTGGCGGGAAACGATGACCCGCTCGTGGCCCTTGGTGTAGCTGAAAATGCGCTGCGCGAACGCGCGGGGCAGCCTTATGCAGCCATGCGAGGCGGCGTATCCAGGGAGATAACCCTCGTGCATGGCGACGCCGGACCATGTGATGCGCTGCATGTATGGCATGGGCGCATCGTTATACAGGTTCGAGCGGTGGAAGCGCTCCTTGCCGATAATGCTGAAGATACCGTGCGGCGTGGGGTGATCCGGCCTGCCGGTTGAGACGGGCGAAACCTCGTGAAGACCGTCGGCGCCGTAAAGGGAGACGTGCTGCTTGTTTGTGGAGACCACGAAGAACAGGGGGCCTTTGGGCGGAGCGGGCTTCTTGACGGCCTTTGCCTTGCGGGGACTGCCGCGATTATAATTGTGTGAGCGGGCGAATGCTGTGCTCGCGGCGGCGGCGCAACCGAATGCCAAGCAACCAAATAGCCAAAATGTAAACCAAAAACGGGCGCAGCCCCAACCGCCATTCCTGATACGCACACTCAACGCTCCCAAACCTAGTCCAACGCGAGCCTATTGAGCCTACCGTAACTTCGCCATCTACTGGAGGTTAAGTGGAACAAAGACTGCTCCAAATTTCCAAGTTGTGGCATAAGCTCAACGCCCGCTTCGAAAGAACTCTCCCGCCCAGCGATAATGGGACAGGGTTACGATTTGGTATGCCGGACCTCGCGCTTGGTTTGGGATCGCGGTTCCGGCGTGCAACTATTTGCTGGAAAACGGAAAATGCGCCAGCGCTTGCGGCTGGTCCGGGACACGTTTCGGGATCCTGCCGCGGAACCGCCCCGGGTTGGCGGCAAATGCAGCCGGGCGCCGCGTAGCGCCGTGCTGCGCAGCACCTGGGGATAACTCAAAGAATCCCGCAACCCGTGGTTGTCCGGTGAAGGTTTCTAGTAAAGCGGAAGCGGGAAATACCGCAGCATCAGTTCCTCGTAGCGGCCGGAGGCTTTGACGCGGGCGAGCGCATAGTTCAACACCTCGCGCAGGCGCGTATTGCCTTTCTTTACCGCTATGCCAATGCCATCGCCAAAATAGCGCGGCTCGCCGTAGCCCTTGCCCTTGAACTCGCAGCAATGCGCGCTGTCCGTGCCCTGAATCCAGAACATGAGCGAGATGCCGTCGCCGAATAGGAGATCCACCTCGCCGTTTTTAAGCGCATTGCGCGCTTCGGCGGGCGTTCGGTAGGGCTCGATCTTGGCACCCTCGAAGAAATCGCGCAAAAAGGCCTCGTGCGCTGTTCCTTTCACCACTGCGATCTTCCTGCCCAGCAACTCCGTAACGGAAATTCCGGTCAAGGGGCTGCCAATTCTCGCGGCAAAGCGCGCGGGCGTCGAGTAATAGCGGTTGGTGAAATCAACCTCGCCCAGCGATTTGGCCGAGATTCTCAGCGAAGCGAAGATGGCGTCTGCCTCTTTGTTTTTGAGCGATGGAATTAACGTATTCCATTCCGCGGCGGTAATCTCGCACTCCACGCCGAGTTCCTTGCAAATGGCGCGCGCCAGATCGACGTTGAAACCCGTGAGCTGGCCTTCCTCATTGTAATAGTTGAAAGGCGGATAGTCAGCCTCGGTTGCGACGCGCAGTCTGGGCAGCCAGGACCAATCGGGCTTGGGTCCGGTTTGAGCGCAAACGCTGTGCGGTGTCAGCGCAATCCATACGGCCATTGCCGCCGGGACAAGGCCGCGGAGAATCCGTGCACACCAGAAGTCGAATATCGAACTTTTCACCACAATCTCCGGTTGATTGACAGAGGCGGTTGTTTCAATTTTCTAAGAAACGTTAAAACATTTTTCACGATATGTATGAGGGCGTTATGCGGGGGCATAGAGGCCGTAGATTCGTTCCTGATTCCAGGTGTTCCCGCGACCATAGCTCCGGGCGAAACGGCAATGCAAGCGGTTGGCCGTATCTGGCCGAGCCTTCGTCCCAGTTCGAGCACGATATTGGCAGCGAAATCGATCTGGAGCGCAACTTTTTCCTCTCCATCGGCTGGCCCTTGCCGGTAATCGAAGAGCTGGCTAGGCAGGCCCGGAAAGCCAAGGTCGGGCTGATCGAGACGGCGATCGCATCCGGCAGGCTCCGGCCTACCGAGTTCTATGATTGGCTGTCCCGCTCTCTGTCTTTGGCGGACGGACGCGCGGCCTACCGCGTGCACCTGCCGGCGGCGCCCTCGCAGGTCTGGCTGCTGCTGGAGCGGCCGGTGGCTCTTGGCGCCAAGGATGAGCCGGTCGTTGCGCTGAACGGGCAGAGCTTCTCTGTCTCCCAACTGATCGAACTGGCGCGGCAACTGGGCCAGCAGAGGCGGCATTTAAGGCTGATCACGCGGCAGGAGCTGATCGATTCGGTAACACGATCCTACGGCCAGGTGCTCGTGCGGCGCGCGATTGGGGGCCTCGTGAGCGCGCGTCCGGACTGGAGCGCCAAAACAGGGCTGGCCGCATGGCAGGTCCACTGGAGCGCCATTGCCGCGGGCCTGATTACCGGGGCATTCCTCGTCGCACCACGGCTGGCGGCGGAGATTTGCGCCATTCTTCTCTCTCTGTTCTTTCTGCTCGCGATCGTACTGCGGCTGGCGGCGGCGCTGAACCTGATCCTCCCGGAAGAACGCAGAAGAAACCGGCGCCTGCTAAGCGATGCCGAATTGCCCCGCTACACCGTGTTCGTGCCGCTGTTTAAAGAGGTCGAGATTTTGCCGCATATGGCTAGAGCGCTGGCGCGGCTCGATTACCCGCCCGCGAAGCTCGACATCAAGATCGTGCTGGAGGAATCCGACCGGGAAACCATAGAAGCCGCGCTGGATCTCGCCTTGCCGGGCAATGTGGAGCTGGTCATCGTCCCCGACCGGGAACCGCGCACCAAACCCAAGGCGCTGAATTACGCGCTTCAATTCGCAACCGGCGACTTCGCCGTGATCTACGACGCGGAAGACCGGCCGGAGCCCGATCAGCTTCGCAAGGCCGCCACACGTTTCCGGCGCGCCTCCGCCGACGTTGCCTGCCTGCAAGCCCGGCTCGACTATTTCAATCATGACGAGAATTGGCTCTCGCGCCAGTTCACCATCGAGTATGCGACGCTGTTCCGGGGGCTTCTGCCGCTCTTGAGCCGGTTCGGCCTGCCCTTTCCGCTGGGCGGCACCTCGAACCACTTCCGCATCGGCGTGCTGCGTGAGCTGGGCGCCTGGGATCCGTTCAACGTCACCGAGGACGCCGATCTTGGTATGCGTATGCACCGGGCCGGCTACCGGGTCGAGACGCTCGATTCCACCACCTATGAAGAGGCGTGCTGCCAGCCCATGCCCTGGATCAAGCAGCGCACGCGCTGGCTCAAGGGCTGGATGCAGACTTTCGGCGTGCATATGCGCGCGCCGCTGACCACGCTGCGCGAGACGGGGCTTACAGGCTTCCTTTCCTTCCACGCCTATTTCGCGGGAATCATCGTCTCGTCACTCGCCCATCCCTTGTGCTACTTCGTCCTGGCCTACGACGCGTGGCACGGCACGTTGTTTCTGCGGGGAGCGACGTTTGGCAACGACCTCCTGCTTACCGTCGCAATCGCCAATTTCGCGGGCGGCTACGTGGTGAACATCTTGCTGGGCGCGATAAGCCTGCGGGGAACTGGGCACAAAGGGCTTTGGCCGCATGTGATTTTCATCCCGGTCTACTGGCTTTTCGTGTCGGCGGCGGCTTACCGCGCGATGTGGCAGCTCGTTTACGCGCCGTTCTACTGGGAGAAAACCGCGCACGGCGTAAGCGAAACCCTGCGGCCCGCGATTTTAAGGTAGGCGTGGGCGATTGAAGTTTGGCTTGCGCGGTGCATAGCAAGGAGGCAAGATCGGAACATGGCGGACGACGTCGAAAATCACGGTCTTATGTAGCAACCTCCACATACAGAATATCGCGTTGTGTCAATGACTTGCCTATCCTGCCCTTCTTGGAAGAGGAGGCTGCCATGGCGGAGGCACATGTTGTTGGCGTGTTGCGGAAGAAACGGGCGGAGATATTTGGACGGATCATCGGCCTTGAGAAAGAACTTCGTCAGCGGCGGGCGGATATGAAGCATGTGGATGCCACGCTGCGGCTGTTTGCGCCCAGCCAGAGCTTGAGCAAGCCTTCGGCCCGTCCATCCTGGCCGCGCCGGGGGGAAGGTTCGCGGCTGGTACTTG
>JBNKTW010000143.1:0-22348 GCA_050298295.1 Rhodomicrobiaceae bacterium
CTCTCTCGACGTTGGCAATGTCGCAAAGGCCGGCTCGGCAAAGGTTTCCTTCGCGGTCGATTGCAATACGCCGTTCCAATACAGCGTGCGCTCGGAAAAAGGGGCCATGCGGCTCGTGAGCGCTCCGGTCATGGCACGGGCTAGGCGGTTCAGGGTGCCCTACGATGTACACATCAAGATACCGCTGACGCTTGGCGGCCAGATCGACGACACCTGCAATAGCAGGGCCATGAGGTTCGGCGCCTTCGGATGCAAATTCACGGATTCAGGACGGAAGATAGCAGTCAATCAAACAGCCGAAATGCAGATTTCCTGGGGCGATGCGCAGCAGTTATTGGCAGCCGGTCAATATACCGATCAGCTTACAATTACTGTGAGCGTAAAGCCATAGAGATATTCATGGGAACGAAGCAATATGGAACACAGAACCGACGGGAAGCTATACATGAGTAAATTTCTATGGAGTACATGCGCCGTATCTGCCCTCGCACTTGCCTATGCAGCGCATGCCGATGACTCTACTTATCGGCTTGAGCTTCAAGGGACAGTCCCCGGTTTTTGCAATATTGCAACAACAGGATCAGATAAGCCAACTTTCAGCACAGGAGATGGTGCCACCACTGAGCCCGCCCAGGGTAGCATAAATGTCATATTCACGTCCTTTGCTAATGCAGACGGGACCGGCAAAAAGCTGGACGGCAGAGCGACGCTTCACGTCAATGCCAATGCTCAATGTAACTATGAGTTGAGGTCGATCAATGGCGCGCTCAAGAACCAGCAGCACGCCGCAGAGTTCCGGCCCTATTCCGCTGTTGCCTATCCATCTTCGGATTCCGGCGTGCCGGTTCCTCTCGATGGTCTCTCAGCGAATCGACTTGTGAACTCGTTCTCAGTTGATGCACCGGTATCTTCAGCAACGACCAGTGTGAACTTGGATGTCAGTATTCCGTCATCTGGGGTTCTGGCTGCCGGCGATTATCAGGACACTCTGTCGCTTACAGTCGTGCCACAAGGGTAGAACCGCCCTGGCATGCCTGACCGGCAGTATGCACGAAGTCTCAATCGTCAAACCAATAAGCCTGGCTGAGAGGAGGCGGCCAGAAGGTAGTGGTTTTGTGTAACCATCAGCAGCATTCATTAGGCACTTTACTGCCGCCTGTTGTCAATCTTTAAGGTTTGGAAAGGAAATACCCATGAAAAAGCTCCTTGCTCTTGCCACAGCGGCCTCCGTCGTGGCTATGGCTACTGGTGCAAATGCAGAAAGCAGTGGTTTCACCCTTGGCCTCAGCGGAACCGTTCCCCCGTTCATCAACGTCGCCAGCAGCACCGACGTGAGTTGCAGTCCTGGCACGTGCACATCCGGTGGCGATACTTCTGCGCGCACTGCTACTCTAGTTAACTTCGCCAATAGTAGCGGGATCGTTCAGAACTTTGAGGGGGGCAGCACGGCGAGCATCAGCTCGAACGCTCCTTTCACTGCATCTTTGGCTTCCACCAACGGTGGGCTGAGCGATGGAACACACGACGTTATCGCCTACAATATGAAGGTGGGTAGCCAAGATTTTACGACGGCTAGCACGGCGCCGCAAACAGAGGACTTCGGCTACAGCTCAACTGCACAGCCGGTTCTCGTTGGATTCCAGGTTAACCAAGGCACCACTGCAGTTGCCGCCGGTGCCTATAGCGACACCCTGACACTGACCGTCACCACCAACTAATGCGCAATGCGGCGGTTGGTTGCTCGCCAATTGCCGCATTTCCCATTTTTTGAGCCCGCTCTATCTCGTTACAACGTATCCGGACTAGGTGAGGTTGTTTGTTCTGCTCAGATAACTCATTACGCACCTCGTCTGCTGCGTTATACCCATCACGTGAGGTAATGATGACTAGGAATTCGGTTGCGGGCGGAATGGCCGCAATCTTCGTTTTGGTGCTGTTTGGTATCGTGCCTGCCAACGCTTTCAATGTGCAGCCGCTTGCGCTGGACATGGTGGCCATAGGCACCAACTCCCGCTCCGCTATACAGGTTGTGAATGACGGCGCGCAGCCGGTGCCTGTTGAAGTTGTGATCAAGAAGCTGGACATTTCGCTCGACGGCAAAAACTCGGAATCGCCCGCGCAAGATGAGTTTCTGGTTTTTCCGCCGCAAGCCGTGGTACCACCTGGGGCAACCCAGAGCTTCCGTATTCAATGGGTTGGCGCGCCGGACCTAAAGAACAGCCAGACCTACATGATTTTCGTAAACCAGCTCCCTGTGAAGCTGAAGCCCGGTAAAAGCGGCGTGCAGATGGTGTTTAACTTCGGTGTCATCGCAAATGTTGCGCCGGCCGGCGCACAATCAGGCTTGAAGCTAGTCAGCGCCGAAACGGCGAGCGACGGCAAGAAACGTGGCGCGGCGGTAACGGTGGAGAACCCGGGCACCATGTATTCCTATTTCAGCGATGCGAAGCTCACCCTGCAAAGCGGAAGCTGGCGCAAGGTGCTCAGTCCCGGCGAACTCCGGCAATTGATCGGCTACGGCGTCGTCCAGCCAGGCAAAAAGCGCCGCATTTTAGTCCCGGCAGATGTGCCCGCCGGTGCGGGCAAGATCCACGCCTCTATCCAATACAAGCCCAGGACAGCGAAGTAGGGACAGACGGCGGCGCGGGGGCGCCTGGGGCGTGTGATGGGCGGAGTTTCAATCATCAACCTCTTCTGGGGGCGGGTGTCGATGATGAAGTTGTATTGCGCAATATTGGGGGTTGCCGCGGCGGGCTTTTGGCCTGGGGCGGCGCTGGCTGCCCCGCCGGCGGCCGCCGCTGACGCGGAGGCCTCGGTGCCCGCTGTCAGGATCAATCCCACGGGGCGCACCTTTGAGATCGACGTGCCGCTGAAAATGGACGGCGCCCGGCTTGGCGATGTCGGCATCAAGCTTACCCCCGACGAAAAGATTTTCGTGGATGCCAAGCTCCTGAAAACCTATCTCGGCAAGACCTTCAAGGCGGAAACCTTGGTGGCCATGCTCCCGCCGGAAGAACAGGCCACCCAGCTCGCGGACAACGGAACGGTGGTGAATAAGAAGGTGCCCGGCGCGGATTCGTCCGTGCTGAAGAAGGCGTCCATCGAGAAGGTGCCCGAGCCCGGCCAGCTCGGCCGCGAGAAGCCGGTCTATGTCGCGCTGGAGCTGCTTAACGCGCGCGGCCTCGCCTTGCGCTACGACCCGCAATCCCTCGAATTGCAAGTCGAGCCCAAGGTCGATCAGCGCCAGCCCCAGAGCATCAGCTTTGCCCCGCAGAGCCAAACCGGTAGCTCGACGCTTGAGACGCCGGCCTATGTCAGCGCGTACCTCAACATGCGCGTGGCCGCGAGCTATGTGAACCAGTCCAGTTCGGGAAGCACCGGCCTTGAAGCGCCGAGCTTCGATTTTGATGGCGCCGCCCGCGTTGGCTCCGTGGTGTTCGAAACCGAAGGCACCTTCTACACCGGAGACGCCAAGGGCTTCAGCCGGCAGCTTTTCCAGAATTACGTGCTCTACCGCCGGGGATCGCGCTTCGTCTACGACATGCCGGAGGAGGCCATCCGTTTCCGGGCTGGCGACCTTTCCCCGGCCTTCACCGGGTTCCAGACATCCCCCGATGTTCTGGGCTTGACCGCGGTGAAGTCTTACGCGCAGCTTCAGCCTGGCAAGTCCACCAGGCCGACCGGCGCTCATTCGTTCCGCATCGACCGGCCCTCGACCGTGGACATCATTGTTGGCCAGGCACTTGTCCGCCGCCTCAAGCTTGGCCCCGGCATCTACAACCTCTCCGACCTCCCGCTCCAGGCCGGCGCCAACGACATCAAGCTCATCATCGAGGATGACACCGGCGCCCGGCGGACCCTGGAGTTCACCGCCTTCTCCGGCTACGAGCTGCTCGCACCCGGCGTGAGCGAATGGGCTGTGTCGGCGGGCGTCAAATCGCTCGACAAAGGCATCGCGAATTACGCGAACGCCACGCTGGCGAACGGCTACACCGTCTTGAACAAGAGCTCCAAGCAAGGCTTCTATGGCCAGCGGGACTACTATCTCGATCAGCCCGCCGTAACCGCGTTTTACCGGCGGGGAATCACGAACGCCCTGACCGCCAAGGGCGACATACAGGGAGATGACCACCTGACCATGGCCGGCGGCGGCCTCGTAATGCAAACCGTGGCCGGAATGTTCGGAGGCGAGGTGGCGGCCAGCGAAAGGTACGATGACGGTGTGGGCTTTGCCGTCCAGCTCCTGTACAGCTACGACAAGTTCAACTGGTTTTCCGCCTACAAGGCAACTTTCCGCATGCTGGGCGAGTGGAGAACCTCGAACTTCGGCACGGTGCAAACCTATGCGGACAGCGGCGCTTCCGCTCCCGTGCCCTATAACGGCTACCTTTCCGCGAGCTACACGCAGGCGCTGCCTTACGATATCACGGCCGGCCTCTCCTTCTCCTATTATACCCTGCTCGACACCGTGGGGACCGACGCTCGCCCCGGAAGCCGGTGGGATACCGATTTCTCGCTGTCGAGGAAGCTCTGGGACCATGTGTCCGGCTCGCTGTCCGCCGGCTACGGCCAGGATGGCACCGCTCCTGCCGATCAGCCTTGCTGTCTGTACAAGCGGGACGGCTTCCGGGCGTTCGCACGGCTTTCCTGGACGCCAGACGCCACCAGCTACGCCTTGTCGAGCTATGACACCCGCACCGAATCCGGTCACGTCACTTACAGCCGGCGCAGCGAGACCACAGGGACTGGTTCCTGGACAGCCAGCGTGGATGGAATGGCAGACGCACACAATAACGGAACGCTCAACGCATCGGCGTCTTATGTCGCCAACCGCGCGAATGTCTCGGCCAGCCACAATGCGGGCCTCGCTGGCATCGGCACGAATGGCGCCTTCAACCCAGCCTTTACCGAGGAACGCACCTCCGCGTCCGTGGCGTCGAGCCTTGTCTACGCCGATGGCGCCTGGGGTGTGGGCCGCCCGGTTAACGGCGGTTTTGTGCTGATAACGCCGCATAGAAGCTTGGAGGGCAGCCCCGTCGTGGTTGGGGGCGCAAACTCGACCATCGCCGAAAGCGGCATGCTCGGGCCAGCGGTTGTGCCGAACGTCAGCGCCTATAGCCAGACGCGGCTCACTTACGATGCCCCCAGCGCTCCCGCCGGCTACGATCTAGGCAGCGCATCTTACGACCTTAAGGCCCCGTACAAAGCCGGATACAGCCTGCAAGCTGGCTCAGCTTATACCATTACCGCTGTCGGTACCCTGCTCGATGCGGAAGGCCAGCCGATCCCGCTTCTCGCCGGAACCGCCCGCGAAGCAAATAAGGAGAACGGCCGTAAAGTGGAACTGTTCACGAACCGCGCCGGCCGTTTCGGTGCGCAAGGGTTAGCGCCGGGCCGCTGGATCATCGAAATGCCGACCGAGTTCGAGCCAACCCGCTACGACATCGATATTCCCGAAGGCGTGGTAGGCCTCCACAATGCCGGTGAGCTGAAACCGAGCGGTGGCGGAGGCGGACAGCGGCATGAGCCACAACAGCGGCCGGTGAAGCCGCCGCTCATCGAAGCCGGGTTACATCATGAAGCAACTTAAACAACTTATTGTCTTCCTGGCGAGCTTGGCGTTGTGCCCCGCCGCCGCCTCGGCAGACTGCCAGTTGAATCTTTCGAGCCCGGTAACACAGCAGCCGCTGATTTATAATCCTTTCCAAGCAGGTGAGGCCACGGCCACGATTTCCTTCACAATCAAGAATGCCGCCAGCAAGTCCTGTATGGCCGCATTTTCCTTCTTCAAACTGGGAACGCCGCAGGCGAACTTTTCCGGTGCAAACCTTGCCTATCGGATACTAGGACTCACCGGTGGCGCCATAACTCAATCTGCGGCTTCCCCTCCTGACACGCTTAATACTATCAATGGTGCAGCACCTATCATGTTGGCCGCCAAGGCGAGCATTACAGCGAGCGCCACCCTCTCCGTGCCAAGCGGCCAGGTAACCGGCCCCGGCGCATATACAGATCTCCTCATTCTCGGCGTTTATCAAAGCCCGAGCGGACAAGCCCCGTACAGAAAAGCGCTTGAAGCGCCGCTTGACATTTCGATCGGCGTTCACTCGCAAGTTACCCTCGCCGTGGCCGGCGGCGGGCGGTATACCACGCTCGATTTTGGCAACTTAGTGGAAGGCGCGATGCGTTCCGTGCAATTGCTGGCATATGCCAATCAGGGTTTTCATCTCTCCGTAAGCTCTGACAACGCCGGCGTCATGAAGCCGGTCAACCCTTCTGCGCGTGCTGAAGGGTGGCATGTGCCCTACACCGTTGCGATTTTCCGCTTGCCGCCAATCGATCTAACTCAACAGCAGACTTTCTCTCTTCGGCCCAAGGCGACCAAAAGGACGGGGCTTGCCATACCCGTGGACGTGCGTGTTGGCTCAACAAAGGGTCAGCGTGCCGGCATGTATCGTGATGTCATCACCATCGCCGTCGATCCCGGGCCATAGTACCTTCCCGGAATTTCTGCTCTTGGATTTACAATCCAGCTATCTGCGCGCCCGAGGTACGCGCTGCTCGCGATGGCGGCAATTTGGGCCCGGCTGTTCCGAACTGGCATTCCCGCAAATCGTCCGCAATAAGATCTGAATGTATGGACCGGCGGTGTGTTGCAAGAGGAAAGCCTCGAAACGGCGGCGTTGGGTCTTGCACTAATGTATCCGGCCTATCTGTGGAGCATCTCAACAGCTCCTGGCCACCATGAATATGAGCGCGCATCCGATCTAATTAGCGGGGATGCCTCAAAGTTGGGCTATTCAGATCCCCAGTTCTCGATTGCGCCGGGAAGACCGGTCCTCCATTGCGTTGCTTTGCACTCTCGCAGACCCCGGCAGGAAACGTTGTTGGGCCGGCTTGGACATGTCCTTCATGTATTTCCTTGTCCGGCCGGAAAGAGCCTTTCCTCGTCCCGGCCATGCACTTATCCGAAGGCAGCGCGCGCAGGCGCTGTCAAGACGGGCCAAGAGGCCCCCGCGAAGCGGCGTGGTCTTGACAGCTCCGGGCACGGCGCCAAGCTCAGGCGGGCTGGGGCGTGTGCTCATGGCTGACCTCGAAATTGCGTCCGTTATGGAGCACGGCCCCGGCGATGCGGGCAAGCTTGTTGTTAGGAAGACGCCTGGCCGCGGCCTCGATCCAGCTCTTGAGGCCATAGCGCTGCCAGTTTACCTGGTTGAGCAGCACGACGCGGGCGGCCTGCACGAATAGTTTGCGCAAATATTTGTTTCCACGCTTGGAGATCTTGCCCAGGATGGTGCGGCCCCCGGCCGGGAGCGGCCAGCCGGCTTGCGCATGGAGGAAGCGCAGGGCGCGGGCGAGGCCTTCTCCGTATATCGCCTGCCCTCACGCCGCAGGAGGTAACAGAAAAAGCTGCATGTCTGTACCTCGCGGCGGCAACATGGAGGCGCAGGCGCCGGTTACCGTATTCGTTAGAATTTTCCGTATTGCCTAAAACTCTGCTATCATTGGACTGAGCGAATAAGGCAAGCACTTCCAGAGAGATGGCAGACGAAGAAACGTTCGAGCGATGGGAACCCATCGGCGGCTTAACGCCCAAGATGTCTCTCGACGCCATGCTCGACGACCGGGAGGGCTTCCGGCTGATTTTGTCATCGCCGGACCCCAACTTCAGGGAGCTTCGGATTTTCTTCGAAGAGCCACTGTGCTACCGCGGCACGCAAGAAAAATACCTGCTGCGCACCATCTACGAAGGCAGCAGCATCTATCCCTGGCCGATTTTCATCGTGCGCAATTCACGTTATGCGAAGTGGTTCTATGCTCAGGCCAGCGATGCGATGGACCAGGAGGGGCGGCATTATCACATCGCCGCGGTGGATCAGATCGTGGACGTGCTATCGGCCCGCCCGCCCATCGTAAGCTGGCTCAACGATGTTTGACCGTGAGGCTGACGGGAACCGGCAAGGAAGCCGGAACGCCGCGCCGCATCAGCAGCGTGGCTCTCCCGCCTCGATGACGTTGGCCGCCTCCGCGGAAAGCAGCCAAACCAGGCCGGAGGGTTCGAACTCTAGTATGACCTTCGCGCTGAGCGCACGTTTTGCCAATTTCACAAGCACAGTGTGGCCGAAACCGGAGCGCTCCGGCACTTTGACTTCAGGGCCGCCTTCCTCGGCCCATCTTATCCGGAAATACCGCCCCCCCTCGCATTGTGCGATTGCCCATACGATGCGGACCCGGCCTTCCGTGCCGGACAAGGCACCGTACTTGGCGGCGTTGGTCGCCAGTTCGTGCAACGCCATGCCGAGCGATTGCGCTGCTGCTGGAGTAAGCTGCGCAGGCGGGCCGTCCACGAAAACACGGTTGCCGATTAAGTCCTTAAAATGCCCAAGCTGCGAGAGGACAAGCTCGCGCATATCCACGCCGCGCCACTCGCTCTTCACCAGCAGATCGTAGCTTTGGGAGAGCGCGGCAAGCCGCTCGCTAAGGCGGCGGGCGTAAATCTTCGCCTCCTCCCCGGTGCCAATCTGCCGGGTTACAGCTTGCACCACAGCGAACAGGTTCTTCGAGCGGTGGTTGACCTCGTGCATGAGCAGCTTGATCTGCTCCTCGGCCTCCTTGGCCTCCGTGATGTCGCGCGCGGTGGCAACCAGCTTGCGGATCTCGCCCTCGCTGTCCCGGACGGGAGCGACGAGCACATCCAGGCACTTCGGCGTGCCGGCGGCGGCCAGAAAGCGGCCCGAAAAGCGGCTGGTTTCCCCCCTATTGGCCCTGGCGACGGCGTTCTCCACCGCCGGCCGCTCGTCCACGGGCCACATATCCGCCCAGCGCCTGCCTTTGGCCGTGGCCGCGCGGCCGTTTTCCAGAAGCCGCATCCCTTGGCTGTTGACGTATTCAACCTGCCCGGTGGAATCCAGAACCTCGATGCAATCGGCGCTCGATTCCAGCACCGTGCGTGAAAACTCCTCGCTCGCCTTAAGCGCCGCCTCGGCGCTCACCTGTTCCGTTATGTCGCGCACGATGCCCACGAACCGGCGCTTGCCGTCGAAGACCACGTCACTCACGCCGCATTCCATCGGAAATATGGAGCCATCCTTGCGCTGGCCCTGAACCTGACGCCTGCGGCTGCCAGTCTCCATTTTACCGGATTTAATATGCTCCGCAATGTACCGGTCGTGCGCCTTGCGGCGGTACTCCGGCATGAGCATGTTGATGCTTTGCCCCACCACTTCCTCCGGCTCGTAGCCGAAAATTGTGGTGGTCGCGGAATTGATGGATATGATTATTCCTTGGTCGTCAATGGCGATGACGCTGTCCGCAACCCCGCCTAGCACAGCGTGAAGCCATGCCTCGCGCTCCGCAAGCGCGGTGGCCATGCGCTGCGTCTCAACATTTTCATAGGACGCTGCGGAGGCGTTCCTGTGCACGCGATGCAGCACCTCGGCCAACAAAATCACAGCCGCATATGTAACCAGGAACGGAATTGCTTCTACCAAACCTGGCATCCCCTGCACGGGGGTGGTCCAGACGGCTACCGCCAGTATGGAGAGTGCTGCGGCGAGCAATCCCCCCGCCAGGCGCCCCAAAAGAGCCGCCGCCAGCACCGCCGGGAAGAATATGAAAAAGGCGAGGCCGCGATCTATCCCGCTCATAAATGGCGCGGCTAGCATCACGGCCGTGCTGGTGGTGGCAAAGCCCGCCAGGAGCTGGTAAGCGAGGGCACGTTCAGGCTTAAGCAGCCGGTCCAGCCAGAGCTGGGGTATGAGCCGGATGCTGAAACGCTCCACCCGTCCGCTGTTTCGCGGCGCAACGGTGGGCACTAGTTGCGTCGTCTGGCTCATGACCTGAATTTGGCTCGCGCGCTTATCTCAGTCTAGAAAAACTGCAGCAGGTAAATGTGCCGACATTATGAAGCCGGGCGCGGTTGAATATGTTTTTCGCGACAACCATAATGAGTTCCTAAAATCTTGCCTTGGAAGCCAATCGTTGATAGGCGAATGTGAAACTTCATTTTCTGCGTTCGAGTCGAAGGCCCGCGCATTGGAAACCTTGCGCAATCAAGAATATCGCCGCTGCGTGAAGCAATTTTACCTTCCCGCCCGATAAGATCAAGCCCCGTCATGAAATCGCCGTAAGAATTATGGCGGCTAGCTGGCGAAAGCCTATATTCCAGGCTGCGCCTCACTTTGGACGGTAAATTCCTAAATGCTTCAGCCAAACGCTTCACAAACCGCGCTCTGTTCAAGTCCGCCGCGACCGGGCAGAATTCTCACAATTCCAGTACTGGGTGCCCTGCTTATGACACTTGCACTAATTCCGGCCAGCGCGGCTCAGCCGTCCAAGGCCTCGAATCTCGCCTTCCACGGCAAGCTTGAGAACGGCCTTGAAGTGGTCGTGGTGCCGGACACGCGTGCCCCCGTGGTTACCCATATGGTGTGGTACAAGGTTGGCGCGGCGGATGAGCCGCAGGGCAAATCGGGCATCGCGCATTTCCTTGAGCACCTCATGTTCAAGGGCACGGAGAAGGTTCCACCGGGAGAGTTCTCCAAGATCGTCGCACGGCTGGGCGGCCAGGACAATGCGTTCACCTCGCAGGACATTACATCCTATTTCCAGCGGGTCGCCAAGGAGAAGCTCGGCGAAGTGATGGAAATGGAAGCGGACCGGATGGCGAACCTCAAGCTCGACGAGAAAGAGGTGCTGACCGAGCGCAAGGTTATCCTTGAGGAGCGCAGCACCCGGGTGGACAACGATCCAGGCGCGCTCCTGCAAGAGCAGCTCATGGCCGCGCTCTACGTGGTGCACCCTTATGGTACCCCGGTTATCGGCTGGGGAAATGAGATGCAAACCCTGGACCGCAGCGACGCGCTGGCCTTTTACAAGAAATTCTACGCGCCGAATAATGCCATCCTCATTGTGACCGGCGATATCCAGCCGGAGGAGGTCATGGCTCTCGCCAAGGAAACCTACGGCAAGATCCCAGCCAATCCCGGGGTTGGAGGGCCGCGCGTGCGCCTGGCCGAGCCGGAGCCGATAGCAGAGCGCCGCGTGATCCTGCGCGACGGCCGCGTGGGTAAGGCGACCTTCGAGCGTGATTATCTGACGCCCAGCGCCACGACAGCTCCCCAGGGCGAGGCGGAAGCCCTGCAGGTCCTCGCGCGCATCATCGGCGCCAGCACCACGAGCCGCGTCTACACCGCGCTGGTCCGCGACGAGAAGAAGGCTTCGAGCGCGACGGCCTACTACAGCAGCATCGCGCTCGATACGGGCCGCTTCGGCTTTCGCGCCATTGCGGCGGGCGATACGAAGCTTGAGGATATCGAAGCCTCGATCGACCGCGTCATTGACGAGGTCATCCGTAATGGCGTGACGCCGGAAGAACTGGAGCGCGCTAAAACGGGCGAGATCGCCAACCTGATCTACCAGTCCGACAGCCAGCAGAGCCTGGCCCACACCTATGGCTGGAACCTGGCGACCGGGCGCACCATCGCCGATGTCGAAAGCAGGCAGGAGCGGCTCAAGGCCGTGACGCGCGAGCAGGTTCAGGCGGTGGCGGCGAAATATCTGGACCGCAAGCGCTCCGTGACCGGCTACCTGATCCCCGTTCCGTCGCAGCTCGCCAAGGCGACGCCGCACGGGCCGGCCGGAAACTCAACCGGGACTATCCACTAAGAGCCAGGGAACGCACCATGATGTACACTGTCCTTGCAGGCAGGTTCCTCCGGCTCGCAGCCGCGGCGCCGCTTGCGGTTCTCTCCTTACTCCTTCTGACGGCATCTCCAGCGGACGCGATGAAAATACAAAAAGTCACCAGCAAAAAGGGCATCGAGGCTTGGCTTGTGGAGGATCACTCAAGGCCGATCCTGAGTATGCAATTCGCGTTTACCGGCGGCACCTCCCAGGACCCGGACGGCAAGCCCGGCGTCGCCTACTTCGTATCGGGTATGCTCGACGAGGGTTCCGGCGATCTCGATTCAGAGGCCTTCCAGAAAAAACTCGAAGACCTTGCGGCGAAGTTTAGCGTGAAGTCATCCCACGATAACGTGACGGTAACGTTCCAGACGCTGACGGAAAACCGTGCGGAATCGGTCAAGCTTCTGAAAATGGCGGTTACAGCGCCGCATTTCGCCCCGGCCGACGTGGACCGCATCCGCGAACAGATCGTCGCCAACCTCCGCGTTGAGGAGAAAGACCCCAGCAAGGCGGCCATGATCGAGTGGTTCAAGGTGGCTTTCGGCGCGCACGCTTACGGCCGGCCCGTGCACGGAACATTGGCAAGCGTCGCGGCCATAACGCCCGCCGACCTCCACGGCTATGTGAAAAAGAACTTCGCCCGCGGCAACCTCAAGATCGCCGTGGTCGGCGACATCGATGCGGCCCAGCTTGGCGAGACGCTCGACTTCGTTTTCGGCGGACTGCCGGAAAAGGCGGCGCTGACCCCCGTGCCGGAAGTGGCCTGGAGCAAGGCATCAAAACAGCGCGTCCTGCAAATGCCCAATCCGCAGTCGGTGGTGAATTTCGGCTTCGAGGGGCTCAAGCGCGCCGATCCGGATTTCATTCCCGCCTACATCATGAACTATATCGTGGGCGGCGGCGGATTTTCTTCCAGGCTCATGGAAGAGGTGCGCGAGAAGCGCGGACTCGCCTATTCAGTTTACACCTATCTGTATCCGCTCGACCATGCGGGCATTTTCCTGGGCGGGGTCGCGACCGAGAACAAATCCGTCAGCCAGTCGATGGCGCTTATCAAGGCGGAGCTTGAGCGCGTCGCGGGAGAAGGGATCAGCGATAAGGAGCTGCGCACCGCCAAGGACTACTTGATCGGCTCTTTCGCGCTCCGCTTCGACACCAGCGTTAAAATCGCCCAGCAGCTTCTGGCCATCCAGCTCGATAATCTCGGCATCGATTATATCGACCGGCGCAATGGCGAGATCGAAGCCGTCACGGGCGATGACATCAAGCGCGTCGCGAAACGGATGCTGGAGCATAAGAACCTGGTTGTCACGGTAGCCGGCGCGCCCGAAGGCATCCACGACGCTGGGCTTTAATGACGGGAGGGGGGCAACCCCTCACCCTGTCCCTCTCCCTGTGGGAGAGGGAACGCCAGAAATCCCGCCGCGGGCTGTTCGAGGGTTCCTTCACCAATTGGGAGAAGGACAGGATGGGATACGGGCTTCGTTCAGTATGAGCGCTCCCGCCCTCCGCGTGAGCTTTGGGTGAACATTTTTTCTTTTTGCGTATTCCTCTGTTGAAAGCGGGGGCCCGGCGCTTGCCCGCCTGCCCGGCAAGCGCCACTGAGGTTTAAACTTAAGCGAAAAGGATTCGCACCATGATGTACCGGCAATCGGTTGAGGGCGCGCTTTCCGCCCAGATCGGCGATTCGGGCTTGGCGGAGGAACGGCTCGTACAATGGCTTTCCCTGATCAAACCACGCTTCCACTCTTTGAAGAACGAAGCCGGGGCCGGCACGTTCGCCCATTTCCGCATTCTGGCCGAGAAGAACGACATCGAGGAAGCCCAGGCCGCCTATGCCAGGCTTTCCGAAGGCGCCAGCACCGTCGTCTTCCTGGGAACCGGCGGATCGAGCCTTGGCGGACAGGCGCTGGCCCAGCTCGGGGGCTGGTCCATACCGGGCGGCGGAGGCAAACGCCCGCAATTGCGCTTCTACGATAATCTCGATGGGCGTTCCTTCATGGAAGGGCTGCGCAGCCTCGATATCCCCAGCACGCGCTTCGTCGCCATCTCCAAATCGGGCACGACTGGCGAGACGCTGGCGCAGGTGCTGACGGCGTTCAAATACATCGAGGATTGGGGCCAGGCGAAGCTGATCCCGAAGCTGTTCCTTGGCGTGACCGAGCCGGAAAAGCCCGGCGTCGCCAACGGCCTGCGCAGCCTGTTCGCGGCGCGCGGAATTCCGATGCTGCCGCATAATACCGAAATCGGCGGCCGGTATTCGGCCTTCACCAATGTGGGGCTCTTGCCAGCCCTTGCCTGCGGCCTCGACGTTGCCGCTTTCCGCGCCGGAGGGCTCGAAACCGCGCAGGCGTTTATGAGCGCAGGGCTGCCGGAGGAGTGTACCGCGGCGGTGGGAGCGGCCACGGCCATCGGACTTGCGAAGGATCTGGGCGTCACGAATTCGGTCATCATGCCTTATTCGGACCGGCTAGAACGTTTTGGCGCTTGGTATGTGCAGCTCTGGGCCGAAAGCCTGGGCAAGAACGGCCAAGGCACGACGCCGATCGCCACGCTTTGCCCCGTGGACCAGCACAGCCAGCTTCAGCTTTTCATGGATGGGCCGCGGGTCCATTTCATGACCGTGCTGCGCATTACCGGCGCACCCGGCGAGGATGGCGGCATCCCGATCCCCACCGCTCTCGCGGCGGAGGCCAACGCACCCTACCTTGCCGGCCACACCATCGGCGAACTCGTCCAGGCGCAGCAGAAGGCCATCGTGGACGCCTTCGCCGAGGCGAAGCGCCCTGTCCGCACCATGGACATGGAGCGGCTGGACGAGCGCACGATGGGCGCGCTGATGATGCACTTCTTCCTTGAGACGATCTTCGCCGCGGATCTCCTGGGGGTCAATCCGTTCGACCAGCCTGCCGTGGAGCTGGGCAAGCGGATCACGCGCCAATATCTCGCGAGCTAATTGGTGCCGGTCCGCCAGCTAAGCCAGGTCGAGATCAACCGGATCGCCGCGGGCGAGGTCATCGAACGGCCCGCGAGCGCGGTGAAGGAACTGGTCGAGAACGCCATCGACGCGGGCGCCACCTCGATCGAGGTGATCGCGCAGGAAGGCGGGCTTTCGCTGCTACGCGTGAGCGATGACGGCTGTGGCATGGACGAGGCGGATCTGGGCTTGAGCGTGGAGCGCCACGCCACCTCGAAGCTTGCGGCGGGCAATTTGCAGGATATCCGCACGCTGGGCTTCCGGGGCGAGGCGCTGCCCTCTCTCGGCGCGGTGGGCCGGTTGCGGATTGTGACGAAGCGGCGTGGCGCCGCGAGCGGGCTCGAAGTCTCGGTTGAGGCGGGCCAAAAGTCCGCGATCAAGCCGGCGGCGGCGCGCATTGGCACGATGGCCGAGGTACACGGCCTGTTCCAGGCCACGCCGGCGCGCCTCAAATTCATGAAGTCCGAGCGCGCCGAGAACGCGGCCATTGCCGACGTGGTAAAGCGCTTGGCGCTGGCCTGCCCGCAAGTGGGCTTTTCGCTGACCGTCGGCGAGCGCGCCTCGCTCTCGCTTGCCCGCGCCGGGCTGGACGACGAAAACGGCGTCCGCCAGCGGCTCTCGCGCATCATGGGCCGCGAGTTCGCCGAAGAAGCCGAGCCGGTGCGCCTGGAGCGCGGCGATTTTTCGATCTCGGGTTTCGCGGGCCGCCCCACGCTCAACCGCCCCGACGCCTCGCTGCAGTATCTGTTCGTGAACGGCCGCCCGGTTAAAGACCGCCTGCTGCTCTCGGCCATCCGTGGCGCCTATCAGGATTTCCTGCCGCGCGGGCGCTATCCGCTGGCCGCGCTGTTTCTGACCGTGCCGGTGGAGGCGGTGGACGTGAACGTACATCCCGCCAAGGCCGAGGTGCGCTTCCGCGACGCGAGCCTTGTCCGCAGCCTCCTGGTTTCGGCTTTGCTGGAAGCATTGCGGCGTGGCGCTTCGGTTCCGGCTGGCCCTGCGCCAGCGCGGCCCGCGCCCGCTATCGAAGCGCGGCCGGCCGCGTTCCAATACCGCGCGCCGCTGTCCAGGCCGCCGCGATCCTTCATCCCCGCACCTGCGCCGGTGGACGGTTTCGCCGAAGGCCCGCCAGCCGCATTCGAGGACGCCGCCGCGCCCACGCCTGAGCAGCCGGCGGACGAGCCGCTCGGCGCCGCCCGCGCCCAGCTCCACAAGACCTATATCCTCTCCGAAACCGCGGACGGCGTCGTCCTCGTTGACCAGCACGCCGCCCACGAGCGCATCGTCTACGAAAAGCTGAAGGCTGCGCTCGCCGGGGGGCGCATCGCGCGGCAGCTCCTGCTTATCCCCGAGGTGGTGGAGATGACGGAGGAGGATGCGGCGCTGCTGCTCGAACACAAGGAAAAGCTGGCCGATAGCGGGCTCGTGGTGGAGAGCTTCGGCATCGCGGCGGTGGTGGTGCGCGAGGCTCCCGCTCTGCTGGGACAGTGCGATCTGCAAGGGCTGGTGCGCGATCTCGTGCACGAGCTGGCGGAGAGCGAGGGCAATAGCGTCGAGGCGCGGTTGCATGCGATTTGCGCGGCGATGGCTTGCCACGGCAGCGTGCGCGCGGGCCGGGCGATGCGGCTGGATGAGATGAACGCGCTGTTGCGGGAGATGGAGGCGACGCCGGGGGCCGCGCAATGCAATCATGGGCGGCCGGCTTATGTTGAGCTTTCGCGCGCCGACCTGGAGCGGCTTTTCGAGCGGCGGTGACGAATCCGGCGCTCTAGCAGCCTGTCGGACTTAACAGCGGATGGCGGTCGGGGCTAGCAACCTGCCGGGCTCAAGAACATAGACAGAACATCTCGCAATTATTTCAAATAGTTGCCCCATATTGCACATGAAAGGCGAATTCTGAAGCGGTCCTTGCTAAGATAATTGCGCGACGCCCTTTGAGTCCGGCAGGCTGCTGGTCCGTGGTCTGGCTCGCTTGCGCCAGAGACAGCAGAAGGAAATCATCAGATGGCCTTGCCCCCGCAGATATCCCGAACGGCGCGCGGATGACGGTGTGTCTCGCAAATCTCCTCACCGAAGCACGCCATGCGATACTCTCCAGCGCTAACCCGGCGTAAGCACTTCTTAAATGTGCCATCCTAAGCTCACTGACGCCAGTGGTGCCCCCGCGGTTTTGGGCTGGAAGCTGGCGGCGAGTTCCTTGCGCCTCTGAGTCATTGATCCACAGGCCTGCCGATGGCATTGGAGGAAGTCATCGTTCCCGGATACACGCTGACTTCCCTCATCTGCGAGGCGGGGTATTGTGCTGTATACCGCGCGTTGTCGCCGGATCATGGGTCTTTTTTGCTAAAAGTGCCCGTTTCTTCGCGCCCCCCAGCTGTGGCGATTGCCAGGCTCAGGCACGAATATGAAACGGCGCGCGAGCTGGACCCCGCCTTCGCTGTGAGACCCCTGCAGATCAAGCAGGACGCCGGCGCCCTTGCCCTAATTCTAGAAGATTTTGACTCCCATGCGCTTGCCAGCGATCTAACGGCCCCGCTGGATCTGGACAGGTTCTTCCGGATCGCCGCAAGCGTAGCTGCGGCGCTGGCCGCGCTCCACCGGCAAAACGTGGTGCACAAGGACATCAAGCCGGAGAATATATTCCTTGCCGCCGGCCCCGATGGCGCGATCCAGGCGAAGCTCACCGGCTTCGGCTTCGCCACGACGCTGTCGCGAGAACATCAGGCTCCCGAGCCGCCGGAGGGCATCGCCGGAACCCTCGCCTACATGGCGCCCGAGCAGACGGGCCGCATGAACCGTTCGATCGACTCCCGCAGCGACCTCTATTCACTAGGCGTCACGTTATACCAGATGCTTGCCGGGCGGCTGCCGTTCAGCGCGTCTGGTCCCATGGAGTGGGTTCATTGCCACATCGCGATCCAGCCTCCGCCGCTCAGCCAGCAAAGGGCGGACATTCCTGGGCCACTCGCGGACATCGTCATGAAGCTCCTGGCGAAAAACGCAGAGGACCGCTACCAGACCGCCGAGGGCCTCAAGGCCGACCTGGAGCGCTGCGCTGCGGAGTGGCGGGAACATGGGAGCATCGCGCCGTTTCCGCTTGGGGCGCACGATACCCGTGACCGTCTGTTGATTCCGGAGAAGCTTTACGGACGCGAGCGGGAAGTTGAAACGCTGCTAGCCGCCTTCAACCGGGTTGCGGCGGGTGGCAAGCCGGAGCTTGTGCTTGTCTCGGGGTACTCTGGCGCCGGCAAATCGGCACTGGTGAACGAACTGCACAAGGCGCTCGTTTCACAGCGCGGCCTTTTCGCCTGGGGCAAGTTCGACCAATACAAGCGCGGCATTCCCTATTCCACCTTGGCGCAAGCCTTCGGGAAACTCGTCCGTTTACTTCTGGGTAAGAGCGAGACTGAGCTTGAAGGCTGGCGGCAAGCCTTGAGAGACGCGCTGGGCGCCAATGGACAGCTCATCGTGGACCTTGTGCCGGATTTGAAACTCATAATCGGCGAACAGCCTCCTGTCCCCGGACTTGAACCCCAGCAGGCCAAAGCCCGCTTTCAGCTCGTATTCCGGCGCTTCCTCGGGATATTCGCCCGCCCCGGACATCCTTTGGTGCTGTTCATCGACGATCTGCAATGGCTCGACGCGGCAACCCTCGATGTCATGGGTGATCTCTTAATCCAGGAGGACATCCAGCACCTGCTCTTGATCGGCGCTTACCGCAACAACGAGGTAAGTCCTGGGCACCCGCTCATGTGCAAGCTTGATGCTATCCGCGAAGCGGGAGCTAGACTGCAAGAGGTTTCGCTTGGCCCCCTTGGCCTTCAGGATTTGGCGCAGCTGATAGCGGATACCTTGCACTGCAAACCCGCCCACGCGGGCGCGCTCGCGCGGCTGGTGCATGATAAAACGGCCGGCAATCCGTTTTTCACTATTCAGTTTTTATCCGTGCTCGGCCAGGAGGGGCTCGTTACCTTCGATAAAGGCGAGGGCCGCTGGACTTGGGATGTGCGCCGCATTCGAGCCAAAGGGTACACCGATAATGTCGCGGACCTCTTGGCCGGGAAGCTCACCCGTTTGCCCCCCCAAACTAAAAACGCCTTACGGGAACTTGCGTGCATTGGAAACATTGTAGAGGTTCAAACGCTCTCCACCGTTCTGGATATGCCGAAGGAGGTGGTGCAGGCGGCATTGAGCGAGGCGGTGGGCCAGGAACTCGTCCAAAGGCTTAACGGCTCCTACCGGTTCGTCCACGACCGGGTGTACGAGTCCGCCTACGCGCTGATCCCCGAAGCATCCCGTGCCGAAGCCCATCTGAAAATCGGAAGAGTGCTTCTAGCGCACACGCCGCAAGACAAGCGTGAGGAGGCGGTTTTCGAGATCGTGAGCCAGCTCAACCGGGGCGCTGCCTTGATGGCCGGGCGGGAGGAGCGCGAGGAGCTGGCCGGGTTCAACCTGATGGCGGGCAAACGCGCCAAGGCCTCTGCTGCTTACGCCGCGGCTCTTTCCCATTTCGCTGCGGGCGCGGAGCTTCTGGCGGAGGACCGCTGGGAGCGGCAGCGTGAGCTTGCCTTTGCCCTGGAGATAAACCGGGCGGAATGCGAATTCCTGACCAGCGAGCTTGCGGTTGCGGAACAGCGCCTGACAGCGCTTTCCCCCCGCGCGGCCGATGCGGTCGAGCGGGCAGGTATCGCGTGCCTGCTTGTGGACTTGTACATGACAATGGCTCAGACCGGCCGCGCCGTTGCCACCGCTCTCGATTACCTTCGCCATTTGGGTATCGGCTGGCCGGCCCATCCCAGCGAGGAGGAAGCGCGGCACGAATACGAGCAGATCTGGGTGAAGCTCGGCAACCGCGAGATCGGGGATCTCATTGATCTTCCCCCAATGAGCGACCCGGAATCGCTTGCAACCATGGATGTCCTGATCAAGCTCGGGCCGCCCGCCGTGTTTTTCGATGCCAACCTTTTTTGCCTGACCGCGGCCAGGGCGGTCAATTTGAGCCTGGAGCACGGCAACTGCGACGGTTCGTGCGTCGCCTACGAATGGGTGGGCCAGGACGCCGGGCCGCGCTTCGGCAATTACGAAGCCGGGTTTCAATTGGGCCAGCTTGGCTATGAACTGACGGAACGCCGCGGGCTGAAGCGCTTCCAGGCCAGGACTTACATGATCCTTGGCATTTACGTTATCCCGTGGACGAAGCATGTCCGGGCTGGCCGCGATTTGCTGCGGTGCGCGTTCGAGGCCGCGAACCAGAGCGGAGACCTCACTTATGCAGGGTATTCTTGCCAAGTTCTGAACACCTGCCTGCTGACGGCAGGGGAGCCGCTTCCCGAGGTGCAGCGCGAAGCTGAAGCCGGCCTGGCATTCGCGCGGAAATTCCGGCTCGGATTCGTTGCCGGCGTCATCGCCAGCCAGCTTGCGCTCGTTCGCAGCTACCGCGGCTTGACGAAGGAATTCGGCAGCTTCGACGATGAGCAGTTTAACGAAGCTCAGTTCGAACAGCGGCTATCAAGCAACCCCGATCTGGCGCTGCCCGAATTCCGGTATTGGACCAGGAAGGTGCAGGCGCGTTTCATGGCCGGCGATCATGTGGCCGCCATCGAGGCGTTGCAAAGGGCGCAGCCGCTCCTTTGGACATCGAAGTCATTTATCGAAGTGGCGGATTATCACTTCTACGGAGCCCTTTCCCGCGCAGCGTACTGCGATTCTCTCGCGTCCGGTGAGCGGCGGCGGCACTTGGAGGCTGTGGCGGCCCACTGCAATCAGCTCGAAACCTGGGCGAAGCATTGCCCGGAGAATTTCGAAAACCGCGCCGCTCTGGTGAGCGCGGAGATCGCCCGCATCGAGGGCCGCGAGGCCGGCGCCATGCGGCTGTACGAACAGGCCATCGAGTCCGCCCGCGCCAACGGCTTCGTGCACAACGAGGCGCTGGCCAACGAGCTGGCGGGGCGCTTCTTTCTTGGCCTGGGGCTTGAAACCGCCGGCTTGGCTCACCTGCGCGAGGCAGGCGCCGGCTATGCGTCGTGGGGCGCGGACGGCAAGGTGAAGCAGCTCGGCAAACTCTATCCGCAGCTATCCGCGCCGCAAGCCCAAACGGCTGGGCTGGGGTCCGGCGTCCCTCAACTGGACGTCGCGGCGGTGGCCAAGGCCTCGCAAGCAGTATCGGGCGAGATCGAGCTGCCGAAGCTTATCGAAACGCTGATGACGATTGCGCTTAAAAACGCCGGAGCGGATCGCAGCCTCTTGATCCTGCCGGAAGACACGGGCTTCCGGGTGGAAGTGGAAGCCAAGGCGAAGGGTGCGGGGACCGAGGTGACGCTGCGCCGCTCCGCCATCGACGGAACGGAGTATCCCGCGACCGTTGTCAACTATGTCATCCGCACCCAAAAGAGCCTGATCTTCGATAACGCTCAGCGGCCCAGCGAGTTCTTCGAGGATATCTATTTGCGCGGCGGGACGGCGCAGTCCGTGTTTTGCCTTCCGCTGCTCAGGCAGGGCAAGCTGGCCGGGGTGCTGTACCTCGAAAACAGCCAGGCTGCCGGCGCCTTCACTCCGGACCGGATCGCGGTGCTGGATATGCTGGCGGCGCAGGCGGCGATCTCGCTGGAGAACGCCCGGCTTTATGGTGATCTCAGGCAAAGCGAGGCGAAATACAGCCGGATTGTGAATACCGCCGCCGAGGGGATATGGTGGCTTGATCCCGAGGGAAAAACCGTCTTCGTCAACGCCATGATGGCTGGAATGCTGGGCTGGCCGGCTGAAGAAATAGTTGGACGCCCGGTGTCGGATTTCATGTTCGAGGAAGACGCGTCCGAGCTGCCGGAGCGGATGGAAAAACGCCGGCAAGGCATATCCGAGCATTTCGAACGCCGCTTCCGGCATAGGGACGGCCATGCGGTGTGGACCATGGTTTCGGCCACACCGGTTTTTGACGATCAGGGCGGCTTCAAGGGCGCCTTCGGGATGCACACCGACATCACGGAACGTAAGCGGGTGGAGCAGGAGATGTCCCTCCTGAACTTCGCCATGAACAGCGTGCGCGAAGCGGCTTTCCTGATCGATGAAGATGCGCGTTTCCGGTACGTCAACGATGAAGCCTGCCGTGAGCTTCAATATACAAAAGAGGAGCTTCTTAGCCTCAGCGTGCCGGACGTCGACCCGGACTTGCCCATTGAGAATTGGGCATACCATTGGCGCGAACTGAAGGAGCAGCGCTGCCTTGTCTTCGAAGGCCGTCACAAAACAAAGAACGGGCGCATTTTTCCCGTCGAGATCAATGCCAATTACATCGGCTACGGCAATGTTAGCTACAACCTCGCGCTGGTGCGGGACATAACCGAGCGGCGCCGGGCGGAGGCCGAGCTTCACCGCTACAAGGACCATCTGGAGGATACGGTCCAGCAGCGCACCGCCGAACTGCAGGTGGCGCGCGACGCCGCCGAAGCCGCCAACAAGGCCAAGAGCGTCTTCCTCGCCAATATGAGCCACGAGCTGCGCACGCCGCTGAACGCTGTCCTGGGCTTTTCCAGCCTTATGGCGCGCGAGCCGGACGCCACGGCCAGCCAGCGCGAGAAGCTCGACATCATCAACCGCAGCGGCGAGCATCTCCTGACCCTCATCAACGACGTGCTGGAAATGGCCAAGATCGAGGCGGGGCGGCAGCAATTGGAGAGCAAGCCGTTC
>JBNKTW010000144.1:0-11547 GCA_050298295.1 Rhodomicrobiaceae bacterium
ACGCGCGAGCGCGTGCCGCTGGATTGGGCCATGACGCAGAACAATCTCGGCCTCGCGCTTCAAAGCCTTGGCGAGCGCGCAGCAGGAACGGATAAGGCCAAGGGCTGCGCGGCGCTGGAAGCGGCGCGCGGGCATTACGCGGCGGCGCTGGAGGAATACCGGAAGGCTGGCGCGAGCTATTATGTGGGCGTGGTGGAAGGGAACATCGCGCGGCTCGCCGCAATTATCGCGCGGGTTTGCGGATGACGGCCCGCGCCGGGCTGCCCGCCACGGGCCAGGGCCGCGATCATCGCCTACGGCACGATTATGGTAAATGCTGACGTGGTTAACGGCCCGGCGGCCGGTGCGATTTCCCGCGATTTCGCGCGAATTTTGCTATTACTCGCGCGATATTCGCGGTTGCGGAATCCCGTTAAATATAGCCGCAACTTCCGCGTTAACCATCGCGCCGGCCTCTTGACAGGACGGCGCTTCAAAAATTTTCGCGTCATATCAATAGCTTGCGCCGCTTAACGCCCCGATAAGGCGCTTTGTTGTATTGTAGAATTCGCAAGGAAAGCGGCGGCCACGGATGAATTTGACCAGAAAACCGGGGAATTGCGGTTAACGGAGGCTTAACGGAGGCGGCGCGCGGCGCGGACATTATTGCTTGCCCGGCGGCGCGCGGCGGCTTTACTAGAGGCGGTCACGGCTCAGGGGCCCCCTCACCCCAGCCCTCTCCCCAAGGAGAGAGGGAGTCCCGCCGCACCGTTGAGAAGGCGTCCCCTCGCCCCAACGGGGAGAGAGACAGGGTGAGGGGGCCTTATTCGAATATGGAGCGAACGGGATGGCATCCCTCGACGGGAAAATCGAAGACACCGGCCGCCAGCGCTTTGTGAACAGCGTGTTCGAGCGCGTCGCCACGCGCTACGACCTGATGAACGACCTGATGTCGGGCGGCGTGCACCGGCTGTGGAAGGACGCAGCCATGGCGTGGCTTTCGCCCTCGCCTTCCGTGGCGGCGGACCTGCTCGACGTGGCCGGGGGCACGGGCGACATTACGCGGCGGTTCTTGCGCGCGGCGGGGCCCGGCTCGCGGGCGGTGATCTGCGACATCAGCGGGCCGATGCTGGAGGAGGGCCGGCGGCTGCTGGAGGCGCGGGGCGCAGGCGGGCAGGTGCGCTTCGTGCAGGGCAATGCCGAGGCGCTGCCGTTTCCGGTCGGCAGTTTCGATTATTACACCATCGCGTTCGGCATCCGGAACGTGCCGGATATCCAGGCCGCGCTGTGCGAGGCGCACCGGGTGCTGAAGCCCGGCGGGCGGTTTTTGTGCCTGGAGTTTTCGCGGGTGGATGTGCCGGTGCTGGACGCGCTTTACCGGGAGTATTCGGACCGCGTCGTGCCGGCGCTTGGCCGGGTGGTGGCGGGCGATGCCGAGCCCTACCGCTACCTCGTTGAGAGTATTGCGAAATTCCCGAACCAGCGGCGGCTCGCGCAGATGATGGAAACCGCCGGTTTCCTGCGCGTGCAATACCGCAACCTGTCGGGCGGCATCGCGGCGCTGCACTCGGGGCTCAAGGCGTGAGGGGTACTGCGGCGGCCAAGGAGGAACAGATGCGCGGCGGACCCTGAATGCGAAACGGGCGGGGAAGCTTGCGGAAATGGCTTGTGCGGCGCTGATACTGTGGTATGAAGGCATCCGCGGGTGCTGCTTTGCGGCACGGCGCAGTTCCCCGGTAGCTCAGTCGGTAGAGCAAGCGGCTGTTAACCGCTGGGTCGCTGGTTCGAGTCCGGCCCGGGGAGCCAAATATTTCTGCCTAGCAATAAGGCGCGGCAGGCCCGTAACGGTGCCTGCCTGAATACCTGCCGGCACCCATGTTCGCAGTGAGGACGCTGGGCACGCACGCCAGTGCATCCGCTTCTGGCAGGCGCGCTACCCCGATCCGCCCGGCCCCTCTTGCGCGGCGGCTTCCTGCTCCTGGATGCCGCGCTGCGCGAGATTGTGCGCACGCTCATTTTCCGCCTGGCCGTCATGCCCGCGCACCCAATGCCAAACCACCTCATGGCGGCGGCTGGCCTCGTCGAGCCGCTGCCAAAGATCGGCGTTCTTGACCGGATCCTTCTGCGCGGTTTTCCAGCCCTTCGCCTTCCAGCCGCGAATCCAGGCGGTGATGCCGTTCTTGAGATACTGGGAATCCGTATAAAGCTCCACGCGGCAGGGCCGTTTCAGGGTCTCAAGCGCGGTAATCGCGGCCATCAGCTCCATGCGGTTGTTGGTGGTGTGCGGCTCGCCGCCCCATAATTCGCGCTCGCGCCCCTTGTACATGAGGAGAGCACCCCAGCCGCCAGGCCCCGGATTCGGCCTGCAACCGCCATCCGTATAGATAGTAACGGTGCCGGATTGCGCCTTTTCGTCCCCGCTAGAAACCATAGGCGCTGGGCGTCCTGACGCTCTGGTGAAATTTGAGCTTGCGCCAGTATTCCATGGGATCCTTGCGCTTCACAAATGCCGATTGCGGGGTGTTGAACCAGTCGTAAAGGCGGGTCAATAGAAATCGCATCGCCGAGCCGCGGGCCAGAAGAGGCAGGACCGCGATCTCCCCCGCCTCAAGCCGCCGCACGGCATTATAGCCGCTGAACAGAGCGCCAGCCTTGGTTACGTTGAACGAATGGTCCGCCTCGAAACACCAGGCGTTCAGGCAAATGGCCAGATCGTAGGCGAGCAGATCGTTGCAGGCGAAGTAGAAGTCGATCAGCCCGGATACGCGGCCTTCGAGGAAAAAGACGTTGTCCGGGAACAGGTCGGCATGAATGACGCCTTCGGGGAGTCCGCTGGGCCATTCCCCCCGGATCAACTCAAGCTCCGCGCCGGTCTCCTGGGCCATGCCCGGCGCGAAGCTGTCCGCCTGGCCGCCAATCGCGGCGAAAAGCTTCTCCCAGCCCGCAATAGAAAGCGCGTTCCCGCGCTTGAGCGGGAATGTCAGGCCTGCCCCGTGCAGCCTGGCCAGCGCCGAACCAAGCTCGCGGCAATGCGGCGGCAGCGGCCTCCGCAAGGAGTATCCAGATAGGAAAGTGACGATCGCCGCCGGGCGCCCCGCCAGAGTTTGCAGCACCCTGCCCTCCCTGTCGTGGACAGGCGTCGGGCAGTTCACCCCGTTCTTTGCAAGGTGCTCCATGAGTCCCAGAAAATACGGCAGATCCTCCGGGCGCACGCGCTTCTCATAGAGCGTCAGGATAAACTGCCCCCGCTCCGTGCCGAGAAAATAATTGCTGTTCTCGACCCCTTCCGCAATGCCCTTACAGGAATGGAGTTCGCCGATCTCGTAGCGCTCCAAGAGCGCATCCAGCTCTTCGGCCGCAACTTCTGTATAGACCGCCATGAGTTTACTGCGCCGCAGCCGGTTGCAGGGTCCGCGGGATCTTGAAGATCACATTCTCGGCCGCGGTTCTCACGGCCTCGATGACGACCTCGTAGCGGGCCTTGAACTTTTCGATGATCTCTTCGACCAGGATCTCCGGGGCGGAGGCGCCGGCCGTCAGCCCAAGCGTCTTGATGCGCTGCAAATCCTCCCAGGGAATCTCCGCCGCCTTCTGAACCAGCATCGCCTTCGCGCAGCCGGACTTGAGCGCCACTTCCACCAGCCGCTTGGAATTGGAACTGTTCGGCGCGCCGACCACGAGGATCGCGTCGCACCGCGCCGCGATAGCCTTGACCGCGCTTTGCCGGTTGGTCGTGGCGTAGCAAATGTCGTTCTTGTGGGGGCCTTGGATGAGCGGGAAGCGCGCCTTCAAGGCCTTCACGATCTCGCTCGTGTCGCCGACCGACAGCGTGGTTTGGGTGATGTAAGCGAGCCGCGCCGGATTGCGGGGATTGAGCCCGGGAACGTCCTCTATGCTTTCGAGCAGCGTGATTGCGCCGGGCGGAAGCTGGCCCAGCGTGCCGATGACCTCCGGATGGCCGGAATGGCCGATCAGAACGATCTCGAGGCCTTTCGCATAATGGCGCGCCGCCTCCGCATGAACCTTCGAAACCAGCGGGCAGGTGGCGTCCAGATAGAGCAAATTCCTTGCGTTGGCCTCCTGGTGCACCGTCTTGGGTACGCCGTGCGCCGAGAAAATCACCGGCGCGGCGGTATCGGGGATCTCACTCAGCTCTTCGACGAAAACCGCGCCCTTGGCGATAAGACCCTCCACCACCGTCCGGTTGTGCACAATTTCATGCCGGACATAGACCGGCGCCCCATATTTCTCTAAGGCAAGTTCGACGATATGAATGGCCCTGTCGACCCCGGCGCAAAACCCCCGCGGCGCCGCGAGGAGCACATCAAGGTGTGGTTTCATCGTCATAAGGGCCACCTCCTGCGCGGCTGAGTAGCACATGCCAAACCGCCATCCGCAAAAAGGTCAAATTTGGCGGGGAAGGGAGCGTTCAAGCTTGCGGCCCTTTCCGCGGACCGTTAGGTTCGCAATGAGCGCGTTCTAATGCGTCGTCCCGTTGTAACAAGGTTGAGCCTGGCAAACCATAAAAAACGAAGCCGGCTAAAGTCGCGGGTGCGGGCGCGGACGCCGGGGTTGGACAAGGTGATACTGGAAGGGCAGATGAGGCGATTCGAACCGGTGGTCTTTAGAATTGTCGGCCTCGCGCTTGCGGCAGCGGTGCTCTGCGGCTGCGGCATGTCAATGCCCTCGATGGGCGACCGGGGCCTCTTCGCCAAAAGGAAGCAGGAAACCTGGACGCCGATCATCACCGAGGAAAGTATGCTGACGGCCGCGCGCCAGAACTCCGACGGCCCAATCGAGATGGCCGCCGCTAACGGCTGCCCCATTCTTCAGGTTGAACCTGGCCGGCGCGACATTACCCTCTATGCGGGCAACCGGGTTGGCAACAGCAGGGCCGTCATCCACCATAGCGAGATCACCAAGACCGCCAGGGAATGCAAGTTCGACGGCGGCATAGTCGAGGTGAAGTACGGCATCGCCGGACGCGTCCTGCTAGGGCCCAAGGGCAAACCCGGCCCCGTCATTCTGCCCGCCACCATGAAAGTTCTCGATAGAACCAGGAACAAGCTCGCCTCCGAGCCGTTTACACTTAACGTGACGATTACCAGGGAAAACCCGATTTCCTATTTCGCGGTTGTGCGCGATGTGTCGATCCCGGTCAGGGAGGGCACACAGCCAGGCGATTACAGCATCACCATCGCTTTCGAGAAAAAGCGGCCAGGCGCGGCCTAGCCCGGCGATGCGTGTCCGGCGCCAGATTCCAGCTTGATTTGAAGGTTCAACCCCTCACCCTGTTCCTTGTGGGAGAGGGGATGCCGGAGTTTTCGCCGCGGGCCGTCCGAGGGTTCCTTCTCCATCCGCATCCACTCGCGGATGCGGACACGTAAAGATGCAAACTCGCCAAGGCGAGTTTGCGGGGGAAGGACAGCATAAGGGGCGGCACCCACGGTTCAAGGCACCGTTCGCCTTAGCACCCCGGCTGCCGGCTGGGCCTGCCGTTTTGATCCACAAACGGGAACATGCCCGACTGAAAGCATGAAGCCATGTGCTTGGCCTTCTCAACAGCTTTTCCGGCAAGCGCCGCGGGCAGGGTTTCCACCGCCGTCTCCTCGAACAACGCCAGCCACCGGGCGAAGTGCTCCGGCTCGACGGGAAGCAGCACATGTGGCGGGTAAGGAAAACCTGAATAGCGGTCAGTTCCCAGCAAAATGCGCGACCAGAAATCGTGAATCTTGCTGATATGGTGATCCCAGTCTGGCACGCTTACTTCGAATATGGGGGCAAGCAGGGGATCCTTTTGCGCCCGTCCGTAAAAACGCCGCACGCACAGATCTATCGCCGCCTCGTTCGCCTGGGCCTCAACCGCCCCCGGATTTTCAAATACCATGCCGTAACTTACCTCGCCGTCCACATTTCTATTTACATAGCATAGCACGCACCCGCAGCCCGCTCAATGCGGCGCGCCATGTGATGCGGCGGCGCTGGCCGCTTGCGTTTGCATGAAATTTGCACGTAGTTTGGCCGTCGCCACTCAAACTTGGCAAGCCTTGTCATGCCCCGGATATCCACCACACTCAACGCCCGCGTACTGCATCATAGTCCGGAAATGGGCCTCTCGACGCTGTTTTTCGGTGACGGCGAGTTGCGCGTCCCAAAGGTCGGCGCACCGCCTGGAGCAGGCGTTGCGGTCGAAATCGACGCAAGCGACGTTTCCATCGCCCTGTCGCGGCCAATGGACGTATCCATCACCAACCGGCTACCCGGCACGATTGCCGAGGTGAAATATCTGGATGCGCCCTATGCCTGCGTCACCTTCGATCTGGGCACGACCCGCATACACTCGCTCGTCACTTGGGAATCAGTGGAGCGCCTGGGCCTTCAGACCGGGCTTCGGGCCTGGGTGATGGTCAAGACCGTGGCAATTTCAAAGATGGACCTCAAGCCTCATGAGCTTCCGGAACCCCGCCCGCCGCTTGCGTCTCGAAATCCCAGGCAAGAGACGCCGTAAGCTCGCCGATGGCTGCGGCCGCCCCGCTTGCCGAGCGCCGCTCGACCGAGCGGAAGAGCGCCACCAGCCGCTCCCCGAACACGGTCACTTCCGCGCCAGCCCCGCGCCGGCCGGGGAAGGTCTCGATGACTTTCGATTCGAACATGCGGTTCAGCGCGTCGGTCATGAGCCAGGTTTTGCGGTAGGACAGCCCCATGAGCTTGCTTGTGCCCAGAATCGAGCGGCAGCGCTTGAGCGTCTCGATCAAGGCGATGTCGCACTCGCCGAGGCTTCCGCCATTGGGGAAGGAGAGACGCACATGAACTTGCGCTTGGGCTTTCTCGCGATGGGACATAGGGAACCCGTTCCGGCACCGGCCATAACCCTGGCGGCTTCGCACAGGGCTTAAGGTTTATGAATATCCCATAACTCACTCGCGCGGAAGCGCTGGATTTGCCGCCGATGCTGCAAGCTTATCCCAGGGCCGGAGTTTCGGCCGCCCTGTTCGAGGGAAACGATGTCCTCCTCGTGAAGCGGGGCAAGGGGCTCTATCGTGGCGCCTGGTCGCTCCCCGGCGGAGCAGTCGAGCTTGGGGAAACCGCGCTTGAAGCAGCCAGGCGGGAGCTGTTGGAAGAGACGGGATTGCTTGCTTTGGAGCTGACTTTAAGCGATGTTGCGGACGCTATCGTCCGGGACTCAAGCGGCGCCGTCGAGACGCATTACACGATAGCCGTTTATGCCTCGGAGCGGTTTTCCGGGACGCTCGCAGCCGCTGGAGACGCCTTGGACGCCGCGTGGTTCAGTGTTGAGGCCGTTGCGGGCCTGGAGCGGACGCCCGGCCTTGAGACAGCAATCGGGAAAGCCAGGTTGGCCTTGCGGAAGGACAAGCGATGAATTCGGGCCGGTGGCGCAATACGAGAGCAGCGATCGCGGCAGGCATGGCGGCCACGTTAATGGCGCTTGCCGTGACGCCAGCCTCAGCGCAATTCCCGTTTTTCTGGAGAGAGGAACGCCGCGCGCCTGCGCGGCCCGAACCCAAGCCGCCGCCTCCCCCGCCTCCGGCTCCTCCGCCCCCCATCACGGACAAAAGACCTTACGACGCCCAGCTCTTCCGGCTTGCCGAAATCCTAGGCACGCTTCATTACCTCCGCGAGCTTTGCGGGGCTAACGAGGGGCAGGTTTGGCGCGAGCACATGCGCGAGCTTACCCTTTCCGAGGGGACGAGCGCACTGAGAAGGGCCCAGCTCGTCGAAAGGTTCAACCGCGGCTACCGCGATTATTCGCGCACCTACCGCACCTGCACCAAGCCCGCCCTGGTCGCGATCCGGCGCTTCATGAAGCAGGCGTCCACGATTTCCGACGGGCTTATCGCCAACGGCAAGTAACGAAGCCAGGAGGTATTCCGCTCCGCCTCAAGTGCAGGGCGGTTGCTTTCACGCATCTTCTTGAAGTTTTGTCTTTGCCAAGCTAGCTCTGTGTCAGAGTGATGCACAAACAGGAGATAAGCTGAATGAACCTATTCCGGCTCGCCGCGCTTACCGTTCCGGCCATCTTCGCATCGGTGCAGAATGCAACCGCCGCTTCAGAGGCTTACACCTTCGATCCTCTGCATACAGAAATTCGGTTCTGCTGGGACCATCTGGGCGTCAGCCGCCAATGCGCGCACTTCTTGAAGTATGAGGGCGAGCTTCTTTACGACCAGGCGAACCCGGAGAAGAGCAGCGTCAACGTAACCTTCGCAACCGATAGCATCGAGACCTTCTCGCCGGTGTTCAACGAGCACATGAAAGGCGAGAAGCTGTTCGACGCCAAGAAATTCCCCCAGATCACGTTCAAGAGCACGAAATTCCAGAAGACCGGCGATAAGAGCGGCAAGGTGACTGGCGATCTCACCGTCAAAGGGGTGACGAAGCCGGTGACGCTTGACGTTACGCTCAATTTCGCGGGTCCGCACCCGATGAGCAAGAAGCAAACGCTCGGCATTGGCGCGGTTACAACGGTCAAGCGTACCGATTTCGGCGTGTCCCTCGCCGCCCCAATGGTTTCGGACGACGTTTCGATCGAAATCCAAACCGAGATGAATAAGAAGAAGTAACAGTCTTCCAAGGTGGCGGCCAAAGGCCCAGCCACGATCCGCCGCAATTCAACTTTGCCAGAGGTGCAGGTTATTGCCCGCGTCTGGATCGTCCTTGCAGAAGAGCTCGTAGACAAGCATGATCGCTTGCCGGATGTCTTCGTTAGCTATGCTGTAGTAGATCACCTTGCCGTCACGCCGGGTGCTGACTAGGCCGTCGAGCCGCAGGCGCGCAAGCTGCTGCGACACTGCCGGCTGGCGCAGGGCTAGGATGTTTTCCAGGTCCGTGACCGAACGCTCGCCTTCCGATAGAAGGCAAAGCAGCACCAGCCGTGTTTCGTGCGATAGCGCCTTTAGAAAGTGGCTCGCCTGATGCGCGGTCCGCATCAATTTCTCGATATCGGGGAAGCCTTTACACCTGCCGGTGCATTCCGCCTCTGGGATGCCGGGCGGAGTGGTGCACTTCTCTGCGGTCATGCAGCTTCGAACCCCTTATCTAAAATTGCAGGTCTCATATTTGCTATTATATATATGAATGTGATAGTAGCGATAGCAAATAAGCACGATCCGGGAAGCTGCAATGGCGCATACAGGCAAAGAATCCTCCGCTCTGTTGTCCAGGCGCACCTTCCTGGCAGGCGGAGCCTCGTTTTTAGGCGGTATCGCCAGTGCATATGCTTTGCCCAAGCTCGGCCCTGACGGACTTTACCGCGAGCCCTGGCTGACGAAGACATCTGGAAATTTAGGTACGGACTTCGCGAACGCCGCGAAAACGGGGAAGAACTTTGTACTTCTTTGGGAGATGCGCGCCTGTGGCTGGTGCAAGCGCCTACACTTGGAGAATTTCGCGCGGGGCGATATCGCCGCTTATCTGCAAGCGAATTTCAGCGTAATTCAGCTCAATTTGCGCGGCAAGCGCGAGATTGCCGATTTCGGCGGCGCCAAGCTAACCGAGGAAGAGCTTTCCTACAAGCTCGGCGTCAATGCCACGCCAACGTTTCAGTTTTTCAAGCCATCGGATACCGCGGCGCACGAGGAGCTGGGCCGATTCGGCTACGTCAAGCCGGATGATTTCCTGTCCATGCTCCGCTTCATCCGCGAAAAGGGTTACGAGTCGGGTACTTACGAGGACTGGCTTAAGAGCCGCAAGAACCCCGGCTAGCGCTCCGGCGGCTACCCGCCGGCAAGCAGGCGCAGCGTTCCGGGATCCGGTTCGCCGCCATGGTATTTCCGGAGGGCGGCGCTGAAAACGCTTGGCTCCGCCGCGGTTTGCGCGAACAGCGTCATGCAGGAGCGGAATTTGAGATCGTCGGGGAAAGGGAATATATCGCCAGCCGAAGCCTTGTCCGCATCGAGCGCGAGTTGCGTGCATTCGATGAGGCGCGGCCCCAGAATCGGGTGAGCGAGGTAGGCGCGGGCTTCGGCGGCGGAGGCAATGCCGTATTTTTGCGCAAGCGGGCTGCGGCCTAAACCGCGCATCTGCGGAAAAACATACCACATCCAGTGGCTTTGCTTCCGTCCTTGCCGCAACTCGGCCACGGCGCGGGTATAGGTGGCCTCCTGCGCGGCTACGAATCGCTCTAGGCTGAATGGGTCCGGCGCTTGGCCGCGGTCATTTTGGTGTCCAGCGTTGCTCATCCGGTACAGTTCTCCGGAAAGACTGATCCTATCGCTTGTGACATGCGCTGCGTGGAATATCTAGTCAAGACTGGCGCGGCGGCTATACTGCACGCGGGGAAACTTTATTGGCCATACGCTACCATAGCCTTACCGAACCGGCTACGGCTGCCGGCTTGGACGGCGCCGGGTTTGCCCCCGCCGCGGCGGGGGCGGGCTTCGCTTTGGTTGCGGACCGGAGCGAACCCGAGGGCCCCCTGCCCCCAGGCTTCGGCCTTGTGGCGGACCGCACCGTTCCCGAAGAAGGCCCCACCCCGCCGCAATACGCGCTGACGGCGGAGCGTGAGCCAGGGCGCGCGCAGTTCGCGGGGCTCCAGCGCAGGCGTTTGCGCTGGCCTTACCTGGCGCTGCTTGCTGCCCTGCTCATCCATCTGGCCGCCGTCGGAACCTTCATCCGCTGGCCCAGCCAGCCGGAGCGGTTCGGCCTGGCGGACGGCGTGCCCGAAAACCTGCCCGTGTCGGTCATCAGCGCGGCCGAACTCGACCGGCTCAGCCCGGACCCGTTCCGGCGCGAAGCAGTGCCCGCGCCCACGCCGGGACGAGAATTCGCCGCCCTCCCCTCCCCGCCGCCTGAGCCTCCGCCGGCGCCGCCACCCAAGCCCGAGCAGCAGCCGGTGCAGGAGGCGGACCCCTGGTTTACGCCCGAATCGTCGGATGCGCCGAAAACGCGGAAGTTCGACGCCGCCGGTTTCATTCAGGCGGCCTCGGCACAGTTCAGCGCGGAACTCGACCACGCCTTCAAGGCCGCCAAAGCCCGCAGCGAGCGCCCATCGCAGTCCCGGCGCCGGAGCGCAAAGGCTGAGGTCCGCGCCGGCGGCGTTTCGGTCATGCGGCCCGGCGCCACGCACAAGGGCAAGTCCGATCCGTTTGCCCGCGAGGTCGTCTGGGCGCTGGCCGCCACCAAGCCGATGGGCAACGGTAAATACGGCACCGTCATCGTGACGTTCCAGGTGAGCAACGCCGGCCGGCTCCAGGGCTTGCGGATGATCAAGAGCGCCGGCGACAAGTGGCTCGACACCGCGGTGATGATGTCGGTGAAGCAGGCGCGTATGCCGAAGCCGCCGGAGCCGCTGCCTCTGGGCGACCGCACCTTCGTGGTACAGTACATCTCGATGGAGGAAAGCCGCGGGCGCTGAGGGGGCCGATGTAATGCTACATTAACTTTCCTTTCTGCGCTTTGGCTCTCTTAAGGGCTCGATGCGAAATAAACGCGTCAGATTGCACAGGATTTTTGTCCGCCCGCCAGGCGCGGAAAGGTGCGCATACCCAGGGTATGTAAGCCTTTCCGTAACGCGGCGGACGGGCAAAAAGACACGCAAGGTGGCGCGTT
>JBNKTW010000145.1:0-44995 GCA_050298295.1 Rhodomicrobiaceae bacterium
CTCCCAAACCCAGCCGCCGGCCGCGGGATGCACATTGCTTTTCCCGGCGCTACAACGAGATCATGCGTGTGGGCCACAATAGCCCGCCTCCAGTTTTCGGCGCTCCCACGCTCATCTGGCACATAGCCCTTTGGCCTGAAAGGGAGTGCGATCCGAACGCCGAGGGCGTTGAGCCTGGCAATTTCGAGAAAAGACGTGGGCACTTCGCCGGCATCGTGCAAAACGTTCTGGATACCCTGGCGCGAAAGGGCAGACATCCCAAGGTTCCCGAAGAGTCGTGGGAGCGCATGGGGCTGGAGGAGGTCAAGAGCCTCGAAGAGGAAGAGGAAGGGGAAGCGCTCCGCAAAGCGTCGCCGCGGCTATATAAAATCGTTGAACCGCAATCCGTGTGCTTCACAATTTGGTGGAAGCGCAGGTCCGCAGCGGCAGACGCCACGCTAGCGGACGCGGCGCCGGCGGAAAGCATACCGGAGGAAGCGCTGCGGGTCCATGTGCAGTCCGAAATGCTAATGGATCACGCCACGATCAGCATTTTCATCGACGCCGGGAAACCGTGGAACAAGCCGCCGGTCTACACGGCGGCGGAGGCGGGCGGAGGCTTGCGCGGAGAGATTTTCGGACACGCCGAATATATCCGCAGCGTTTGCGAAAGAAACGGCCGCCGCGAGGTCGAGCAGGAACTGCTCCCCGAGAACGGCGTTAGCGGCTGGGAACGCGAGAAGCTGCTTGGCGCCGCGGACTATTTGTACAACTCCGTTTGGGACGAGTTCAGGCGCGATTTTGGATTGAATTTCGATACCCTGCTTGGAGAAGGGGATGTGCAAGCGTGCATATTTGGCAGCTTCCGCGGCTTGGTTCTTTCGGCGGATGGCTACGAAACGGAGGGGCTTAGCGGGAGTGACCGTCTTGCCCGCCGGATCGCCAACGCAAATCGCGGCAGAGAGGCATTCGACCGCTTCAATCAGGAGAAGAACGAGCCGAATTACGTACTTAAAGCCTACTGGCCGTTCATACGAAGGACGACCCGGTGGGCCGATTACAAGGAATTCGTCGCTTGCGGCGTGATGGATTGGCGGGCCCTCTTCGTAACGTCGCTTGGCGCCCGCAGGCCGATGAGAGGTACGGCTGAAGGGGCGATGGCGGACGCGATATTCGCCAGCGACGAAAGCGCAAGCCGGGATGCGGAAATCGGCGGCGAGGCCCACCTTCCCGAAACGTTGCGCGGCCCAGGCAGCCATGCGCCGCTACGATATCTTTTGATCACCAAGGGGGAGCCCAACCGGAGGCAGATCGGCCGGATAGTTGAGCGGGTGAACTTGCTGGAAACGATGCGCCTGTTTGCGCTTAAGGATTGGGCGGCGATTCGTAACGCGAGCGATCACGTCCGCGCACTCGGCCAAGACCTCAACGACGTCCTCACGAACTGGATGGAGCAGCGGACGAAGATTGGCCTGAAGTTTCAGCATTTAGAGCAAAAAGAAAAGCAAGCGCTAATGCTTGAAGAAAAAATCGCCCATCTTCAATCGAAACGTTTCTCACTTAGACGGATTCTAACAACAAGAACAAGAAAAGGTATCTTGCTTAGAAAAAGAAATGAAATACAAATGGAGCGTGACAAACAGATAGAGCAGCTACAGGAAGAGAATAACTTGGCAGAGTTAAACTTAATCACTATTAGCTCCAAGCTGGATCGCCTCAGCAGGACAGCGACAGGTGGCATAAGTTATTGCATTGCTAGATCTGAGCTGCATTTCAAAAGATACTATACAATGATAGATCGCCTCAATTCTGGGTACATCCCAACCTGGCTTCCCTACCGCACCTTCGCGGAGCGTAACCTGAGACCCTATTCCGAGTTCATATCAGGTGTCGGTGAACGGCTTCGGGCGCTGCGCCAGCGCCTGCAGGCGGTCACCACCAGCGTTCAAACCGCGGCGCTCGTCAATCAAACCAGCGCCACGCGCAGTAACACCGCTGCCTTACGCGAGATCGCCAATCAGTGGATGCTGACGCAGGTCGGCGTCGCCGGCGGCATCCTGGCGGTGATTTATCTCCTCGGAAAGGGGCTCTATTTTATGTTTGGAAACTTGTGCTCGCTTCCGATCCTGAACTTGTTTCCATTCTGCCACTGAGGAAAGCGGCGGCTTGAATCGCGCCGCTACTTTTGAAGCCGGACAAGGCGGTAGCCGTGCGGGCGGCGCATCTGTATTAGTGCGCGCGCTCCAGGATGGAGCAGAAGTTCGCCACGGCGGCGCCGCCCATGTTGAAGACGCCCGCGAGCTTCGCATCCGGGATCTGCATACCGCCCGCCTCGCCCATGAGCTGCATCGAAGCCATGATGTGCATGGAGACGCCCGTCGCGCCGATGGGATGCCCCTTGGACTTGAGGCCGCCCGAGGGGTTTACCGGCAGCTTTCCGCCCTTTTCCGTCCAGCCTTCGCGCACGGCGATGTGCCCCTTGCCGGGTTCCGTGAGGCCCATGGCCTCGTAATGGATAAGCTCGGCGATGGTGAAGCAGTCATGCGTCTCCACGAGGCTTAAATCGCCGAGCGACACGCCAGCCTGCTGCAGCGCGCCCGACCACGCCCGCCGCGCGCCGCCAAACTCCACCGGATCGCGCCTTGAAAGCGGCAGGATGTCGTTCGCGTGGCAGGTTCCGCGGAAGCGGATCGCGCGTGGCGCGTTGCCGGCCGCATCCCCGGCCACCAGTACAATGGCCGCAGCACCATCGGAGATCAGCGAGCAGTCGCTGCGCCGCAGGGGATGCGCAACGTAGGGGTTCTTCTCCGAGACCGTGTTGCAGAACTCGAAGCCCAAATCCTTGCGCATCTGTGCATAGGGATTTTCGACGCCGTTCCTATGATTTTTGGCGGCGATGCGCGCCAATTCCTCCGAGCGATCGCCATGGCGCTGGAAGTAGTTCTGCGCGATGCGGGCGAAGATGCCTGCGAAACCGCCCGCGACCTCCTCCTCTTCCTTGCGGTAACTCGCGCCAAGCAGGATATCGCCGGTCTCAGCTGTGGGCTTGGCCGTCATCTTCTCCGCGCCCACCACCAGCGCGACCTTGCCCTGCCCTGCTTCGAGGAAATTCAGCGCCGCGTAAAGGGCCGCCGAGCCTGTGGCGCAGGCATCCTCAAGCCGCACCGCGGGCTTTGACGCCAGCGCGGGTTCGTTCAAGGCCACAAGCGCACCTTGGAAGTCCTGCTTCTGGAAGCCGTTGTTCATCACGCCCACGAAAACGCCGTCCACCTCTTCGGGCGCGACTTCCGCATGATCGAGCGCCGGGCGGACAACGCGCGCCATCAGCGCCTCGGTGTCCGGGTCTTCGAGCTTGCCGAAGGGCGAATGAGCCCAGCCTGTGATAAGCGCCTTGCGCGTCATGCGTTTCTCCTTCCCTCCCCTGCTACAGTCCCGCTTCCGCCATCTGGGCGATGATGGCGCGGGCGGCGGCGGCGGGATCGCCCGCCTGTGTGATGGGGCGGCCAACCACTATGTAATCCGCGCCGGCCCGCAACGCATCGGCAGGGGTGGCGGTGCGCGCCTGATCGTCGCCGCTAACGGCTTGCCCGGTTGCAGGCCGGATGCCGGGGCAGACCACGGTGAGCCTGCCGCCGAAAGCCGCCTTGAGGCTGGGCGCTTCCAGGGGCGACGAAACCACGCCATCGAAGCCGGCGTCCGCGGCAAAACGCGCGCGCCGCTGCACGAGTTCCGCCGGAGACATGGAAATGCCCTGCGCGCCGAGGCTATCCGGCGCCGTGCTGGTGAGCAGCGTTATGCCGAGCAATTTGAGGTTTGAGCCTGCCCGGCCGCGCGCGGCGGCGGCAAGCGTTTGCGGGTCTTGCGCGTGAACGGTCAGGAACGCCGCGCCGAGCGCCGCCACCCGCGCCGTGGCCCGCTCGACCGTGTTACCGATATCGAACAGCTTCGCGTCCACGAAGACGCGCACGCCTTCAGCCGAAAGCTTGCGCGCCAGCTCGGCGCCGCCCGCGAACAGCAGCTCAAGTCCGATCTTGGCCACCGCGCCCCGCAGCGCCAGCCGCTGCCAGAACACATACGCTTCGTCCGCGTCCGGCATGTCGAGCGCGACGATAAGCTTGCGTTCCGCTCCGGTTTCGATGGATGGCATTGTGCGATTGCCCCTGCTCTTTGGTTAGGCTGAACGTGAGAACCACGCGGCACGCGCAATCCTCAACATGTCCTGCAAATGAGGCCAGAAAATCGTGAAATTACAACGATCCGGCACATTATCATATCCGGTGGCGAGAGGCAGCAGCAACGATCCGCAACGTCATTGCCGCGAACGCCCATGCGCGTGCGCGGAGACAGCGCTGCGGCGCAATTAAACTGCCGGATCCCACGCAGGGCCTAGACAGAGCCACCGCCTCCCGCCCCCAGCGCCTTCAAGATCGCCGCATAATCGAAATCCGCCGCAAGCCGCTTCAAGGTGCCCGCCAGCTCAGGATCGGTTTTGCCAATCTCCTCGATGGCCGCCGCGATGCTGTCGCCATCCAGGCGGACGAGGGCGTCATGAAGCCGCTGGCGCAGCCCGTCCGGCAGGGCGGCCAGCATGGCCGGCGTCAGCGCGGCCGCGGCTTCCGCCCCTGGCGCGGCCCCGGCCTCCGGCGCGGCCTGCCGGTACACATATTTCACGCCCAGATGCCGCGCCAGGCAATCGTAGATTTCGCCGAAGCGGTACGGCTTGCGCACCAGACCGTTCATGCCCGCGCCGAACAGCTCCTGCTCCTGCTCCTTGAACACCGAAGCGGTCACCGCGACGATTGGCACGTCCTTGCCGCCAGGCAGCTGGCGGATACGCCGCGTGGCCTCGACACCGTTCATTACAGGCATACGCCGGTCCATCCAAATGAAATCCGGCTTCCATTCCTCGAACAGTTTCACCGCTTCCGCGCCGTTCTTCACCACCCGCGTCTCAAGGCCAATCCTCGTCATCAGCTTTGTCAGCAGCAGCTGGTTGTCGCGCTCATCTTCGGCAATGAGGATGCGGTAGGCCGGCTGACCGGGCTCCAGTCCGCAGACCTCGCCGGCTTCCCCGGCTTCCTGCCCGGCGCCGGTCTCGCTTTCATCCGCCAATTCCACCGGCAGCTCGACCCGGAAAACCGAACCCTTGCCCGGCGTGCTCTCGACGCCGATCGTGCCGCCCATCAGCTCGACGAAATGGCGGGTGATGGCCAGCCCCAGACCGGTGCCTCTCTGCATCTCCGACTTGGCCAGTTGCACGAAGGGTTGAAAGAGGCGCTTCTGGCCTTCCGGTTCGATGCCGGGGCCGGTGTCCTCGACCTCCATCAGCAGATGCTGGCGGGCATCGTCCTTCACGCCCAGCCGGATGGTCACGCCACCCTCGGTGGTGAATTTCACCGCATTGCCGACCAGGTTCATGAGGATCTGGCGCAGGCGGCCTTCATCGCCCTTGATGTGGCGCGGAAATTTCGAGGACTGGTCGAGGAGCAGCCGCAGGCCTTTCTCCTCCGCGCGCAACCGCATCATGTCCACGACGCCGCGCACCATGCCGCCGATGTCGAACGGCGCTGCCTCAAGCTGCACCCGCCCGGCCTCGATCTTCGCCATTTCCAGCACGTCGTTGATCAGCGTCAGCAGGTGTTCGCCGCTGCGGTTGATGATGTCGAGCTTTTCCCGCTGCCCGGCATTGGCGTCCGGCTCGCGGCGCATCAGGCTGGACAAGCCGAGAATGGCTTTCAGCGGCGTGCGCAGCTCGTGGCTCATATTGGCGAGGAAGATGGATTTGGCCTTGTTGGCCGCCTCCGCCGCGTCGCGGGCGACGAGGAGTTCGGCGGTGCGCCGCTGGACGGTTTCCTCAAGCTGGTCCTTGTACTGCCGGAGTTCCTCCTCCGCCGCCTTGCGGGCGGTGATGTCCGTGAACATGGCGAAGGAGCCTTGATACTCGCCCGCTTCGCCGAAAACGGGAACGCCGGAAACGAGCGCCCACACAGGATGCCCGTCCTTGCGCCGCAGCCGGCGTTCGTAATAATCCGCGATATTCTTGCGCCGGCGCTCCATGATGGAGCCGGCTGCATACATTGTGCGCAGCGGCGCGAGGCCAGTGTCAAAGCGCCCCAGGCCGGGTTGTCCGCACATTGTCTCAACTATTTCTTGCACTTTCTTTGAGGAGGCGCCGGAAATGGGGTGCGTTTGGTGGCTGGATGGCCAAAGACGAACGTGGATGCTGGCCGTCCTCGCGGCACACGATGGCGCGCAATCCCCGGTGCGGGAGCACACCCGGTGTTTGCGGCGCGCCCCCCGGAATAATTAAGCCCCGGCAGCACCATTTTAGATTGTGCATTAATCCTATTTCAATGACGGCTTGCGATTATGTCGGGAAGCCATGTGCGTTGGGCCCCTGGATGAAACACCCGTGCCTGTATCTGTCCATCCCTTGTGCGGCTGCGCGGTTACGCCTGCCAGCGCTTGCCGGGCCGCCCGGGCGCTGTTTCCTCGCAGCCTATAGGGAAACGAACAGGGCCGGGAACGTCAGGGGCTGGAAGCTCAGGCCAATTCTGGAGGACGGCGGGTACGAGCCAGCGAATTCGATCCAGGCCGCCAAGAAACCACCGGACCAGCCTATCCGCCGCGCTTTCCCTGCCAAGATCCCCGGACACTCCTTCGATTTGGACGGGTTCAAGCTTGAATTTGCCCCTGGCGGCAATCATGGCTCCGATGCGGTGCTCCTGACCGCCCCCCAGCCGGATGGAACCTTTGTGGCAGCCGCGGGCACCGGTCGGGCAGTCCGGCCGGCCCGGGTTGCGCAAGAACAGGCAGGCAGGCGCTGAACCATGCAATTGGCCAACACACCGCTCGCTTCCGCCTTTCAGGTCCGGCCCAGACTGCCCGATTTGACGGAAGGACTGTGCAGGCCGCGCACCATCCAATGCAAACTCATTTTGGGCTTCGCGGCCATCACCTTCTTCACGCTTCTCGCGACGAGCGTGGCGTTTTTCTCTTGCCGCCCGCTTGTGCAAAGGCTCTACCAGATCGAAAATCAAAGCCTTCCACCGATCATGGAACTGCTGGCGATTTCGCAGCGGGCCTCGGCTTTGACGGCGATGTCGGCGGATATCGCGCGCGCCAACACCGGCGCGGAGCTGAAAAAGGCCATGGGCGCCGCCACCAGATTCAGGTCGGCGATGATTGCGAACCTTGCGGCTATTCCAGCCCCCCGCGAGCACTTGAAAGAGCTGAAAGCGCTGCGGACGCTGATTGACGATCTCTCCTTCACCGCCGTTCTGCTTGGAAACGCGACCGCCGGGCGCATCGGCCTGGACGCCAAGCAGCGGGCGCTGACCGCCGAGGCGATGGAAGCACACCGGAAAACGGTGGAAGCGCTGGAGCCGCTCGTGGACGGGGCAAATTCCGGTCTGGCGATGGCGCTGCGCCAAAGCGCCTCCGGCTCCGGCGAGCAAGTGGATAAGGATGCGCTGAAGACACTTGGCGAGAAGGATTTGCCGGCTCTTATGGCTCTCATGGGCCTTAAAGCCGAGATCAATCTCATCATGGGAATTCTTGACGAAATCTCCCTTGCAACCGGGCACGCACAGTTCATGCACTTGGGGGACCGGCTAACAGCGGCCACTCATCGCGTGCACGCCGCCTTGAAAGCGCTTCCCAGCTCTCCCGGCGCAAAACAGCTCACCTCGGCGGTGGAGGGTCTCCTCGTTTTTGCAGACGATGGCTCCATTATGGATGCGCGGAGACGAGGGCTTGCCGCGCAGGAAAGGGCATGGACGCTGGTGCGGGAAAGCCGGGAGATGGAGGCAAAGCTAGCCGCCGCCGTGGGAAAGGCCGCGGGCCACTCCCGCGACACTGTCTCGCAATTGGTCGCGGCTTCGAATGCGGAACTCCCAGTCTACAGCTTTCTGCTTGCCTTGCTGCCGGTTTGCAGCATCGCCGTTCTCGTGGGCGCTTATCTCTTCATCACCCGGCACATAACCCGGCGGCTTAGCAGCCTGCGCGGCGCGCTCCTGGGCGTGGCCCATGGAAATCTTAATGTGGCGGTTCCGTCAGAAGGAAACGACGAACTGGCTGAGATGGGAAAAGCGGTTGAGACGTTCAAAGCGAACGCCCTGAAGCTGAGGGATCTGGAAGCGGAAAGAACCAGGAATTTCGAGCGCGCGAACCAGGCCCTGAAGGCAAAAAGCGAATTTCTTGCGAATATGTCCCATGAATTACGAACGCCAATGCACGCCATATTGAGCTACGCTAAGTTAGGGAGTACGTCCGCAACCACCGCCGATGTTTCAGAACTTGAAACGTACTTCAAAAATATTGCCACCGCCGGGCAGCGTCTGCTGGGACTGATGAACAACCTTCTGGACCTCGCCAAGCTGGAATCCGGGAAAATGCCGTTCAATATGGCGCTCTGCGATTTTGCCAGCATCCTGGAGGAAGCTCTCCTGGCAATGAAGCCGCTTATGCAGGAAAAATCCTTGACCACCACAATACATACCAAGGCGGCGAACACGAAACTGGAGTGCGACAAACAGCGTATGGTTCAGGTTATAGTCAATCTATTAGCAAATTCTGTAAAATACTCGCCGAACGGAAGCCATATAGATATAACTCTAAGCGAAACAGGGCTTGAAGACGGTGAGGATGCGCTCTGCTGCTCAGTGGCCGATTGCGGCACGGGCATCCCCGAAGACGAACTAGTGTTGGTGTTCGATAAGTTCGTTCAAAGCAGCAAGAGCAAGACCGGCGCGGGCGGCATCGGACTTGGCCTAGCCATCTGCCGGGAGATCGTGGAAGCACATGGCGGGCGGATCTGGGCGGAAAACCGGAAGCCCAGCGGCGTGCGGATAAGCTTCATGGTTACGAGATACGCGGATCAACATGCGGGATAGGCAATGGCAATCAAGACCAAGATACTCGCCGTAGACGATGAGGATTTCAACCTCGATATCATCAAGCGCCATCTCGTAAGAGCGGGTTTCGAGGCCATTCTCGCAAGGGATGGGCTTGCGGCCCTGAAGCAGCTCGAAGAACACCCCGATACCGGAGCGATCGTGCTGGACCGGATGATGCCCGGCATGGACGGCATGGAATTCCTGAGCCGGATCAAGAATAGCGCGAAGTATCAGGACATTCCGGTCATCATGCAGACCGCCGCCGCCGGCAGTGAGCAGGTGCTCCAGGGCATCCAGGCGGGCGTCTACTACTACCTTACCAAGCCCTATGACGACGTTCTTCTGGTGGCGATCCTGGAAGCCGCGCTGAAGGATGCCCGCACCAAGAGAGAAATGAAGGACGAGGTGGGCCGTCAGCGGCGTATGCTCGGTCTCATGGAGGAAGCAATTTTCCGCTTCCGCACCCTGGAGGACGCCAAAACGCTGGCCTACTATATCGCCAACTGCTTTCCGGAGCCGGAAAAGGTGGTGTTCGGCCTGAACGAACTTTTAATCAACGCCGTGGAGCACGGCAATCTCGGCATAACCTACGGCGAAAAAACCAAGCTGATCCTCGGCGGCACCTGGATGGAGGAAGTGGAGCGCCGCCTTGAGGCCCCTGAAAACAAAGACAAACACGCGCGGCTTTCCTTCAAGGCGGGGAAAGACGCCATCGCCGTTAACATCAAGGACGAAGGCGAGGGCTTCGACTGGACAAAATATGTCGAGCTTTCGCCCGACCGCGCCACCGACCCGCACGGGCGCGGCATCGCGGCAACGCGTCTCATGTCCTTCGACAGCATGGAGTATCTGGGCGCCGGGAACGAGGTGCTGTGCAAGGTCTTCCTGAGCCAGGAAGATCACGCGGGCAAAGCCGCGGCGTGAGCTCAATCCGTTGCCCGGCGCTTAGGGCTCGATGCGGAGATAACGCCAATGGCGTCTGCCACTAAAGACCGTTGGTCGCAGCATGTCACTGAGACAAGCGATGCGCTTTCGCTTGAACCCGGCATTTTCACATGGAGCGATCCGGTGGCCATCGCGCGGTCGCTGAAGGATTCCGCAGAAGCCAGCACCCGGCGCAAGGCCGGTCCCTTCCGCTCGGCCATGTCGATGCTGACCTTCTATATAAACCGCGCCGGCGGAAGCCTGCCGGAAGACCGCAAGCACATCCTCGAAAATGCCAAGGATGAGCTGCGCCGCCTCTATGGCAGGCGCCCGCGCTAAACTCGCGGCGTTCAACCTAAAAATGGCAGTTGAAGCCGCAACCAACGCAGGATCCTGGCCGCAGGATCATTTCCGGAGCCGTCTTGTTTCGTGGCGGTAGCCGCCATTGAATGCGTGCCCGCGGCTGCGAAATTTGCTATTCACGCACTCAATCCGCAAAAGGCATCAGGCACTTCACCGATTGGACGCACCATGACTACCATCCTGCAAAGCTTGCCCAAGGGGCAAAAAGCCGGCATCGCTTTCTCGGGCGGTCTCGACACGAGCGCGGCGCTTCTGTGGATGAAGCAAAAGGGCGCCCGCGTCTTCGCCTATACCGCCAACCTCGGCCAGCCCGACGAGACGGATTACGACGAGATTCCGCGCAAGGCGATGGAGTATGGAGCGGAAAGCGCGCGGCTCGTGGATTGCCGCGCCCAGTTAGTCCACGAAGGCATCGCCGCCATCCAAGCGAACGCCTTCCACGTCAGCACTGGCGGCATCACCTACTTCAACACCACGCCACTTGGCCGCGCGGTGACTGGCACAATGCTGGTCGCGGCAATGAAGGAGGACGGCGTCGACGTTTGGGGAGACGGCTCCACCTACAAAGGCAACGATATCGAGCGCTTCTACCGCTACGGCCTCCTCACCAACCCAAACCTCAAGATTTACAAGCCCTGGCTCGACCAGGAGTTTATCAACGAGCTGGGCGGGCGTGCCGAGATGTCGGCGTTCATGGCCGCCAATGGCTTCGGCTACAAGATGAGCGCCGAAAAGGCCTATTCGACCGACAGCAACATGCTTGGCGCCACCCACGAGGCCAAGGATCTCGAACACCTGGACAGCAGCATCAGGATCGTCAATCCCATCATGGGCGTGCCGTTCTGGCGCGAGGACTGCGATGTCAAGGCCGAAACGGTGGCAGTGCGTTTCAAGGAAGGCCAGCCCGTCGCGCTCAACGGCCAGCCCCTCGCCGATCCGGTCGCGCTGTTCCTTGAGGCCAACGCCATCGGCGGCCGGCATGGCCTTGGCATGAGCGACCAGATCGAAAACCGGATCATCGAAGCCAAAAGCCGCGGCATTTACGAAGCTCCAGGCATGGCGCTGCTGCACATCGCCTATGAGCGCCTTGTCACCGGCATCCACAACGAAGACACCATCGAGCAATACCGCATCAACGGTATGCGCCTCGGGCGGCTGCTCTATCAAGGGCGCTGGTTCGATTCCCAGGCCCTCATGCTGCGCGAAACCGCCCAGCGCTGGGTGGCTCGCGCCATCACCGGCGAGGTGACGCTCGAATTGCGCCGCGGCAACGACTACTCGATTTTGAACACCGAAAGCCCCAACCTGACCTATCAGCCGGAGCGGCTGAGCATGGAAAAGGTGGAAGACGCGGCGTTCATGCCAGCGGACCGCATCGGCCAGCTGACGATGCGCAACCTCGACATCACCGATACCCGCGCCAAACTCAATATCTACGCTGAGACGGGCCTGCTATCGAGCGCGGAAGGTTCCCGCCTCTTTGAACTCGAGTCCCCCCGGCTCATCGATCAAGAGCAGAAAGACTGCGGGTGAGGGAAATCCTGTCATACCAGCCGCCGGAAATGACGGCCGTCTCAGCCGTCATTCTCGCGAAAGCGGGAATCCATGCAATAATAATGCACTAGCCTGCGGAAAAAATGGGTTCGCGCATGTGCGCAAAGATAAGCAGTATGTCACTTACTGTGCGATGGTTACAACCCCTCACCCTGCCCCTCTCCCTGTGGGAGAGGGGGCGCTGCTTCACCCGCAGCGGCTATTCGGGCGTTCCTTCTCCCATGGGGAGAAGGACAGGATGAGGGGTGATTCCTTCAATGTAATCCGCCACTTAGTGTTATCTTTGCGCACAGGCACCCGCCGGGTGCCGCCTCGAAGCTGCATATCGCCGGGAACACTTGCCACGGTATGCACCGTATTTGACATTCTCGAAGGGAGCGGCCCCCTTCCAGACTATTTCAGAGGCGCATATATAGGGCCGCCGCTGCCGAGCTTATAGTTCAGGCCGATACGAAAAGTCTGCACATCGTCGGTGTAGCCGTACCGGTCCCCAGTGGAGCCGGGGTTCGTTACGCTGTACGACGGATCGCCGATATACAGATACTCGGCCTTCCAGTTCAGATTTCTGGTAAGCATCGCCTCGTAGCCGGCGCCAACCGCAAAGCCGGGACGCCAGCCGCTTTCCGTAGCGCTGTTTTGCCCGTGACCTGGCTCAGCGTCTGTGGCCTTGTATTGCGTGTCCAGGAAAGCGCCGCCACCTGTCACATAGAACAGGTTGGCCCCTGTGGCATAGCCGGCGCGCGCCCGCAAGGTCGCGATCCCGCCGATGCGGGACTCATTCCACCGGTCGTAGAGCGTCGTAACCTTTGCCCTCAGGTCAGCCCAGCTAATGTCGCCCTCAAAGCCAAATACGAGGTTGCGGAACTGCCAATTGTAACCCAAGCCTCCGCCGATGAGGCCGCCAACCCCCTGACCGTCGGGACAAATCCCCTGAGAAATGCAGACCCGGCCGAGAGAATCATCGAACTTGGTTGTGAGCAGGCCGATGCCGCCCGCAACGCCGATATAGGCTCCATCCCATCCGCCTGGCACCTCGTAGGCCGGAGCATCCTTCATGCTGCCGCCGGACAGAGCCGCTACTGGAGCGGTGCCATCAAGCTTATAGTTCAAGCCCACACGGAAAACCTGGACGTTTTCGATAAAATTATACTCGTTGTCTCCGGGGATGATGTTGTTTGTCAGGGCGTAGGTTGGAGTGCCCACATACATGTATTCAGCCTTGACACTCACATTGCCTGCGAGCATCGCCTCGTAACCCGCCCCCGCGGCGAAGCCAGTGTGCCACCTGTCGCCACCGCAAGTGCTTTCTCCCGTATTGCAGGGAGCGCCATTGCGGATCGCCTCATACCGCGTCTCCAGGAAAGCAGCGCCACCTGTCAAGTAAAAAAGGTTGGTCCCAAGAGCATAGCCGGTGCGCACCCGCGCGGTCGCGATGGCGTCGATGTGGGACTTGATATAGTGCGTGGTGTCGCGGGTGACTTTCGAGCTTATGTCAGCCCAGCTAACATCGCCCTCAAAGCCAAGCACGAGGTTTTGGATCTGGTAGTTGTAGCCCAAGGTTCCGCCAAAAAGGCCGCCAATGCCCTGACCGTCGGGACAAATCCCATTATACCGGCAACCGTCCCCCTCGGAATCATAGAATTCCTCCGTCAGCAAGGCAATGCCACCCTCAACACCCACATACGCTCCGCTCCAGCCGGCAACCGGCGCGTAATAGGGCACAGCGTCCTTCAGACTGCCTTCCTGTAAGCCGTCACTTAGATCCGCCGCCGAAGCATTGCCGATTCCACACAGCGCTGCGGCCAGCGCAGCGAGAATAACGTTTCGCATTGAATGTGTTCTCCAAGTTTGCCCGAAACAACAGACGCAACGCTCACGGCGGCAGGGACACGGCACAAGATACAATCACCCGTTGCACCAGCCGGTAGGTTAGGGTGATTCGAAATTGCGTTCACTTGGCAAATGCAACCTAGGGTACATAGCGCCAAAAAACGGTTCATACCCTGTGGAGCGGCGCTCATCGCGCATTTTTCTTCCCGCGCCATGGAGGACACGGCTCCCTACCCGGCGGTTTAGGCAGGGCATTTTAAGCAGGGGCAGGTTAGCCTGGATTTCTCGTAAGATCGCGCGATGATGGCACAGAGATTTGTTTCAGCAGGGCTTTTGAGACCGCAGCCAATACAGGGCGTATTGGCGGGGATCGAAAAAGACTTGCTGGAACAAAGATCAAGCCAGGGCGCGCGCAGATTGTGAGAAGTACGGGCTAGACGCGGCGCCACTATCGCTGGCGGGCAAAATTAAGGCCGCGGTTGTTTTCCGCGGCCCGTGAGACTGGCCTAAGGCAACAGCCGGTCCGGCTGCTTTGCAGCGCTTACCAGCGCGCGCCAGTGAACGCGGGAGGCTGCTCCAACGCTGCCGTGGCGCGCGCTAACTGCTGCTCAGGCGCAGAGATCCCACTTGACATCAGGTCACCTCCTTTCCGTTGTTGCTCCTATTCCTATAATGACATTATCCCGCAAAAATGTAAAGTGAGGCCAACGGAGCGGACCTGAGCAGGGGGACGTGGACACCCTCGGCGTTCGCCAGCGCGCAAGCCGGCCCGGACCGCCGCCGCGCCAATACGCCACGCCGCAAATGCGCAAAAGTGCTCCGCCGGGCTAGGATAGGCGGTTCCCTTCGCTGCGCTTTGGATGTAAATTTCTCCCATATTTCCAGGGGCGGGCGAGGCACGCGTGGCGGGCAAAATCTTTATAAACTACAGGCGCGGCGACGATCCGCGCACGATGAGTGCGCTATATACACGGCTGGCGGAGGAGTTCGGCAGGGACAATGTCCTCATGGATGAGGAAGCCTATGTCGAACCAGGGCCGGGATATGCCAGGGAGATCGCCGCGCTGGTGTCGCGGGGCGACGTGCTCCTGGCCATCATCGGGCCGAGCTGGCTGGAGAGGCTTTCGGCGCGCGCGGGCGATCCGGAAGATTTCGTCCGGATGGAAATCGAGGCGGCGCTCCTTCAGCGCCGGCCCGCGATACCGGTTCTGGTTGGCGGAGCCGCCCTTCCCAGCGCCGGAGAACTGCCCGACGCCATCCGCGAACTCGTGCGCCGTGGCTCGGTGAGCCTGCGTCCGGACGAGTTCGAAACCGATTGCAATTCCCTGATCAATGCGTTGAGGCAGGCTTTCGCCGTTGCCGGGCGTGCCGGCGCGCAGGCCGGAAATGCACGGCAGGCGGCCCATTCGTCTCAGGGCGGGTCCGGTTCCGCGCACGCCGGAAACACGCGGCAAGCGGCGCACTCGTCTCAGGCCGGGCAAAGAGCTTATCAGCACAGCGCGGCTGCCAGCGCTCATGATGATGATCGCCACGAGGCGGAAGAACTCGCGAACTGGAACTTCATCAAGGGCAGCCTGGACCCGGATGTTTTCCGCAACCATTTGGAACGCTTCCCTGGCGGTCCCACCGAGCATTACGCACGCAGCAGGTATCAAACGTTGCAGGCCGGGCAGGCCCACAAGTGGCCAGCGCAGGATAGCGGGCGTTTTGGCGGAGATAAGCCGTATAGCGAGGCGGCCGCCTGGACCAGGGTAGCCACCACCACGAGCCTGCGCGAGCTGGAGGAGTTCCTGGCGGATTGGCCGGACGGAGCCTATGTGGAACGGGCCCGGCAGCGGATCGAGGAGTTGCGGCGCGAGGGCGCGAGCGAAGGCGGGACGCTTGGGCTGGTTCTCATGCTGGGCATGGTCGTGTTCATGATCGGCTTGATTGCGCTTGCCAGCATAAAATTCTAGCGGCCTCCCCCAGCACACCAAGCCGCACGCCAGCGCTTACCCCAAATCCGGCGCTTAAGGTGCGCCGTAAGAATAGCAGAGTACGCTGTTTTGGCGCGTGTTTTGCGGCGTGGCACTGGCTCAACTGCCGTTTTTTGGCTTATGCGTCCTCTGGCGCTTCCTTTGCTGCAAATTTGGGACGAAAGTGTTTTATCTCGCGGCGGTTTGGGTGTTGTCCGCAACACCGGCCCTGAGGTGGGTGAGGATCGCGGCCCAGCAGGCAGATGGATCGCGCGTTTGGCCGCCAGCCTTTGCGTTGACGTGCGCTTCCTCTTCGGCCACGGCCTCGCGATAGTTCCGCTCCCCGGTTCCGCCCCTGTTTCCGAGGCTTTTCATCAGCGCTTGTTTCGCGCCCGCCATGCTTGCCTCGAAGGCCGCCGCGTAGCCGGGCTCGCCCGGCGCTTCCTTTTTCAGCGCCAGACGCGCTTCCGCCGCCGCGAGAAAGAACATGCGCGCGCCCGTGAAATCCTGCGCCTTGGCCTTTATTTCCGCAATCTGATGCAGGGCGGCCGCCACGTCGCGGCGCCAGATCAGGTTTCTGGGATCGCTGTCCGCAAGCTTGCGGCGGATCGAAAGCGAGGCGAACGCACCTTCCAAGGCGCCGGCAATGTCGCCCGTCTGCATCTTGGCGCGCGCGATCTTGCTGCGGCTCCACGAGATGTCATGCTGCAGCCGGGTGTCGGTGCGGTCCTTGGAAAAAAGATACTCGCGGATGCAAAGCCCGTTTCTGTATGCCGTGTCCGCCTCCGGATATGCGTCAAGGCCGGCGTAAACGTCGCCAATCTTGTTGTAGTTCCAAGTTAGCTCGCGCTGCATGTCAGTAGGCGGCTCGCCGGTGCTGGCGCGCAGCGCGGTCTTGATCTTCTCGAATGCGTCGCGATACCGACCCTTGGCCTCAAATAAATTCCTGCCGAGATAGTCGAGGTCGCCAAGCCGGATAAGGGTCTTCGACAGGCTCACCGCATAGTCCGGGTTGCCTGGATTTTTCGCGTTCAGCGCCAGGCCGATGCCAGCCGACTCGTTGTAAAGCGCGCGCGCCTCGGCGTAACGTTTGCGCTCGCGCTCAAGATCGCCGGCCAGATCGAGGCTTGCGGCCAGTCCCGCCGCCAGCTCCTGGTCCTGCGGATGAGCCGCCGCCAGCCGCCGCCGGATGGCAAGGCTCCGGTCCGAGGCTTTGACCGCTTCCTCGCGGCGGCCGATTTTCTGATAGGTCTTGCCGAACTCGTAGAACATCGCCGCCCGGCTCGCCTCAAGCCGCACGTCGCCGCCACCTGCCTCCTTCAAGTTGGCCGCGAGCGCCTCGCCATTCTTGAGAATACGCTGCACGGTCGTTACCGGCATTCCTTCCGCCCGCTGCATTTCCCCGGCGAGGTCTTTGATCAGTGAATCCAGGTTGGTGCGGGCGGCGGTGTAGCTCATTTCAGCCCGTTGCCACTGGTACGTGGCAAAACCGGCGAGCGCCAGGGCGAGAACGGTAGCGAACAGGGACAGGCCGACCGTGGTTCGCTGGCGCTCCGTTGCCGCGCGCCGGCTCGCCAGCATCAGCTCCAGGATCTCTTCGCTCGGAAGAGGCGCGGTCCTGGGCTGGCGGTCCTGCCAGCTTTCGGCCTCGTCGAGCGCGCTGCCGCGCAGAAGCAGCGCCGGCGCCCGTCCGCGCGCGATCCATTGCCGCGCGTGGTTCGCGAGCCTCGTGTGCTCCTTGATCCATTGCCGGTTCGTGTTCAGCGCAGTGACCAGCGCTTTGAGATGGAGCTCGAAACTGAAAGCACCCGCCGCCGGCAGAAGGTGGATTTTACCGATGGTTTCGGGCAGGTCCTCGTTCGCAACCGGCTCGATCACCACGGGCACGAGCCGCTTATTCGCATCCCTGACCTGGCCTAGCTCCCAATGGCAGGCCTTAGAGGCAAGAAAGGCCGGACTCACCAGCGCAACGACCGTGTCCGCCTCCGCTATGAAATCGCCCAGCTCCTTGAGCCATTCCTCGCCATAGGGCAGGTCGCGACGGTCGATGGTGACTTGAAAGCCTTCGCTATCCAGTGCCTCCATCAGCCGGTCCGCGATCTCCATATCGCGCCGGGAATAGGAGATGAAAACGCGGATCGCGCCGGATTTGCCGTTCTGGGAGCCCATCGCCGAATTGCCCCGCAACAAAAAGTGCCGGTTTTATAGTAAATTACCCATCGCTTGCATCCTCCGCGGAAATGGCTGTTTGATGGCCTTAGCGCGAGAATACACTGTTTAATATCGCACCGAGGCGGATGCCCGCGCGCTTGAGCCGTTCGCGCACGGCGGGGGCCGCTTCGTCAAGGTAGCGGCTTGTAATTTCGACCTGCCGCTTCCGCCCGGTGAACCGCCGCGCATCCGCCGAGTACCAGCAGGCGTCTCCATGCGGGACGCAATACTGGAGGGTGGGGTTCTTCGTGATGGCAAGCGACTCGTTCGCCCAGGCGGCGACGGCGGCGGCATCGAGGCTTGCCGGCACCCAAGCCTTGCGGTCCGCATCCGTGATCTCTTTCTCGAACGCCGCCGCGATAGCCTTCTCATCAGCGCCGATCCTCTTTTCGACGATGCACATATCCCAGGCGAGGTGCAGACTGCCTGTGCAAAGGCCCGTGACGCCGATCGAATTGGCGCCCTTGTCGTCCTCGAACGAGACGTGCATCGGCTGATGAATGTCGGCCACCCAATGGCCGAGGCTCTTGAGCAGGCGCAGCCGCTCTTTGGGATCTTTCGTGGTGGCCAGCTCGCGCGCATCGTTCAGGATCGCGGAGGCGACGCAGCGGTCAGCCGTGGGGCAGAGGTTCGCCGGATCGATCTTGCGCGCGTTGCGGGGCACGTTAAGGAAGTGCTCGCTGGGCCGCTGGGGCGGGGCTATATCCGGCCATGTGCAGGCGGCGGCGAAGGTGGGGAACTTCGGATCGAGCGCGATCAGCGCGTCCACCTTGGCTTTGGCGGCGGGGGTTAGCTCCAGATAGGCGAGCTGGCAGACGATCTTGTGGCCGGTGTCCGTCCAGGCGAAGGCCTGCGGTGCGGCGGCAAGCTGCGATGCGGCCGTGGCAACCGTAAGAAGCCCGAGCCGCGCCATCTTCCATCCCGCCAGACCCATGCCGCTTCCTCCTCAAAATCGAAATGCCCGCGCGTCAGCCGTCAAGGTGGCCGCGTGATTCGCGCCAAGTAAGGGCGGAAGCTTCGCTATATACTAAGTGCGGCAAAAGGACAGTTTGGAACACAGGCGGATTTTCGCGGCTTGCGGACGTAAGCGTTTCCGGGAAAGGCATGACGAGCCTTTCCATGTCAGAATCGTAAGACCTCATTTTCACGCATGGCTCTTTGCCTCAACAACTTTGTTATCTCCGCGCTTTTTAAGGGATTGTTGCCATACCGTTCCCGCAAGGCTTCGAGGGCATCATAGCCGAAGGTGTCCGCGGCCTCGTCAAAATCTTACGCCAGCATGGCAATATTCTCAGTTGCGGTCTCTTCGTCGCAGGCGCGCGTATATCGCGCCAGAATTTCGCGGTGCATGGGGAGAAATTCGTGAAGAAACACGAGTTGCATGAGAAGACTTCGATCACGTGGACCGGCATCGAGCCCAAACAGTATTAGCCATTTTAATTGCGGATTGCCGGAGCGAAAGTAACGTCTCCAAAGAGCAGCCGAAGCATCGCTTTTTTGCGTTTCCTGGCGCCATAACGCCAACACGTCACTATCGGGTTACTCATGACTTTCCAGAAATAAAACCAGCCTCCTCTCGTTTAAGTTTGCCGGGCGTGCCATATTTTCTTACGCGATCTCATCGGCATCTTCATCCTCATCAACATGCCATTTGAAACCGAGCTTCTCGATTTCTTCGATCATGTTGTGCGGCCTGCGGCGAAGCAATCGCGTAACGGCATCAACTCGATTCCGGAAATCCTCCAGATCGTCTTGGTTGTTATCTGCGCACATTTGAGTTCTCGCACTGCTTGCTTAGGGCTCGATGCGAAATAAACGCGTCAGATTGCACAGGATTTTTGTCCGCCCGCCAGGCGCGGAAAGGTGCGCATACCCAGGGTATGTAAGCCTTTCCGCAACGCGGCGGACGGGCAAAAAGACACGCAAGGTGGCGCGTTTATTTCGCATCGAGCCCTTAGTTCTGCGGTCCCTGCGGCGAAGCATCCAGCTCCCCGCTGGCGGGGGCGGAGCGAAACGGACCGGGCCGGCCCGGAGCGCAGGCCGGAAAGCCGATGGTTGCCCTGAAGCCATGTGGCTCGATATTGGCGAAAGTCAGCGTACCACCATAAGCGCGCACGATGTCATGGGCAATGGCAAGGCCGAAGCCCGATCCCGGAACCTCCCCATCCAGCCTGAGCCCGCGTTCGCCAAGCCGGTGCACGAAAGCCTCGGGCGCTCCGGGGCCATCGTCCTCGATCGTAATTGCGATGCCGTCCCCCACCTTTGCCGAGATTGTCACGCCGCTCGCGGCCCATTTGCATGCATTATCGAGAAGGATGCCGGTCAGCTCGGCCAGATCGTCTTCCCTGATGGGGGCCGCGGCATCCTCCGAGATGACGGCGCGCCACTCCAGAACCTCGCCTTGCGGCGTCCGGCCGAGTGCCCGGACAAGTTTCGCAATGATGGGCTCAATTCGCGTCGCATGAACCGTAAGGCCATGGGCGTTTTCAAGCCGGGCGCGCGACAGCTCGCGGTCGATGTTGCGGCGCATGACGTCCGCAAGCTCCTCGATCTCGGCCGCAACCGCGGTTGCGCCACTTTCGCGCAGCTTGGCCGCGTCGGTAATCAGCACGGTGAGCGGCGTCTTGAGGCCGTGCGCGAGATCAGCGGCCCGGGCCTTGGCGTTTTTCATCGCCTGGGCCTGCGCGTCGAGCAGTGAATTGACGGCCGAAACCAGCGGCATTACTTCCTTGGGCTCCGTAACTTCGACGCGCGCCTTGCCGCCCGACCGGACCGCAAGCACGCTTTCACGCAAAACCTTCAGAGGTTTCAAGCCGAGCGTGATCTGCGCCCAAGCAGCAACCATCAAGGCGATGCCCAGCAGCGCCAGGGCTTTGACGAGGTCGGCGTTGAATTCGTGCAGGGCAGCCTGGATCTCGCGCCTGTTCAGCGCCACCGAGATCCTCACGACACGCACTCCGGCAGGCGTCGTGTAGGATATGCTTCTCTCCCGCACCAGCAATGTTGCGCGGAACGGGCCGCCGACCATGTGCAGATGAACCCTTCCGGTATCGAGGCTGTCGGGCGGAAGCTTCACAACCGTGTCCCACAGCGAGCGGGAGCGGAGCAGCCGCCGGTTCGCGACATCCTCGATCTGCCAGTAGAGGCCGCTCAAAGGCTCGCCAAAACGCGGATCGGGAAGGGTGTGGTTGAACGCCGCGGCGCCTTTTGCGTCGAAGCTGACGCCCGCGGAAATCTGCCGGAGATATGTGTCGAGCTCGGCGACAGCGCGGCGTTCGACATGACGCTCGAACAGCCCTGTGATGCCAACGCCCGCGATGAGCAGCGCCGACGTCAGCGTGAGTCCTCCCAGAAGCAGAAGGCGGAGCCTGAGGGAGCCGCGTTTCACGGCTTCGCTTCGACGATGTAGCCGAAGCCACGCCGCGTCCCGATGACCTCCGGCCCGAGCTTGCGCCTGATGCGTCCGATCAGCACCTCGATGGCATTGGCGTCCTTGCCGGAGTCATGCTCGTAGAGATGCTCGATCAGCTCCGTGTGCGGCACGACGCGGCCCGCATGGTGCATGAGGTAGTTGAACAGGCGGTATTCCTGGGGGGTCAGATTGACCGGCACACCGCTCAGCGAGACGCGCATTTGCCGCGTGTCGAGCGTGATGGAGCCGAGCGTCATGAGGGGCGAGCTTTGCCCGGCGGCGCGCCTGACGATGGCGCGGAGCCTCGCCAGCAACTCCTCCATGCGGAAGGGCTTGGGCAGATAGTCGTCCGCGCCGCTGTCGATGCCTTCGACCCGCTCGCTCCAGCTTCCCCTGGCGGTCAGAATCAGCACCGGCATGGTGCGGCCGTTCGCACGCCATCGCTTGAGGATGGTAAGGCCGTCCAGCATCGGCAGGCCGAGATCGAGGATGATCGCGTCGTAATCCTCGGTATCGCCCTTGAACCAGCCCTCCTCGCCATCGGTCTGGTGTTCGGCCGCGTAGCCCGCAGCGGCAAGCGTTGCGATTATGTCCCGGGCGATCCGGCTATCGTCCTCAAGCACCAAAATACGCATCAGTGTTCCGTCTTCTTGAGCAGCTTGCCGGTCTTGGCGTCAACACGGACCTTCAGCATCCGCCCCTCCGGAGAGATGATCTTGAACTCGTAGATCCAGATACCGTGCTCCTTTTCGAGTTCAAGCCCGGAAATCTCACCGGGAACCGCGGCGCCAAGCTCCGCAATCACACGCTCCAGCGGCACGATCTCGCCATTCTCCAGGGCATGGCGGGCAGCTTCCTCGTCGTGTTCCTCATGCGCGGCTGCTGGCGCTATCCATGCAGCACGCCGAAGCGCCACCGCTTCAGCACAGAGCACGATGGAAATCGCGGCCAGCAATGTGAGCTTACAGCGCATTATGAATTTATGATCCCTATTGTCTGTCAAAGCCCTGACTGGCGTTCTCACGGGCCGGAAAGCCCAATCCAGCTAGAGAGCACCTTCTGTAGGGTATCATGCCTTCCGGCTTGGGTGGACCTGCATGTGGCGCTTCCGGAGCGGGAAAATGGTAGCAGCATTAAGCGGATAAGAGCCGGAGCATCCGTTCCCGCACCGTTGAGGGGCGGCGCGCGATTCGCTGCGGAGTCAACTGGCGGCGCCTTTTTGTCAGCGCGCGGGATGGAGAGACTGCCGGCCAGGATGGAAGCTGACAATTCCGCCTCACGCCAGCCGCGCGGCTATTCCCGCAATGTGTGTAAAGAAGGAGATGGACACATGACAGATACTGCAAGCGATACACAGGTTAAGGTCTGGGACCCGCTCGTCCGCTTTGGCCATTGGGCGCTCGTGTTGGCCTTCGCGATCGCCTACATCACGGGCGAAGAGGAGGGCTATGCGGGCGAACTGCACGAATGGGCCGGCTATGCCGCGGGCGGCATTGTGGTTTGGCGCGTGCTGTGGGGTCTCATGGGACCGCGCCATGCGAGGTTCAGCGATTTCGTCACCGGGCCTCGTCAGGCCATCGCGTATTTATTTGGCCTGATGGGAGGGCACTCCAAGCGGTACATCGGACATAGCCCGGCGGGCGGAGCCATGGTTGTGCTCCTGCTGATTATGGTCGCGGGGACGGCTGTCACCGGGTTTGTTGCCGAACAGGAAAAAGCTGGAAGGCCTCAGCCGGGTGTCACGGTCTCGGCTGAAGCCGCGCGCGGGACAGCCATACTGACGGAGCGTTCGCACGAAGAGCGGGAAGGCCACCGCGAGCATGAACACGAGCACGAGACCTTTATAGGCGAGGCGCACGAGGTGTTCGCCAATCTCACGCTCTTCCTCGTGATCCTTCACGTTCTGGGTGTCGCGCTGGCCAGCTACGTCCATCGCGAAAACCTCGCCAGAGCCATGGTCACGGGCAAAAAGCGGCCGGAAGAGGCTTAGCTCTCAAATCCGCGGCGGCGATCACGAGCTGCAAGCGCCATCCCCGCGAATGTGGATGGAGAAGGGATGCCAGTATAACCGCCGCGGGTGCAACGGCGTCCCCTCTTCCAGAGGGAGGGACAGGGTGAATGGTTGAACGCTGCCGATCATGCCGGAACCTGGCAACGGGCAATCCTGATGTTTGCGCCTAAGGGTCTGTCCAGGATTAACTGCGCCATACGGCGCAGTTAATCCTGGACAGACCCTAATTTCTGGCGGCTGGTAGTGGGAGGAGAGCGGCGCTCCCGCCGTCAGGTCTGAGAGCCTCCTGCCGCCTGGTCCGCAAATCGCAGCCCGGCACGCACCCCTCCGAGCGCACTCTTGCTAAGGGAAAGTTCTCCGCCATGCAAATGCGCGAGGTCGGCCACGATGCCGAGGCCAACGCCGGTCCCCGGCGCATCTTCGTCCAGCCGCACCCCGCTCGTCAGAACCTCCTCCACCCGCCCGGCCGGAATGCCCGGGCCATCGTCCTCCACGGCAAACTCGGTGCCCGCCCCATTCTGACGCGCGGTGATCCGCACCTGGCTGCTGGCCCATTTGCGCGCGTTATCCATGAGATTGCCCGCCAGTTCCTCCAGGTCGCGGCGGTCGATGGCGCATTCGAGCCCCGCGGGTGAGACATCCACCTCCCAGGCAAGATCGCCCCCGCCCGGCAGCCGCTTCATCACGCCCGCAAGCCGCGTCAGCACGGGCGCGACAGCGGTGCGTGCCACCCCGGTCTGTCTCGGCCCGACGGCGCGTGCGGCGGCGAGCGTGCGCATGACATGGGTGTTCATGGCGCCGATCTCGCGGTCCATGCTATCCGCCGTGCCGGTATCTCCGCGCTCGCGCAGGGCGCGCGCTTCGGTGGACAGCACCGCCAGCGGCGTTTTCAGGCCGTGCGCCAGCTTGGCGGAATTGGCGCGCGTGCGCTCAATGGTTTGCGATTGTGATTCCAGAAGCCGGTTAAGGTCGCCGGCGAGTCCCTCCAGCTCGACCGGAAAGCGGCCAGTCAGCTTCTCGCCCTTCCCGGCCCTGAGCGCTTCGAGCTGCCGCCTGAGACCGGCAAGCGGCGCGAGCCCCATATTCACCTGCACCCAGGACGCCAGCACCAGCAGGCCGCCCAGCACGGCCAGCGACAGAGCGACGGTCTTAGCGAACGCGCGCCACGCCTCGTTGACCACGCATTGCTCGCCAGCCACGGCGATGGTGAACGCGCGCCCGCCATCCGGCCCCTGCATCGTCACTTTGCGCTCGACCACGATCAGCCACTTTTTCTTCGGCCCGCGCAGTTCGCGCACCTGCCTTGCATCCACGGCGGCGCCGCCAGCGGCCAGCGGAATCGACTCGTCCCATAGCGAGCGCGAACGCGCGGCAACTTTTCCGTTCTCTGAAACCTGCCAGTAGAGCCCGGACAGCGGACGCTGAAACAGCGGATCGGACAGCTCGCCGGAAAGCTTCACCTTGCCCCCAGACTCCGGGGCGATAAGAGCGGCCAGCTGAAGCAGATGGTCGTCCAGCTCCTTGATGAAGCGCCCGCGCACATGGTTGTCGAACGCCGTCACAATAACGGCGCCCGCAATCGCCAGCGCGGCGGCTACGCCGATAATGGCCATCGCAAGCAGGCGCAGACGCAGGGAATTCATGGCTTCGTTCCGGTAAGCTCGCCCGCGTAATAGCCGAAGCCGCGCCGCGTTTTAATGAACTCCGGGCCGAGCTTCCGCCTGAGCCGCGCCACCGTCACCTCGATGGCATTGCTGTCGCGCTCGGAATACTGGGTGTAGATGTGCTCGGTCAGTTCGGTCTGCGGCACCGCCCGGCCCTCGTGGTGCATGAGATAATGCAGGAGCCGGTATTCCATCGGCGACAGGCCGACAGGCACGCCGCCTTGCAGCACGCGCGAGGCCCGCGTATCGAGCGTCACATCGCCGATGGTCAGCACGGCGGTGGCGTGCTTCGTCAGCCGCCGCAGCAGCGCGCGGACGCGCGCCATCAGCTCCTCCATGCGGAAAGGCTTCACCAGGTAATCGTCGGCGCCCGCGTCGATGGCGTCCACCTTCTCGGACCAGGCATCGCGCGCGGTCAGGATCAGAACCGGCATGGTGCGGCCATTGGCGCGCCAGCGTTTCAGCACCTCCACGCCATCGAGCTTGGGCAGGCCCAGATCGAGCACCACGAGATCGAAATCCTCGGTGTCGCCTTGGAACCAGGCCTCATCGCCGTCGCGCGCCCGCTCGACCGCATGGCCCGCCGCCGTCAGGGCCCGGACGATCTCGCCCGCGACCTTTTCTTCGTCCTCAACTACCAGGATCCGCATTCAGCGCCTCCTGTCACCGTCCAGAAATGAACCATTCTTGGCGTCAACCTGATATTCGCGATACCGGCCACCCCGGCCCAGGGCCTTTATCTTGTACAAATAGCGCCCCTCTTCGCGGTAAAGGATTACTCCTATAATCTCGCCCTTGATGGCCGCGCGGTTTAGAACCTCCGCCAGCGGCAGAATGTCGCCGTGAGCGGCCAGCGTCCAGGCGGTCTCGGGTGGAAGCGCTTCGGCGAAAGCGCCGGCGCCGCAAGCGATGGCGGCAGCGTTGAGAAGAAGGACGGCGGCAGGGTGTGCTTTGGTCATAAACCGCCTCGGGGCCACACTTTTTTTCGATGCCAGCCTGCGCCATGCAAGCTTACAAAAGCGTGACAGCACCCCTCATGCGGCCATTATCCGCCTTTTGATAAAGTTCGCTTATGACTGCCGATGGCGGTCCATTTACAGGAGCGAAGCCATGAAACTCATCAAGACCAGCCTCATCGCCGCAGCGGCCCTGCTAGCCTCGGCGTCCTTGGCAGCCGCGCAGCGCGGCCCCGTTGCGGGTGCCTGCTCGGCAGAGATCGAGAAGTATTGCAAAGGGCTCCCGCATGTGAACCGGGCCGTGCGCAATTGCCTGGAGGCCAACCGGGGCAAGGCCTCGCCTACCTGCCGCGAGGCTTTGGACACTTACGGCCCCGGCCGCGGCGGGCGCTGGAACCGCTGAGAACCCTGTGCGCAAGGCAGTCCGGCGCTTTCACGCTTCGGCTCCCCAAGGCCAGTGAAACCGCATGTGCCCGTAACATTCTGGAGGCGTCCAGCGTAGATGTCCACAAAGGGAAAGGATGTCACGATGGACGCTATCCCGGCCAGCGGATTTGCGGCGGGCGAGGTTCCTTTTTTCACGCGCCTGCCGCTGGAGCAGCGTAAGGCGCTGGAAGGGCACATCAGCATTTGCCGTTACGCGGCAGGCGAGCTTGTGCTGGCGGAGGGCGAGATCAACCCAGGGCGGCTTTATGCCGTGCTCGAAGGCGAGGCCGCCCTTTGCAATCGTGGCAAATCCTTCGCCACGGGCGACATGGCCGAATATGAAACCGGCTCGCGCGGCAAACACGAAATCATCGGCGCAATTTCCTTTCTGGACGGCGAACCCTTCTCCAGCAGCGTGATGGCAAAGACGCCGCTGACGCTCGCGGTGCTGGATTTTTCCGGCATGGAACTACCGGCAAAGACGCGTGCGCTTAGGGCGGCGGTGGTCGCGGAGCTGAAGCGCGAGCTTACGAACGAACTGCGCCAGTCCATCGTGCACCGCCTCGGCAGCCTGCAAAACGAGGCCGAATTTGCGCGCTACAAGAATGCCGTCAGCCGGATCGTCGTGACGACGCTGACACTCTTGTCCATCTACACGCTGCTCCTGGGCCTGCTGCCGCAATTCAAGTTGGCGCTGACCGTGAACTTTGCAATCAGCCCGTTCATCATCGCGATGTTCGCCGCGGTTATGGGGCCGGTGATCGCCTATAGCGGCTTTCCGCGTTCCTTTTTCGGCCTGCAAGCGGCAAACTGGAAGAGCGCGCTGTTTTTTTCGGTTCTGGCGTCGCTCGCCTTCATCGCGGTTGGCGCCGCGCTGAAGCTGCTCCTGATCCACACCACGGAGGCGTTCTCCTCGCTCTCGCTATTCGGCGTGGCGGATGTACGCGAGAACATGCACCAGGTGATGATGTCGCCGCTATACTGGATCGCGGTCGGGCTCTATCTCGTTCTAACGCCGCTACAGGAATTCGTGGCGCGCTCCTGCCTGCAGGCGCCGCTTTTCGCATTCCTCAACGGCACGCCGTTCTGGCGCCATGTGTGGTCGATCCTCGTCTCGAATCTCGTCTTCGCGGCGGCGCATTCGCATATCAGCTTCGCCTTCGCCATTGCGGCATTCGTCCCCGGTCTGTTCTGGGGGTGGATTTTCGCGCGCACGAACTCGCTTATCGCCGCGGCGGCCTCGCATTTCATGATCGGCGGCGCCGGCCTCTTCTTGTTCGGCATTGAGGAGGTGGTCGCCAAGCTCGCGGGCGGCATGGGGATGTAAGGCAGCCGCGATACAAGCGCCGGCATCATCCGGCCAAAGATCCGTCTAGTCCCCGCCAGAATTTCGTGTATGCAGATGATGCCAGGGTGGGGGAGAAGCACAGGATGTTTGGGTTGCGGTATCTTAGCGTGCGTGCAAGCGCGATTTACTTGGGCGCGATGGCGCTGGCCTTTGCGTCAATCACCAGCGGCGCGGAGGCGCAGGACCCCGGCAGGCCGCGGCTCGGCTTGAGCCTCAGAGACCTCTCGCCGGACACGGCTTACGAATACGGCGTTCCCATCCCTGGCGGGCTTGAGGTGGGCAGGGTTTCCAGAGGCTCGCCGGCGGACGCGGCCGGGATCATGCCTGGCGATATAATCATCATGGTTGACGGCAGGAAGGTGCTCGACACGCCCGCGCTCATGGAGGCGATGGATCGCGTCCTTCGCGGCAAGTCCATGCGGGTGTCAGTGTTGCGCCGGGGCGAACTCTTGCATATGCCAGTGGACCTGTGGAAACCGGCCCCGGCGGAGCCCGCGCGCGAAACGCGGCAAACCGAAGCGCCGCGCCCTGCGCCGGACCGGGAAGCCGAAACGCCGCGGCAAGATGAAGAGCCGCGCCGCACGGCTGGACGGGAAGCCGGGACGCCGCCCGCACCCCAGCGGCAAGCCGGGACGCCGCCTGTACCGGAAGCTGACGCGCCATGGCTCGGCGTGAGCACGGCGGACCTTACGCCGGAGGAGGCGGCCAGGCTTCGCCTGGGTAAGTCCGGCGGTGCCAAGGTAGTGAGCGTAGCGAAGGGCTCACCCCTCGGTGAAATGGGCGTCAAGCCTGGCGACGTGATCGTCAAGCTGGACAAGCAGCCAGTAACCGATTCGCGGGCGCTGGACGCAACGCTCGCCGGCAAGCGGCCCGGAACGCGGGTCATGCTTTCCTATGTCCGCGATGGCGATCCGCGTTACCTCGCAATAAAGCTGGGGCAGCGTCCGGAAGCCGGCGGCGGCCAGAAGGAGGCGGACGCGGAGCACACGCCCGCAGCACCCTCCGGAGGGCCGGCGGATGCGGAGAGATCACAGGAAACCGGGGGGCGGTCCGGGGTGGCCGGGAGCACGATCTTCGGCGCACCGGCAGATTCCAGGGCCTCGCGGGAGGCTGAGGACCGGCCCGAGTCAGCCGGGAACACCATCTTTGGCGCACCGGCGGACGCTGAGCCCGGGCCGGATAGGTAGCCCGGTAATGCGCCCGGACCGGACCGGTGGCTTGCGCCATTCAAGCGGACTGTGCTGGGAGGCTGCCTCAATGCAGATGGGCGCCGGGATATGTGAAAGCGGCGGCCATGCGGGTGCAGGGCGCAACGGGCAACTTGGGGTTACATTCTTCAGTTAAACGGTCCGCTAATACCTGCTCAGCCGGGTTATTTAGGCGCAATTTTAGGAAATAGCGTGAAAAAAATCAGATTCCTCGTTGCAGAAAAAAAGAAGATCGCACAACGTCTACATAGTTGAATTGGCAGTATCGGAATGCAGCAAAAGCTGTTGCCGGGATTACCTCGCCGGTGACGGTCACGCGGAATGGCTAATCGTGCATGATACTGCCCCAGATCTGTCCTCTCCGTGCCTGAATTATATGTATACAGATGATACCGGGGCGGAGAGAGGTATCGATGTCTGGACTTCGTTGTGTCTTGTGGCGCGCGCGCGCGGCATTCCGCGCCGCCGCCGTGCTGGTTCTGGTGCTCGTTGCGAACAGCGCGGAGGCGCAGGAACGCGGCAAGCTCAAACTAGGGGTAAGCCTCAGGGATCTTTCGCCGGAAGCGGCCTATGTGCTCGGCGTGCCCTTCCCAGGCGGGCTTGAGGTCGGCGCGGTTCACGATGGGTCGCCAGCAAAGGCTGCGGGCGTCTGGCCCGGCGATATCATCATCATGGTTGGCGGGCGTAAGGCATTCGACACGGCCGCACTCATGGAAGGCATCGCCAGCGCTGGTGCCAGGAATCCCTTGCGGCTGTCGGTGCTGCGTGAGGGCAGGGTTGTGCATCTCTCCGTGATGCTATCGGGAACGCAGCCGGAAGAGCCCTCGAATGCGGCGGAAATGCGGCGGGAGGCCGGGGCAGCGGATGCGCAAACGGCCGGCAAGCCATGGCTCGGGGTGAGGACGGAAAACCTCGCGCCGCTGGAAGCTTTTCAGCGCGGTTTCGAGCAGCCGGGCGCGGTCAGGATCGTGAAAGTCACGAAAAGGTCGCCCGCGGCGGATTGGGGGCTGATGCCCGGCGATGTGATCATCAGGCTGGATGACGAGCCCGTATTGGATTCGCGCGAACTTGCCGCGTCCTTGGCCGATAGGCAGCCAGGTTCGCGGGTTTCGCTACTGGCCATCCGCCGGGGAGAGCCGCTGCGCGCCAACCTGACGCTGGCAAGACGGCCGGAAGCCGGCGGCGCCCCGGAGGGGACGGAAGAGCAGCCGGAGCCTTCTGTTCCCGCGAAACTGGCCGGGGCGGAGAAGCAGACACAGGCGGCGGAACGCCAGGAGGCGGCGGCGAAGCCCGCCGATGCGCCAATCGAGCGTGAAGCACAACCGCTGAAGCCTCAACAGGCCGTGAAGCAAGCCGCGCCAGAAAACGGCGCTGGACCGCAACAGCCCGCCCCAGCGCAAGACGCCGGCGCGCCCGATGGGACTGGGAAGCCAGCGACGGCGCAGGCCGCTGCGGATGCGGCCCCGGGAACCGGGGCTGCGCCGCATCGGGGTGCGGGCGCCATTTTCTCGGTGGCGCTTTCGCCGGACGGACGTTACGTGCTCACGGGCGGCACCCGCGGAATGAAACTGTGGGATGCCGCGGTTCGCAAGGAGTTGCGCAGCTTCAAAACCGGCGCCAAGGATACCGTGTCGGTTGCGTTCTCGCCCGATGGCCGCCTCGCGATTTCGGCGGTCCGCCACGGCGGGCTGACACTGTGGGACGTGGCGACGGGTGATGAGGTGCGCGGTTTCGGTGGCAGGAACGAAGACGTGACGGCTGCCGCGTTTTCCCCCGACGGCCGGTCCATCCTTTCCGGCACTTACGGCGGGGAGATCAAGCTCTGGGACGCTGCTTCCGGCAAGCTGCTTCGCGAGTTCCACCGGCATCCGGAGGAGGTCATCGCGCTGGCCTTTTCGCCGGACGGCCGTCTCGCGATCTCCGGCGGCGGCGAGGGCGCTGTGAAAGTGTGGGACGCTGCCAGCGGCAAGGAGCTACGCAGCATGAAGGGGCATTCCGGGCAAGTCCGGTCGGCCGGGTTTTCCCCCGATGGCCGCCAGGCGGTTTCGGCTTCCTGGGACGGCACCGTCAAGGTGTGGGATTTAAGCTCCGGCTCGGAGAAGCAAACCTTCAACGGGCGCGTCACCAAGGGAGAGAGAGAGCTGTTTACCTCGGCGCTGTTCACCCCCGATGGCCGCCAGGTCGTTACCGCCGGCGTGAGCGGCTGGGTGCAGGTCTGGGACGTGGCGGCGGGCAAGGAACTGCGCAGCTTCGAAGGGAAAGCCGGGGGGGTTAGCGCGATGGCGCTTTCGGCGGGCGGCAAGTTCGCCGTCGTGGGCGGCCTTATCCGGCACAGCACGGACGAAACGCTGAAATTCTGGGACGTGGCGGCAGGCAGGCAGCTATCGAGCCTCGGAAGCCGGGCGAACGCCGTCCCGAAGGTTGCTCAAGGCGGGTAGCGCCACGCGCGGCCGGAATATTGCGTCAGCGTATCGCCGGGCCGGAGCGGCGCATGGCGGCTGCGGAGCAGGCCGCTCATGATCAGGCCGCAGACCTGCAGGTATCCGGCTCGAACTGCACGAGCCCTGCCATGTGAATAGCGGCCATCGCGTCACGAACAATCGTCAGCTTCACCCCGTGTTACCGGCTGCATGAACCCGCGCAAAGATGGCGGCGTTATTGGGCTCAAGAAAGCGGCCTGGAACGAGGCCGCTGGAGTTCAGAGGTATGACGATTTTCAGAATGGCAGATCGTCATCTATGCCGGCCGCAGCACGCTCCCCTGACGGCATTTCCTGCGGTTTCGATTTTGCGCACGCTCCTTCGCGGAGACGATGCGAAAGCGGTCACTTATTGTGGTGGCTGATGTGATATTGCGGCGCGGAAATTCACGCCTGCTTGCCGTCCGGTGGCCAAGCTAACTTCCGGCTCCAGGCCGCTCTTCACAAGTTCTCGCGAGAAACGCACGAAGATTTGTTCCACCGAATTTTCGAGCCTGGAGCCAATACTAGTTGTATCTGAGAGGTCTTGGAAGAGCCGGTGGCGCCAAGAATCAAGCAACGGCGCACGCAGATCGTGAAAAATGTAGGCATGCTGCGGCCTAAGGCTTAGGCCAAATTCGTGATGCCTCCCCTGTTGTAGGACATACTCCGGGACTATACTATTTGTACGCGCAGACGAATAGAGAATGCAATGAACCCGGCGTTTAACTTATTTCCGCAAACGGCATTCCAGGTCATGGAGGAGGGCAAGCCTGTCTCTCCGGCCGGCCAGGAATTGTCAACCGGCCGCAGCGCGGCCCTTCCCGGAGTGGCGGGCGCGCCTATTCCCGCATGCCAACGCCTTCATCCGCCGGCCGGCGTAAGCACCGCACACGCGCGGCCCGGTATGTTCGGGAACTGGAGCGTTTGCGGCATTTGAGGTTTGCCTCCCAAGCAAGGCGCGCCAAGTTTTGCGCTCAATTCGAAACAACACTTAATGCAATGCGGCATAAATGCTGTCGGATCTGAATAGGAGACACCATGTCCAGGGTTGCTGTGGTTACAGGCGGCACGCGCGGGATAGGCAACGCCATTTCCGTGGAACTCAAAAAGCGCGGCTTCAGGGTTGCGGCGAACTACGCCGGCAATGAAGATGCCGCCCACAGGTTTCAGGCAGAAACCGGAGTTCCGGTCTTCAGATGGGACGTGGGCAACTACGAGGCCTGTGTGGAGGGGCTCCGCCAGGTCGAGGCGCAGCTCGGGCCGGTCTCCGTGGTCGTCAACAACGCGGGCATCACGCGTGACGCGATGCTGCACCGCATGACGCCCGAGCAATGGTTCGAGGTCATGCGGGTCGATCTCGACAGCATGTTCAACATGGTGCGCCCGGTCATCAACGGTATGCGCGAGCGCAATTACGGCCGGATTGTCAACGTCTCCTCGATCAACGGCCAGAAAGGTCAGATGGGGCAGGCGAACTACTCCGCCGCGAAGGCCGGCGTGATCGGCTTCACCAAGGCGCTGGCTCAGGAGTGCGCCAAAAAGGGCATTACGGTGAACTGCATAGCGCCGGGCTACATCGACACGGAGATGGTGGCCGCGGTGCCGGAGAAGGTTCTCCAGGGCATTGTCGACCAAATCCCGGTGGGCCGCTTAGGCAAGGCTGAGGAAATCGCTAAATGCGCCGCGTTTCTGGCAGGCGACGATGCGGCCTTCATCACCGGCTCGACGCTGACCGTGAACGGCGGGCAGTATATCGCTTGCTAGCGTTTTGCGTTGCGGACTTCGGTGCGATGCTGGATTAGCTCCCCCAGGCGCCTTTCTGGGCCATTTGCGGGGGCTAAAACGGCACGGCCCCATATACCAGCCGCCAAGAATATTGACCGCTTCGCCGTTATTCCCGCGCCGGATGTGAGATCGATGTTCATGAGCGCAGCTCACTCTTTAATCCGGCTGTCGTCATTATGATTGCCTCGCGGGGATGGCAAAGCGAAAGACTGGGTGGCTAGCAGCGCCGATATCGCGGGTCTGGTGACGGAGGCGGCAACCATGGTGGAACTGCAGGACGAGGCTTTGGCGGCGCGCCGCTCATGCGGCATGGCGCCTGGCAGCGAAGCGCAGAGCGGCTTGTGAAGGCGGCGGTGAGGGAGACGCTCGCCCTCGCGTGCTTCAGAATGGAAGATCGTCACCCTTTGGAGGACATCTGCTGTTAAGATTCACCAAACTCTAGCTCGCCTTCTGGAACCGCTCGGCCGCCTGCAAGTCCACGCTGACAAGCTGGCTTATCCCCTTCTCCTGCATGGTGACGCCGAATAGCCGGTTCATCCGGCTCATGGTCATTGGGTGGTGGGTGATGACGAGAAACCGCGTCTCGGTGGTGCGCGTCATCTCTTCCATCATGGCGCAGAAGCGGTCCACGTTGGCGTCGTCGAGCGGCGCGTCCACCTCGTCGAGCACGCAGATCGGCGAAGGGTTCGTCAGGAACACCGCGAACATCAGCGCCATCGCCGTCAGCGCCTTCTCGCCGCCGGACAGCAGCGTCAGCACCTGCGGCTTCTTGCCGGGCGGGCGGCAGAGAATTTCGAGCCCGCTCTCCAGCGGATCGTCGCTCTCGATGAGCTGCAGCTCCGCTTCGCCGCCAGCGAACAGAACCTTGAACAGCCGCTCGAAATGCGCACGCACGACGTCGAAGGCTTCGAGCAGGCGCTTGCGGCCTTCTTTGTTGAGGTTGAGGATACCTGTGCGCAGCTTGGCGATGGCCTCCTGCAGATCCTCGCGCTCCTTCTCCATGCCCTCGAACTCGCCGCCGAGCTGAGCCAGCTCTTCCTCAGCGCGCAGGTTGACGCCGCCAAGGCGTTCGCGCTCCGCCTTGAGCTTCACGATCTGCTGCTCAACCTCGTGCGTGGGGGGCAGGTTGCTCGCGTCCTCAATGCCGGAGGATTTCAGCACATCTTCGGGCTGACATTCGAAATTCTCGCGGATGAGATGTGCATATTCGGCGCGGCGCTCGCGGGCCGCTTCGAGCCGGGCCTCAACGCGCGCCCGCGTCTCACGCGCCGTTGACAGGCCGGACTGCGCCTCGCGCAGTGCCCGGTCCGCCTCGCGCAAACTATTGGTGGCCTCGGCGAGCTTATCGGCGGCGCCTTGGCGGGCGGCCTCCGCCTGGCTGACCTCGGTCAAAATCTTGTCGCGCCGGCTGGCGATCTTGGCGGGCAAATCGGAAACGGAAGCAAGCTCCGCCTTGATGCCGGAAAGGCGCTCCTCCAGGCTCGCGATTTGCGCGTTGGCGCTCTTGGTGCGTTGCAGCCAGCGCAGCCGCTCCTCGCCGAGCGCCTTGAGCCGGGCCAGCCGGCCCTGAATGTCGCGCTCGATGCCATCCAGAGCGGCCTTCGCCCCGGTATAGGCGTTGCGCTTCGCGCCGGCCTCCGTTTTGAGCTTCTCCAGCTCGGCCTCGGCCTGCTCCACCGGCTTGGCGGTTTCAAGCGCCTCCTGCGCGGCTTCGCGAGCGGCTTCGGCTTCTTCCCGTCCGTATGCCGCGCGCTCCTTGGCTTCCTCCAAGCTCTGTAATTTGTTGGCTTGCTCCAACGCGGCGCGCTCGGCCTGGCTGAACGAGGCGCGCTTCTGGGCCAGCGCGGATTGCGCCGAACGGGCGGCATCGCGCAGGCGCTTCTCGGTGGCTTGCGCATCGGCGGCGGCGGTTTGCGCGGCCTGCTGCCCGGCGGCGGCAGCGTCCGCTTCGGCCTTGAATTCTTCAAGCTGGGCTTCGAGGCCCGTCAGGCGGTTGCGCTCGGCAAGACGGCGCGCGGCAGCGCTTGGCGCATCGGCGGCGGCGATGAAACCGTCCCAGCGCCACAGGTCGCCTTCTTTGGTCACAAGGCGCTGGCCGGGGCTCAGGCGGTCCTTCATGGCGTCGCCATCGGCCTTTGAAGCGACGACGCCGATTTGCGCAAGCCGGCGCGAAAGCTCAAGCGGGCCGCGAACGAAGACGGACAGGCGTTCGGCGCCTTGGGGCAAGGCTGGATCACCCGCCGTGTCGCTGACCAGCGTCCAGCGCGTTGGCGCGGCCTGATCGGCGGTCACGTCGAGATCGTCGCCAAGGGCGGCCCCCAGTGCCACCTCATAGCCCGGCGTCACCGAAATCTGGTCCACGATGGGCTTGTAGCGCCCGGCCTCGGCCGGCTTCAGCAGCTTGATGAGGGTCGCGACCTCGGTTTCAAGGCTCTTGGCCTTGAGCCGGGCCGCCTGGGCCACCTCGCGCGTGTCCTTCTCCTTGGCGCGCGATGCCGCAACGGTTTCCTCGGCCTGGAGGATGCCTTCCTCGATGCTTTCGAGTTGGGCTTCGAATTCCGCCACCTCTTCGCGCAATGACTCCACTGGCGAAGCAGCCGCGTTTTGCGCGCGAAGCTCCGTGAGCTGCCGGGCGATGTCCGCCTCCTGCTGGGCGAAACGGCTTGCGCGCGCATTATGCTCGGTAATCTGGTTTTCGAACTGGCGGCGGCCGGCGCGCAGCTCCGCAACACTGGCGGTCAGCGCGGAAAGGGCGGCATCGGCATCGTTCAGCATCTCAAGGGCAACCTCGGCGCGTTCGGCCGCTTCCGCGCGGGCATCGGCGCCGTCGCCCTGCTCCTTGATCGCCTCCTCCTCGCGGTCGAAGCGCGCCAGCACCTCGCGCGCCTCGGCAATGGCCTCGTCCTCGCGTTCGGCATCGCGCTGGACCTGCTCAAGCCGGGCCTTCAGCTCCGCCTCGCGTTCAAGGGCGCGCTTTTCCTCGCGGTCGAGTGTGTCGCGCTCCACCTGGATGCGGTGCAGCACGGCCGCGCGCGTCGCCTCCTCTTCGCGCAGCGGCTGCAGCGCATCGGCATTCTCAGACTGAATGCGCAGGGCAGCCGCCTCCGCTTGCGTGAGCTGGCCCACGGCCCGCAGCGCTTCGACAAGCTGTGCCTCCTCGGACTGTACGGAGGCGTTGGCGGTGGAATACTGCTGGTAGTGCTGGATGGCTTCGAGCTTGCGCAGCCCGGCGGTCAGCTCCTTGTATTTCTGCGCCTGCCGGGCCTGCCGCCGCAAACTCGCGAGCTGCGTGCCGATCTGCCCGATCACGTCCTTGAGGCGTTCCAGATTGGCTTCGGCGGCCTTGAGGCGCATTTCCGCTTCGTGGCGGCGGCTATAGAGCCCCGCGATCCCGGCGGCATCCTCCAGGATGCGGCGACGCTCTTGCGGCTTGGCGTTAATGAGCTGGCCGATCTGGCCCTGCTGCACCAGCGCCTGGCTGCGCGCGCCCGTGGCCGCGTCGGCGAACAGGATTTGCACGTCCTTGGCGCGGGCTTCCTTGCCGTTGACCTTGTAGATCGAGCCAGCTTCGCGCTGGATGCGGCGCGAAATCTCCAGGGTGTCGGCGTCGTTGAAGGCGGCGGGGGCGGTGCGCTTCGAGTTATCGATGGCGACCATCACCTCGGCCATGTTTCGGGCCGGGCGCTTGTCGGTGCCTGCGAAGATCACGTCGTCCATGGCCGACGCGCGCATACTCTTGTAGGAGGTTTCGCCCATCACCCAGCGGAGCGCTTCGAGCAGGTTCGACTTGCCGCAGCCATTCGGCCCAACGACGCCCGTGAGGCCCGGCCCGATGATAAGCTCGGTCGGCTCAACGAAGGATTTGAAGCCGAGAAGCCTCAGCCGCGTGATTTGCAAGGTGCGCCTCGCCCTAAAAGATGTACCCACGGCAGTTTATGTGAGTCGCGAGAGACTGCCGAGCCCGCCGTTCCAATCATACACAGGACGAATAATGTTCGATTCAAGTTTTCGAGGGTGGAAGCTGCCTGAATTGCCGGCGAAAACCTATTAGCTTTGGTAGCAGCCATCCGCACACGTCAACGCAGCGCGCGCTCCTTCGATGGCATCGCGTTCTAAATTTCCGCGGCAAGACGCGTGCCTTGATCTATCGCGCGTTTTGCGTCGAGTTCCGCCGCGACATCCGCCCCGCCGATAAGATGCACGGAACAGCCGCGCTCCTTGAGCGCATCGTAAAGATCGCGAAGCGGCTCCTGGCCGGCGCAAATCACCACGTTGTCCGCAGGGATCATCTTATCTTCGCCGCCGATTGTAACATGCAACCCCTCGTCATCGATACGCCGGTAAACAGCATCGCCAGAGGAGACCACACCACGGGCTTTCAGCGCCGCGCGGTGAATCCATCCCGTCGTCTTGCCAAGCTTGTCTCCAGGCTTTCCTTTCGAGCGTTGAAGAAGGATGACCTGCCGCTGGCTGCGCTCCACCTGGGGCTCCCGGCAGCCTCCCGGCATCCGATAACCGGCGTCCACACCCCAACTCTTGAAAAAGGCCTCGGCGGAAAGCGGCTCATGCGGTTCGGCCAGATATTCGGCCACGTCGAAGCCGATGCCGCCCGCTCCGATAACCGCGACCACGCCGCCAGTCGGCTTCCCGTCACGGAGCACATCGAGGTAGCTCATCACTTTGGGATGGTTCACGCCCTCGATTCCGGGCACGCGGGGAACCACACCGGTTGCCAGCACGATCTCGTCATAGCCCTCGCCGGCGAGGCTTTCCGCACCGGCGCGCGTCCCGAGGCGCAGCTTGACACCCGTCAGCTCCAATTGCCGGCGGAAATAGCGCAGCGTTTCCTGAAACTCCTCCTTGCCCGGCACCTTTTTCGCGATGTTGAGCTGCCCGCCGATTTCAGATGCGGCCTCGAAGAGCGTGACATCGTGGCCGCGCCCGGCTGCGGTGGTGGCGAAACTCAAGCCGGCAGGCCCTGCCCCCACCACGGCAATCCGCTTCGGCGTTGCGGCGGGCGCGATCACCACCTCCGTCTCGTGGCACGCCAGCGGGTTCACGAGGCAGGAAGCGATTTTGCCGCCGAAGATGTGGTCGAGGCAGGCCTGATTGCAGGCCACGCAGGTGTTGATCTCATCGGCGCGGTCCTCGCGGGCCTTGCGCACAAAAGCGGGATCGGCCAGCAGCGGCCGGGCCATCGACACCATGTCGCAATAGCCTTCGGCCAGCAGGCGCTCGGCCACCTCCGGCGTGTTGATGCGGTTCGTAGCGATGAGCGGGATCGAGACCTCGCCCTTCAGCAGCTTCGTCACCCAGGCGAAGGCCGCGCGCGGCACACAGGCCGCGATGGTTGGAATGCGCGCTTCGTGCCAGCCGATGCCGGTGTTGATGATGGTGGCGCCCGCCGCCTCGATCGTCTTGCCGAGCGTGACCACCTCTTCGCGCGTGGAGCCGCCTTCGACGAGATCGAGCATGGACAGCCGGTAGATGATGATGAAGTCCGGCCCAACGCGCGCGCGGATGCGCCGGACGATTTCGGCCGGCAGCCGGATGCGGTTCTCGTAGGCGCCGCCCCATTCATCCTCGCGCTTGTTGGTGCGCGCCGCGATGAACTCGTTGATGAGGTAGCCTTCCGAGCCCATCACCTCCACGCCATCGTAGCCCGCCAGCTTGGCCAGCGCGGCGCAGCGCGCATAGTCCTCAATGGTTTGTTCGATTTCCGCACCCGACAAAGCGTGCGGCACAAATGGATTGATCGGCGCCCGGATCGGCGAGGGCGCGACAAGACCCGGTTGATAGGAGTAGCGGCCAGTGTGCAGGATTTGCAGGGCAATCTTGCCGCCCTCGCCATGCACCGCGCGGGTCACAACACTGTGGCGGTCAGCCTCGGCTTCGGTTGTCAGCATCGCGCCGCCCTGCATGACGCGCCCGTGCTCGTTCGGTGCAACGCCGCCGGTCACGATCAGGCCAACCTCGCCGCGCGCCCGCTCGGCGTAAAATGCGGCCAGGCGTTCGAAGCCGTTTGGCGCTTCCTCAAGGCCGACGTGCATGGAGCCCATCAGCACCCGGTTCCGCAATGTTGCAAAGCCAAGATCAAGGGGCTTGAGCAGCGCGGAATAGGGCATGGCGGAAACCTTTTGTGCAACCAGTTGCAAAAGCCTAGTACAGGCCACAGGAAGTCATGACGCGCATCACCGTCACCGCGAGGCCCCCTTGGCGGCCGTGGCGATCCAGAAACAGGCGCTGCTGCAAGCGGACCTGGATTGCTTCCGGCCGCGCTCCACTCGCCGCCGCAATGACGGCGTGAAACACGCGCGCGGGGCCGGACTTTCCGCAGCTTGTACTAGCTGATCCCCTCGCTTAATGCAATCGGTTGCTACTTTTCCTCCAGCCGGCAGCCACCTTATTCCCCTCTCAGGCCGCGGCCCTCACGATGTTCGCAATATCGAGCACCATGCCCACGTCTCCGCCTCCGAGCAAAGCGCATCCGGTGACCCCCTGGATGCCGCTCAGATATCCCCGCAGCGGCCGGATCAGAACGAGCTGCTGCCCCATCAGCTCATCCACGGGCAGCGCGACACGTTGCGTCTGCTTGCCGACAATCACGAACAAGCGTCTCTGTCCGCTGGAGGCGTCCTCCGCTTGAATGCTTCCGCCGCCGGTATCGTCCCGCAGGCAATGAACCGGCAGCACCTCCTCGCGGCCGAGCTTCAGCATGAAGCGTCCCCCATCCGCCGGCAGCCACATGATGTCCTCGATACCCGAATGCACAATCCGCTGAATGCTATCCAGCGGCACCACATACCGGAACTCGCCCACCCGCACGACCATACCGTCCAGCACGGCCATGGCCATCGGCAAGATCACTTCGAAATGGACGCCCTTTTCCGGCAGCGGCGCCACGCGCAGCTCTCCTCCCCGGCTGCGGAGCGCCGCGCGGGTTCCGGCGAGAAGAGCACCGGCATTCCCGTCTTGTATCGCCGCGGCGGCAAGCTCGCTGTCATCGAGCGTGGCGACGATACGCTCTTCGTTCCGCGCCAGCGCTAGGCGCAGCTTGCCGCCCTGGCCATTATCCGATTGGGCCGGCGCGCCTTGCGTCAGGCAAAACTCGATCAGCGCATGTAAATGGGGCCTGAGTTCTTCGAGCAGGCTGTGGTCGATGACGATGTCGTCGCCGCCGGTCTCGAATTGAACAGTCCGGCCATGCTCGCGCGCCATTGCCCCGGCGAACGCCTCCAGCGGCTTTGTCAGCAGTGTGGCCGGCCGGGCCCGCACGGCGATGGCTTCCTCTTGCAGCCGCCCCAGCCGATGACCGAGCTGCTCCCCCGCCTGATAGACCTTCTCGATCCGCCCAATCAGCCCTTCGAGCGCCGATCTCACGGCGCCTTTGGCTTGGTCCCAATCCCCATTCGCTTTCCGGACTTCGGCCTCGACGGTTCGCATCAAATCCCCGGCGGCGATGTCCCCGAGCATCCGGCAGATCATGGCGTGGCCGGTTACGATCTCTCCGATGCCCTCCAGAGTGTCTCGCGGTAGTAGTTCCTGGCTGGAGGCGGCGTGCGGAGCGGCCTCCTTCGCCGCCTGCTCCTGGGTTTCCTTGCCGCCGCTGAGCGCCATCCTGAGCTTGAGCGAAGAGTGCGCCGGATCGAGCGAAGTGAGCTTCTCCGCGAGCTGCCCCTCGGCCATCGGCGTTGCGAGCAGGAAATCGAACTGCGTGGTGTTCTTATCGAACACTGTCACGTTGGTAACGACCTTGGCGCCGCCGGAGTTGATCCATTCGAGGAACTTGCCGGCCGCTTGCTCATCGTGATTGAGGGCCGCCCGCACGATGTAAAACCGCTGCCCTTGATCGAGCGCCGCTATGGCAGTTTGCAGGCTTTCGGGCGTCAAAACCTTGCGGAACGATTTCGGCAGCCCCAGGCGCTTTTCTATGACGGAGGATGGAGGGGTTCCGCTTACGGAGAAGGTTACATTCGCGGCTTCCTCAAATAGCTTCTCGATCTCCGCCATGTCAGGGATGCCGCCGCTACCCACGGTGTCGAAAAGTAATTCAAGGTCGATGACGAAAGACTTCGTAATGCGCAAAAGCATGGGATCGGGCAGCGCCCCATCATCCCTCACCCTGGCGAACAAGTCGATCAGAGACATCGACAAATGGGCCGCCGTCTCAAGCGTATAATGGCGGCAGGCGTAATAAATGAGGCGCAAGAGTTCGGCAATGCCTTCGCATTGCCCTGGCTGAGCGCCCTGCTTGTGCATTTCCTCCAGCGTATGATCCAGCTCTATGAGAGTGTCGTAGGCTTGGTCCGCGCACCAATTCTGCAGTACAGCGGAGGGGTCGAAATCCATCTTCCGCAAATGCGGCCGCATTGCCTCCTCGACAGAGACAAGCTCCTCGTAGAGGCGCAGCTCCAGCCGCCGGAACGCTGTGAATTGGCGTTCCTCCGCCATCTGTTCCGCGATATCCGCGATGCGGACAAACTCCAATGAATCCGCCTTGGAACGGATTTCGGCGACGGCGGCGAGAAAGCCGGTGCTGTCAACCACCTTGCCATTGAGAAGAAGGCTTCCGAATTTCGAAACGCTGGCAAGCAGCGGCGGCAGACTTTTGAAAAACTGGCAAATCGGGCTACCGGCCCCCCCATTCGCGCCAGCGCCTGCGAGACTTTTCTCCTGGGTGTCGAGAGCGGCCTGCGCTTGAACCTTGGAGACGAAAGCCTGCGCCTCGCTAAGAGAGATTTCGCGATCCCTCGGATACTCGGCGAGCAATTGCAGCCAGCCGGACATGCCGATCTGCCTCGCGGCGTGAAGCAGCCTGTCCACTTGCGATGTTAGCGCAAGATGCGCCTCCGGGCTGCCCATCTCGAACTCCGCCAGCGCCGCCTCCATCTCGCGCAGGATATCGTGGACCATATCGAAGAATATCGCGCGGTAGGTGGGATCGGCGGCGAGCATATTCCCGGCATGGTTTTCGCCGGGCGCGGCGGTGAGGATCTCAACGCCAGAATTCTTCAGATCCTGGAATGGCCCTTTCGTTGCGGGCGGACCGCTTCCGGGCGCGCCAAAAGGGTTTTCCCCGCCGCCCGCCGGCCCGGCTGGCGCCATATGCTCTGGCGCTTCCGGCGGCGGCAGGTCTTGGGCCGCCTGTAGCGGCGCATCCTTCGACATAAGGTCCTTCATCCCCGCTATCAGCCTCTCCAGATCGCTGACGGAGGGTTCGGACCGCGCAAGGAAGCCTTCCAGCAGCTCCGGCCAGCCTTGAAGGCCCATTTGACCGGCGGCAAAGCGCAGTTGCTCAAGGACTGGCGCGAGAACGCCAAGGTCAAGCGTTTCGCCTGCCTGCATTTTTTCCAGACCCGCGCGAACTTCCTCCAAACCTTCGGACGCCATTTCCGCGAAGATTTGGAGGTAGCCCGGATCGGCGGCGAGGGCCGGTCCTTTCACAGGTTCGAAGACTGCCACTGCGGGGTCCGAAGGTGCGGCAGGCTCTTCGCGCCGCGCCGCCCGGCACTCCCCGATCTTCGCATAAATGCGGTCAACCAGGGCTCTGGAGCCCTCCGGCGCGGGATCGGCGCGCCGGGCGAGAGATTCGTTCATCATCTCTCTCAAGGCGTCCGAAGCCTCCAGCAGCAGCGTCAGAAGATCCGGGGTAACAGGCACGTTTTCATCGCGCACCAGGCCGATCAGATCCTCGGCGGCGTGGGCGCAGCGTTCGATGACTGCCAAGCTGAGGACGCGCGCATTTCCTTTGAAGGTATGAATCGCCCGGAACAAAGCCGCGATATGCGCGGGGCTGGCGGGCGCTTCCTTCAGATTAATCAAGGACTGTTCCATGAGATCGAGCGATTGCCCGCCGTCGTCCGCGTACAATGCCCAGATTTCATCCAATTCGCGGGACACCGCGTCCTCCTATTCGATGTGCGCGGCCGCGCTTAGCCGGTCAGAGCCTTCATGGTTTGCACAAGCTGGCTGCCTCGCTTGCCGGCAAGGTCCATGGACACCGCGCCAGACGGCTTGGTTACGATGGCGTCGGCGCCAAGTTCGCGGGCCTTGGCCGCGTGGGGCGAGCCCGCGACGGCCACCGAGGAAAGGATGATGATTTTCGCGCGCGTCCTGAGCTTGGCGTGGCGTAAGAACTCAAGCCCATCCATCTCGGGCATTTCGATATCGAGCAGGATCAGCTCGACGTCGGGGTTCTTCTTGAGCTGCTCCAGGGCGGCTTTCCCGTCAGCCGCCGAGGCGACGATCTCGAATTCGGGCAAAGGCGCGATGAAGTTGCTAACGACGAGGCGCATCATCGCTGCATCCTCCACTAGCATTACCTTATGCGGCATTGTGCAGCCTTTCTCCTGCGAATGCTGGCGAAGCCGCAGCTTCTCCCAAGGAAACCGCGGCTTTGCGTGCGCTAGAATTCCCCGAAGCCGCGCTCATCACGGTCGAGCGGTATGATCGCCTTGGGCGTTCTTCCATTCACGCCAGCGCTCGCGGCGCGACGGCCGGCGAACGCCTGTCCTTGACGGGCCGCCGGAGCCCGCTTCTGGGCCGCTATCATGGCCTGGAGCTGCGCCAGCATTTCCGGGGTGAACGCTTCCAGGCCGGCAATAACCTGCGCGGCGTGGGCGCGTTCGCGCAGCTTGAAGCGGCGGACGGAGTCGCGCATACACTCCGCTAGGCTGGACAGCTCGCTGGACGAAGCCGCAAGCTCTTCCGATTGCTGGCTGCCTTCCTGCGCGGCTTTGGCGGCCTGGTTCATGGCAACGCTGATCTGCGAAACGCCGCGGGCCTGCTCGGCGCTCGCCGTCGCGATCTCGCCAACCAGATCCTTGACCTTGATCACATTGCCGACAATCTGGTCCAGGGCCTCGCTGGTCTCCTTAGCGATGCCAACGCCGTTCGCCACCTGCTTGACCGAGTTCTCGATCAGCTCGGCGGTTTCACGAGCCGCCTTTGCCGAGCGGCCGGCGAGATTGCGCACTTCCTGGGCCACCACCGCGAAACCGCGCCCATGCTGGCCTGCGCGGGCCGCCTCGACCGCGGCGTTGAGCGCCAAGAGATTGGTCTGGAACGCGATCTCGTCGATGACCTTGATGATCTTGGCGATGTTTTGCGCCGATGCGTTGATCTCGTTCATCGCCGAGGTCATCGCACCCATCTTCGCCTGGCCGGCATTGGCCGCCTGCGATGTGCTCATCACGAGCTGGTTGGCGGTGATGGCCGCATCAGTGTTGGCCTTCACCTGCGTGTCGGTTTCCTCAATGCTGGAGGTCACTTCCTCCACCAATGAAGACTGCTCCTCGGAGTTGGAAGCCAAGTTCTGCGAGGCGGCATTGAGCTGCTCCGCGGACTGTCCAACCTGCTCGACGGCGTCGACGATCTGGTGCAGGGTGCCGTTGATCTCGGCCAATGCGCGCTCGAAGGCCTCTTTGAGAGCCAGGAAGTCGCCACGGTACTCGCCCTTCAGACTGACGCTCATGTCGTTTTGGCCCATGGCGCCGATTACCTCCTTGATGTTGTTCAAAGGTATAATCACCGCGTCCAGCGTGTCATTAACGCCCTGAACGATCTTGCGGAATTCGCCTTGATGCTTGGAAGCGTCGGCGCGGGTGGCAAGCTTGCCCTCCACGGCGGCCGCTGAGAGCATATTCGCGTCGGCAACGAGCCCGTTGACCACATCGACGCAGGTGTTAAGGGCGCCGGCGAGCGTCTCGAAAGTTTGGCGCACCCCAGCGGTGTCGGCGTCGCCCGCCGCAGTCTGGACGGAGAAGTTCACATCGCCCTTGGCCAGGCGGCCGAGACCATCAACCAGTTTTTCGGTTTCTACGGCTTGGTAATCGGCGACTTTCTTGGCCAGGCGTGCAGCCTTTTTGACGTCGGTCTGATCCACCACCACTTCCAGCGCGCCGGCGATATTTCCTTCCTCGTCGTGAATCGGAACGCCGGTATAGGAAATGTCCATCTCGACACCGGCCATCGGCTTGGCGACGGTTTCTGCGTTAATGAGCTGATTGCGG
>JBNKTW010000146.1:0-44805 GCA_050298295.1 Rhodomicrobiaceae bacterium
AATCTGGATGAACTCGGCTTTCTCATGCAGCTCCGCAATCGTACGCGATCCCGTGTATCCCATGGCGGCGCGCAAGCCGCCCACGAGCTGGTGCAGTACCCCGGCGACTGGGCCTTTATAAGGCACTTGCCCCTCCACGCCCTCCGGCACGAGCTTCAGCGGATCGGCGACTTCGCCCTGGAAATAGCGGTCGGCTGAGCCGCGCGCCATCGCGCCGAGCGAGCCCATGCCGCGATAGGACTTATATGAGCGGCCTTGATAGAGGTAGACCTCGCCGGGGCTTTCGTCCGTGCCCGCGAGCAGCGAGCCTACCATGACGCAAGCCGCGCCGGCCGCGATCGCCTTGGCGATGTCGCCGGAATATTTGATGCCGCCATCGGCGATGATGGGAATGCCCTGTGCCGCGGCGGCCTCTGCGGCCTCGCTCACGGCGGTGAGCTGCGGCACGCCGATGCCCGCCACCATGCGCGTCGTGCAGATCGAGCCCGGCCCAATGCCGACCTTAACGGCATCCGCGCCCGCGTCGATTAGCGCCTTGGTGCCGTCGGCGGTGGCGACGTTGCCCGCGATCACTTGCACCGCGTTGGAGGCGTGCTTGATGCGGTGCACGGCATCCAGCACGCGCTGGGAGTGTCCGTGCGCGGTGTCGACCACAATGAGATCCACGCCCGCGTCGATCAGATGCCCGGCGCGGCGGAAGCCTTCGTCGCTGACCGAGGTCGCGGCGGCCACGCACAGCCGGCCCTGCCCGTCCTTGCAGGCCAGCGGATGCTGCTCCGCCTTCTCGATGTCCTTCACTGTGATCAGCCCGACGCAGCGGAAGTCCTCGTCGACCACCAGGAGCTTCTCGATCCGGTACTTGTGCAGAAGCCGCTTCGCCTCCTCGCGGTCGATGTTCTCCTGGACCGTGATGAGGTTCTCCTTGGTCATCAGCTCGAAGACCGGCTGGCTAAAATTGGTCGCGAAACGCACGTCGCGGTTGGTCAGGATGCCCACGAGCCTGCCCTGGCGTCCGTCCGCCGTCCGTTCGGCCACCGGAATCCCCGAAATCCTGTGCGATTTCATCAGCGCCAGCGCCTCCTTGAGCGTGGCGGCGGGCTCGATGGTCACGGGATTCACGACCATGCCGGATTCGAACTTCTTGACCTGCCGGATGTGCTGGGCCTGCATCTCGGGCTCAAGGTTGCGGTGGATCACGCCGATGCCGCCCGCCTGCGCCATGGCGATGGCCAGCGGGCCTTCGGTGACGGTGTCCATGGCCGCCGAGATGACCGGAATGTTGAGCTTAATGCTTTTCGTGAGGTTCGTTGTAATGTCCACCTGGGAAGGCAGCACATCCGAAAGCCCCGGCTGCAACAGCACATCGTCGAAGGTAAGCCCCGTCTTCTGCCGGATGATGGCCATTCGAATATCCCCGCCGCCTAAGAGCGCTTCATTGTGATGGAATTCCGTGGGGTTTAGCACCCCTTTCGCAGTCTGTAAAATGTGGTCTCGGGGTTATCCTGTCCAGCCTTCGCCCGGCGGCCGGCAAACCGCGGCCCAGCGCTGTTCACGGTAGCTCTTGCAGTCTTGGCGTTGCGTAAGCTTATAATGCGCACATGTCACCGCCAGGCGGCACCGGCTGCTATGGCGGCATTTTGAGGGTGCGTAAGTCAGGAATCGGAATGGAACCAGAACTGGAGCTGTACGAAGTAAGCGAGGAGGTGGCGCTCGCCGCCCAGATCGGCCCGGACGCAATTCCGTTTATCGCGGGGCAGGGCTTTCGCGGCATTATCTGTAGCCGCTTCGATGGTGAGGAAGAGGGGCAGCCCGATTTTCCATCGGTCGAGCAAGCGGCCGCAGCATACGGCATTAAGACGGCTTACCATCCTGTGTTGCAACCGCCGCTGCCGATTTCCAATGAAGAGGCTTTCGCTTTTGGGGATATACTCGAAACGCTGCCCAAGCCGGTGCTCGCCTATTGCCGCACGGGTTCGCGTGTGGCGATTCTGTGGGCGTTGAGCGAGGCCAGGCGGCGGCCGTTCAAAGAGGTCGTGCTGGCGGCAATGGGAGCAGGCTACGACCTGACGAGCCTAACCTCGCGGTTTCAGCAGCTCTATAAGCCGCCGCAGTAGGCACCGCGATGTTTGCGGCTGGCCGTTCACGATTCACGGCATTGAATTGAGTTGGCGATCTTGGATAGCTGTTAGCCGCTTCGGAGATCGTAACAGTTGTTCACGCCGCGGCCTTGAGGGGTAGCGCGCACCAATGTGGACGGTGGCCGGAGTGCGCGAGGAGTTTGAGAAGGTCCGCCATGGCCATGGTGGTGGTCGCGGTGTTGACCAGCGGGTGGGCGCTGACGGTTTGCGCCTTCTGCATCCGCTCGTCGAGCACAACCTTCACGCGGCGCTGGCGGTCGTTGAAGACGGCAAAAGGCGTGACGCTGCCGGGCAGCACACCAAGCGCCGCGCCAAGCGTTTCCGCCGAAGCAAAGGAGAAGCGGCCCGCGGCGCCTAGCCGCTTGGCCAACTCCTTAAGGTCGAGCAGCGGCGTCCGCAGGTGCATGGTGACGAGGTAGAGCTGCTTCGCCTTGTCCTCAGCCAGGATGTTCTTGACCGGGAACTCCCATTGTGCGGCGCGCTGGGCGGCGAGTCCCTCCGCGGTCATCACCGCTTCGTGCTCCACCGTTTGCGATTGGATGCCCAGCTCGGCGAGCAGGGCGAATAAGGCCTGGGCGTCGTTCATGCGGGGATTATAAGCGCCTTGGAACGGCGGAAATCAACCTCACGGTTTGCGTGCCGCTTCGCGTACTGGGAGGAATGGCGGCGATTGTGCCGGCTGCGCTTCGCGCTTGCGGCCGCCCCGCCTGGCGGGCGCAATGTGCGGCTCCGCCAGCGCCCATTCGTCATCGGTCAAGTCGCTTGGGTAGCGCAGGCGGCTACGGCCGTAGCGTTTGCGGTTCTCCGGTGTCCACATCGGCGGCCCTTCCGAATCATGGCCGCACCCCTTGAATCACAGGAGATTCATTCGATTCAACAAGTTATTGGACGGACACTGAAGAAAACCGGCGCGTCCACACACGACCCATCGCCCCCCCCAAAGCAACGGAGCGCCAAGCGCCAAATTTACACCCCTACCGCCCCTTCTCGTAGGTGCCCATCAACGTAGCCTGCTCAAGGACATGACCGCGCATGGCCGCTTCGACCGCCGCCTTATTGGGATGGCTCAAGCCGGCAAGCACGGCGTCGAGCGCGTAAAGCTTGAAGAAATAGCGGTGGCGGCCAGTTGGCGGGCACGGGCCGCCATAGCCGGTCCGCTTCCAATCGTTGAGGCCGCTCGCGGCGCCCCCCGGCAGCGCCCCGGCGCCTTCGGGAAGCCCGGCGGCGTCCACGGGCATATTAAACAGCACCCAATGCACCCAGATCATTTTCGGCGCCTTCGGATCGGGCGCGTCGGGATCGTCCACGATGAGCGCAAGGCTCTTCGCACCTTCGGGAACCCCCGCCCACGATAGCGGCGGCGAAATGTCCTTGCCTTCGCAGGTGTACTTCTGGGGGATGGCCGCGCCTTCCTGAAAGGCGCTGGATTCGAGTTTCAGTGTCACGGATTTCACCTCCGCCTGGGCCGCGTCCGTCAACAGGATGCCCCCAACCAGGAAAAACACCGTAAGCCAGAATGGCCGCTTTTGCGCCTTCTTCAACATTGGCCCCCTTCGAATTCCACTGTTTTCCGGACTGAACACCCGGCCATTCGCCTCTCCGGCGCGGTTCTTTTCAAGCGCCCGGCTGCGGCGCTTCCAGGGCAGGCCTGCATCAGATGGGCGTTTTTGGCGGCGCAGGCCAGTGGAAACGCCATCAGCCAGCCAGGCGCGGAGTGAGAAAGCCGAGCACCCTGCGCTCGTATTCTTCGGGCGCAAACCGGTAAAAATCGGCGTGAGGCGCTTCGGGGATGACCCAGAGTTCCTTCGGCCCGCTCGCGCTGGCGTAGATGCGCTTCATTTCGGCGAGGCTGGCGTGCTTGTCCTTGGCGCCGGCGATCAGCAGCAACGGCACATGAACCTTTGCGGCACGCTCCGCGGGCTTCAGGATATCCGGATCGAACCCCAGGCGCGGGCGGACCTGAACTTTGAGTAGCGGCGAAATCAGCCGGCCTAGGGGGCCAAGCCGCATCGCCAGCCGGTTATCGAGCGCCTCGTCGAAGGAGCCGAAGACCGCTTCGAGCACCATCGCATCCGCCTCCAGCGGCGGCTCGCTGAGGATCGCCGCCGCCCCGCCAAGGGACATGCCGATGACGCCCAAGCGCTCGGCGGGCAGTTTGCGCCGCAGGAAATCGAAAGCGGCCCTCGCGTCGCGGGCCTCAAGATAGCCGAAGGTGAGGCGCCGGCCGGGGCTTTCGCCATGTGCCTGGAAATCGAACATGAGCACCGCGAAGCCGTTCGCATGGAGCATCTTCGCGCGGTCCAGCATCTCCAGCCGGTTCGCCCTGACGCCGTGCATGAGCAAAACGCCGCCGCGTCCGGGCCGCCCTGGGACGAACCAGCCCGCAAGCCGGCTTCCCGAACCGCTTTGGATAAAAACGGTTTCCGCAGACAAATCCGGTGGCGCGGCCCCCACGGTTGCGGGAGCTGGCGCGGACGCGACGCTCCCCAGGACGAAGAGTCCGGCAAAGCCCGCCATCGCGCCCGCGATCAGAACCGCGATGGCTTTATGCACTGCGGCCATACTGTATCCGCCCGTTGTTCCGCGAAGCCCCTCGCGTTACCAGTCATTTCCTTGGGGTTTGCGGCAGCAATTCGTCCGCCGATTCAGCGAATCAGTTAAATTGCTGCTAACGGAGGGTACGAATGGCGAACTTCAACACACATCTGGCGGTGGCGGCCGTGGGCAGCGGCCTTTGCGCAACGGTAGCGCTCGCGGGCCAGGCCGCGCCGCCGAATTACCTGCTCACTCTCACGCTCGCGGGCACCATCGGCGGCATCCTGCCCGATATCGACCTGGACAAGGCGATCCCGTCCCGCATCCTGTTCAACGCGCTCGGCGCGATCAGCGCCTTCATCGCATTGTTCAGCCTTTCGAGGCAGTATTCCATCGCGGAGCTTTGGATCATCTGGCTCGGCGTCTATCTGGCGGTACGGTACGGCGGCCATTGGCTGTTCAAGGAGCGGACCCGGCACCGTGGCGTCTTCCATTCGCTGCTCGCCGGCGGGTTCTTCATGGTGCTGACCGCGGTCATTTTCGACCGCGTCTTCCACGAGCCCGCGGCGCTCGCCTGGCTCACGGGCCTGTTCGTGCTGATCGGCTTCATCACCCACCTCGTGCTCGACGAAATCTACTCCGTCGATATCGAAGGCGTGTCTATCAAGAAGTCGTTCGGCACAGCGCTCAAGCTGTTCGACTACCGTTCCTGGCTGGCATCGGGGGGCATGGCCATCGCTTTGATCGCCGTAGCGTTCGCGACACCGCCCGCCCGTGACTTCTGGGAGACCGTGAAGCCGCCCGTGCTGTTCTCCTTCCTGAAGAAGCGGCTGCTGCCGGAAGGCCAGTGGTTCAGCGTGCAGTCAGCTCCAACCACGGCTGCGCTTGAAACCGATGCGGCGGACGGGAAGAAGACGCGCTGATACAGCACCTTCCCCATGCAGCGCGGCAAAGGCGCTGACCGCTTGAGCGTCATTCCCGCGAAAGCGCATAGGCGCTAAGGTAACGCTAAGTAGCGGATTACACTGAGGTGATCACCCTCATTGTCCTTCTCCCTATGGGAGAAGGAACGCCCGTTCCAACTTGAGAAATGGATTCCCGCTGGAGTTTGGCTCCGCGAAAGTGGGGCCGGGAATGACGTCAAGCGGAGGACTACCCACCCTCGTTGGTGGTGCACCAGCGGATAAATGACACGCTTGGGAACGGCGGCATATCAACTTATTGTCTTTCGCCGCGCTTGCCTCTATAGAGGTGGTTCGAAACACCCCGAGTGACGAAGGTTCGCGAGCGCCTGTCCGCCGCGAGCGCGCGTTCACCTAGCAAATTAAGAGAAGAACATGGCGGAGCTTGTTGAATTGAAGGCAGCCGCGCGCGAGGGTACTGGCAAGATGGCCAACCGCTCGCTCCGGGCGCAAAAGATGGTACCCGCGGTCATTTACGGCGGCGCGGCGGCCCCGGAGAACGTGACGCTCGAATACAAGGAAGTGTTCCAGCAATATCAGACCGGGCACTTCCTGACCACGGTCTGCCTGCTCAACATGAACGGCAAAAAGGAGCGCGTGATCCCGCGCGAGGTTCAGGTCGATCCCGTGCGCGATTTCGTCATTCATGTGGACTTCATGCGCGTGAGCAAATCGTCGCGGATCGAAGTGGCCATACCGGTGCACTTCATCAACGAGGAAGCCTCGCCCGGCCTCAAGCGCGGCGGTGTGCTCAACATCGTGCGGCACGAGATCGAGTGCTCCTGCCCGGCGGATGCGATCCCGGAGAGCATTACCATTGACCTCACCGGCCTCGACATCGGTGACAGCATTCACATCTCGGCCATCGAGCTGCCTGTCGGCGTCACGTCTGTGGTTCACGAGCGCGACTTCACCATCGCCACGGTCGCAGGCTCCTCCGCCATGAAGCCTGAGGCCGAGCCTGAAGCCGCCGAAGAAGCCAAGGAAGAGTAGCGTCACGTTTTTTGCATCCGTTCCGGCATCGGTGATGGAAGAGACGGGAAATAAACATGAAGCTGATCGTCGGACTAGGCAATCCAGGTGAAAAATACGCGCGCAACCGGCATAACATTGGCTTTATGGCGGTCGAAGAGATCGCCCGGGGCTACACGTTCGGACCTTGGAAGAGGCGCTTCCAGGGCTTGGCTGCGGAGGGACAGGTCGGTACTGAAAAGTGCTTACTGCTGAAGCCCGGCACCTATATGAACGAGAGCGGGCGCGCTGCCGGCGAGGCCATGCGCTTCTACAAGCTTTCGCTTGCCGATGTGATCGTCATCCACGACGAGCTTGACCTGCAGCCCGGCAAGGTGCGCGTAAAGACCGGCGGCGGGAATGCCGGCCACAACGGTCTGAAGTCGGTTTCCGCCCACATCGGCAACGACTACAAGCGCGTGCGGCTGGGAATTGGGCATCCCGGCGACAAGGCGATGGTGTCCCATTACGTGCTCACGGATTTCGCCAAGGCCGACAAGGAATGGCTTGAGCCCTTCCTGGACGGCATTGCGCGCGGCATGGAGCGCCTTGTCGAAGGCGGAGACGCCGTTTTTTTGAACGAAGCCGCCCGCGGGCGCGTGGCGGCGAAATTGAACGGTGCGTCTGCTCCTGCTGAGATATTGAGCAAGCCAGCGCCGAAAATTGAGGCGGCTCCCAAGCCCGAACCGAAAGCACCAAAGAGTCTTGAGGCTGAAGTCGCGGCTGCTGTCGCCGTTTCGACGCCGGGGAAGCCTGCCGCGATTTCCGCAGCCACTCACGGTGGAACGGCCAGCGGCGCGGTTGGGAGAGTGCTCGTTTTGCCCGAGCCGGAGCAAGCTTCCGGGACGCTGGCAGCCGAGGCGGTTTCCGCGCAGCCAGACGCACCCGCAGCAGCCAAAGAGGCTTCAGCGCAGGCTGCGGCCCCCGAAGCGGCGCCCGCGAAGGAGGCTGCATCGCACGCGGTCAAGGGAACCTTGCCGCCGCCGCCCGCACCGGAGAAGAAGGGCGGGTTTTTCAGTTGGCTGTTCCACAGGCGCGTCCGCGGCGGCGCTGGCCAGCATTAGGACATCAGACAAAATCGCATGGGCTTCAAGTGTGGCATCGTTGGATTGCCGAACGTCGGCAAATCCACTCTCTTCAACGCGCTCACGCAAACCGCGGCAGCGCAGGCCGCGAACTATCCCTTCTGCACCATCGAGCCAAATGTCGGCGAGGTGCCGGTGCCGGACGGGCGCCTGGACAAAATCGCGGCCATCGCGAAATCGGCGCAGATTATCCCGACGCGGCTAACCTTCGTCGACATCGCCGGCTTGGTGCGCGGCGCATCCAAGGGCGAGGGCCTCGGCAATCAGTTCCTCGCCAATATCCGCGAGGTCGACGCCATCGCCTATGTGCTGCGCTGCTTCGAGGATGACGACGTGACCCATGTTGAGGGCCGCGTCGATCCGGTCGCGGACGCGGAGACGGTTGAAACCGAGCTGATGCTTGCGGACCTCGAAAGCCTGGAGCGCCGCCGTGCCGCCGTCGAGAAGAAGGCGAAAGGCCAGGACAAGGAGGCCAAGGCGCAGCTCGCGCTGATCGACGCCGCGCTTAAATACATTTCCGAGGGCAAGCCCGCGCGGCTCGCCTTCGCGGAGCTGCCGGAATCGGAGCACCGCCTGTTCCGGCAGTTGCAGCTCCTGACCTCGAAGCCGGTGCTTTACGTCTGCAACGTGGACGAAGCGCACGCCGCCACCGGCAACGCCTTCTCGAAGGCGGTGCGCGGGCATTTCCACGGCGAGGGCATGGAAGTGGTTGAGATTTCAGCCAAGATCGAGGCCGAGCTTGCGCAGCTCGACGCGGAGGAGCGGCAAGTCTATCTCGACGATCTCGGCTTGAAGGAGCCGGGCCTGAATCGCCTGATCGCCGCGGGCTACCACCTCCTGGGCCTCGTCACCTACTTCACGGCCGGACCGAAGGAAGCGCGCGCCTGGACCATCACCAAGGGCACGCTCGCGCCGGGCGCCGCTGGCGTGATCCACACCGACTTCGAGAAGGGCTTCATCCGCGCCGAGACCATCGCCTACGGCGACTTCGTGGCGCTCGGCGGCGAGGCAGGCGCGAAAGAGGCCGGCAAGATGCGGCTGGAAGGCAAGGACTACACCGTGCAGGATGGCGACGTCATGCACTTCCGCTTCGCGAACTAAGGCGATGCCGAGGAATAAGTGCACCATCTGGCCCGTTTGCCGGGCTTCACTAGCCGCCGCCCTAGTGTTTGGCTACCCGGTCGGCAATGGGCAATAGGTACAAGAGGCCGTAGAACGAAACCGCTCGCGGTAGGCCGCTGCCTCACGGGCAGTATTCATTTTGAATCTTCAAGGCAAACCGATGGCTCCCGTTGAGAATGAGGCGTCAACCTCACTCACAATAGGAGTTGCGTATGCGTATCAGTCCGCTTCGTCAGCACATGACCGGCGGTATGACGGCACGTCATTTTGGAGAGAAGTCCCAGAAAGACTACATCCGGTGTATGCTGAACTTCGCTCTCTTCATCGGCCGTTCGCCAGACACTGCCACCCTTGAGGATTTACAGCGGTTCCGCCTGCACTTAAATCACATTGTCCATATTGGAACAAGATGGTTTCGCCGTTGACATCCAAAACTCTAAAGCGAGAATGGCGGGCGGTGGTTCCGGCCAATCAAGGGGCGCATCCTCAAAGGTTTCTCTACCACAAGGGTGGCTGAGCAGATTGCCAATCTGACAATGCGTTCTCCACATCGGAGGGGCTGCGGGACCACCAGCTCTCACCGCCGGGCAGGGGAACGATGACACGGCCGATTATCATCAAGGATACGCATCGCGGCCTTTGGTACGAAAACGGCGTGCTGAAGAAGGTGCTGGAGGCTGGGCGTTATACGCTGCCGTCTTGGCAAGGCTGGCTGGGGCGCCCCTTCGTCGAAATTGTGTTCGTCGATGTACGCGAGCGCGAGCTTACCATCAAAGGCCAGGAAATCCTCACCGCCGACAAGGTTGCCATCCGCGTCAGCATCATCGTGCAATTCCGCGTCACCGATCCGCGCGCCGCCGTGCATGAGGTGGAGAGATACGAAGAGCGGCTTTACAGCGACGTGCAGCTTGCAGCCCGGCGCTCGCTCGCCTCGATGACGCTGGACGAAATCCTGACCAACCGGAATCAGCTCAGCGAGGATATCCTGCGCGATGTGAAGGAAACCTCCGCCCGCTATGGCGTCTCAATCCTGCGCGCGGACGTCAAGGATCTGGTCTTCCCCGGCAACCTCCAGGAGATCATGAACAAGGTGCTGGCCGCCGAGCGCACCGCGCAGGCGCAGCTCGTGGAGGCCCGCACCCGCGCGCAGACCCAGCAGATCGCGGCCGGGGCGCAGGCCGAGATCTCGCGCATCGAGGCTGAAGCCCAGGCGCAAGCGCTGCGGCTGCAATCGGAAGCGGAAGCCGCGGCCAGGAAGGTCCGGAACGAAGCCGAGCTAGCAGCACTTCGCGATGCCGAGCAATCCGCGAAAGCCTATGCCGCGCATCCCGCGCTCCTGCGCCTGCGCGAGCTTGAGACGCTAAAAGAGCTGTCCGGCTCGGCAAACGTCAAGATTTACGTTGGCTTCGACAAGCCGGAGAAGGCGGACGAAAAAGATTGATACGCCCAGCGTGAATAAGGAGGACGCTGGCCGCATCTGCTTGCTTTCGGGCCGTATTCGTCTATATCAGGCGCAGAGCGGGCTCACCTAGAATCCAAGCGGCCTGGCGGCCGGACGCTTGCTTCCTCTTTTTGTCTTCACCGCAAGCGCTGCACGCGAGGCGGGGTCATCCAGCAAACCGGACCGGGAATAATGAGTGTGAACAGCAGCGTCAAAGAGAACAAAGAGGAAAACAGCATATTCGATCTGGCGGTCGTGCTGCTGGAGGCGATCGCCATTGCGATTGTTATCCGGATTTTTCTGTTCCAGCCGTTCAACATTCCTTCCGGCTCGATGATTCCCACGCTGCTCGTCGGCGACTACTTGTTCGTTTCCAAATACAGTTACGGCTACAGCAAATACTCGTTTCCCTACGGCATGGCGCCGATCAAGGGGCGCATCCTGTTTTCGCCGCCGCACCGCGGCGACGTGATCGTTTTCAAGACGCCTACGGATAATACGACCGACTTCATCAAGCGGCTCGTGGGAATGCCCGGCGACAGGATCCAGATGGTTGGCGGCGTGCTCCACATCAACGGCTCGCCGGTCAAGCGCGAGCGGGTTGCGGACAAGATTGAGGAGACCAAGTGCGGGGTGCAGCCCGTGCATGTGTACCGGGAGATCCTGCCAAGCGGCCGGTCGTACCTGACGCAGAAGCTATCGGAAACCTGCAGGCGGTATGAGCTTGGGGCAAGAGACAACACCGATGTGTTTGTGGTGCCGCCCAAACATTACTTCATGATGGGCGACAACCGGGACGACTCCGCCGATAGCCGCTTTCCTGCCGGTGAAGGCGTGGGTTATGTGCCGGAAGCGAATTTGGTCGGCCGCGCCCGCGTACTGTTCTTCTCTCTCGATGAAGCCCATGCAAGCTGGTTTGCGCCTTGGAACTGGCCGTTCGAGATCCGCTGGCCGCGGTTCGGAAACGTGATCCACTAGGTACGAAGCATTGAAGCAGACTTGAAGCGCCGGGCTGGCGTGCACGGCGCCGGCGGAGAGTTTCCGCGTTGACGGGTTCGCAGGCGCGAGCGATCTTGTATTTAAATAACACCGCGTGACTGGCCGCAAGGCCCAAGCGGGGACACTATGCCATCCATACCGAAAGACAAATTGAGCCGTCTGGTCAGCCGCTGGGAAGCTGTGCAAGCCCAGCTTGCGACCGGAACCGACCAGGAAACCTTCAAGAAGCTTTCCAAGGAATTCGCGGAACTCGATCCGCTCGTCGCCTCGATCAAAGCGCTGGAGGCAGCGGAGCAGGAGCGCGACAACCTGCGCCAAATGGCCGAGGACCCGGCCTCCGAGCCCGAAATGGCGGAACTGGCCCGCGAGGAGCTGGCCGCCGCCGAGCCGCGCGCGGCCGAACTTGAACATGCGCTGCAAATCCAGCTCCTGCCGAGGGACGCGGCCGACGATAAGAGCGCCATCCTTGAGGTGCGGGCCGGCACGGGCGGCGAAGAAGCCGCGCTGTTCGCCGCCGATCTTTTCCGCATGTACCAGCGCTACGCCGACACCAAGGGCTGGAAGGTGCAGGTGCTCTCGGCGAGCGACGCAGATGCGGGCGGCTACAAGGAAATCGTGGCAAGCGTGAACGGCAAGGGCGTGTTCGCGCGGATGAAATTCGAATCCGGCGTGCACCGCGTCCAGCGCGTGCCCGAGACCGAAAGCCAGGGCCGCATCCACACATCGGCGGCGACCGTCGCGGTGCTGCCCGAAGCCGAAGACATCGACATCGAAATCCGGCCCGAGGACATCCGCATCGACACCATGCGTGCGAGCGGCGCGGGCGGCCAGCACGTCAACACCACCGACTCGGCCGTGCGCGTGACGCACATCCCGACTGGCATCGTCGTCACCTCCAGCGAAAAATCGCAGCATCAAAACCGCGCGCGGGCCATGCAGGTGCTGCGGGCGCGGCTCTTCGACATAGAGCGGACCAAGGCCGCCGACGCACGCGCCGCCGAGCGCAAGGATCAGGTCGGCACTGGCGACCGCTCCCAGCGCATCCGCACTTATAATTTTCCGCAAGGCCGCGTGACCGATCACCGCGTAAACGTCACTCTCTATAATCTACCCCAGATCATGGAGGGGGAGGGTCTCGATACCCTTATCGACGCGCTGATTACAGACCACCAGGCAAGCCTGCTCGCCGCCGAGGACAGCAAGGCCCATGTTTGAACCCGCTCCGGCGTACAGCGCGGGGGCGGAGCCGCCGGCCACGCTGGGTAGCGCCGTCCGCAAGCTTGGCCGCCTTTTCGAGGAGGCCGGCGTCGCCAGCCCGCGGCTCGATGCGCGCATTCTGGTGGCGGAGGCTTGCGGACGCGGCGTAAACGGCTTGATACTCGACCGGGACGCCGTGGTTTCCGCCAATGAAGCCGCGCGGATCGCAGGGTTCGCCGCCCGCCGGCTGGCTGGCGAACCGGTGTCCCGCATTCTCGGCCGCCGCGAATTCTGGGGGCTGACCTTCCACATATCGCCGGACACGCTCGACCCAAGGCCCGAGACCGAGCTGCTGGTTGAAACGGTACTCGCCCACGTAGGGGGAAATGGCCCCCCTCACTCTGTCTCTCTCCCCAAGGAGAGAGAGGACGCTCGAAATACCCTCGGCGAGAATTCCGGGGTTCCTTCTCCCCTCGGGGAGAAGGACAGGATGAGGGGGGACTCAGCGGAACATGCACCCTTGCGCATCTTGGATCTCGGCACGGGCTCCGGCTGCGTCCTTGGCGCGCTGCTTTCGGAGCTGCCGCAAGCCCATGGCATCGGCCTCGACCGCTCCGAAGCCACACTTGCGGTTGCGCGCAAAAATTTGTCGCTCTTGGGGTTGCGGGATCGTGCTTCCTTCCTATGTGCGGATTGGATGAGCGCTATCGCCGGCGGTGCGTTTGACGTTATCGTCTGTAACCCGCCCTATATCGCGCCTTCGGAAATCCGCGAGCTTGCACAAGAGGTTAGGGACCACGACCCCTATCTCGCGCTCAACGGCGGCGAAGATGGACTTGATGCTTACCGGACGATCGTTCCGCAAGCCTTCGCGTCTCTTCGCGATGGAGGCGTGCTGGTCTTCGAGGTTGGCTGCGGCCAAGCTGAAAATGTGCTCAACTTGATGAAACTTTTTACCCCTGCTCCAGGCTTCTCCAAGGTATGGATGTTGCAGGATTTGAAGGGAGTAAGCCGCGCCGTTGCAGCGGTGCGACAGTTGTAAGAGGAGAGCGCCGATCCCAAAAAAAGAATTGGAAATTCCGCTCTTTCGGGATACGATTTTCCTTGAAGCGGCTTTGCAGCGCCAGTGGCAGGCGGGAAAGAACGCGAAGCCATAGCGGATACGCCACCAAGAATAGTGGAGCCAGGTGAGTGCATCGTTTTTGTGCACCGGCACCGTCGTGGTGACACGTTCCGCGGGCAGGATAGCCTTTATAATTCTTTTGGGCCCGGAGACGCCGGGCGCACAGGCTAGAAGAGCCCTAAAGAGGTTTTTTCGAGATTCGCAAGCGCTGGCCGAAACTTGAGCGCCACCGCATTGCGTGAATCCAAGCATTTGTGACCTTCGATCAAGATAGGACCCATGAGGCAAGGACAGCAAAGCCGGAGAGGCCGCAATCGCGGCGGCCGCAAACCCCAGAATTCAATCAGCCGCAACTACGAATCGAGCGGCCCCGATGTGAAAATTCGCGGCACCGCGATGCACATCGCGGAGAAATACGCTTCGCTTGCCAGGGACGCCATGTCCTCGGGCGATTCGATCGCGGCGGAGAACTATCTTCAGCACGCCGAGCATTACAATCGCATCATCCTGGCCGCGCAAACACAAAACCCCAACGCGATGGAGCAGCCCTCCGGCATAAATGGCAGCCGCTTCAACCAGCCCGAGCAGTTCCACTCCGATCAGGAGGAGGCCGGCGAGGAAGCTGGCGAGGATTTCGCGACGCAGCAGCCGCCGCGCTTCCTGGAGCGGCCGGTGTATAACCAGAACCAGCCGCAGCCCTTCGTTCCGCAGAATGCGTTTTCGCATGTACAGCCGCCCATGCAGCCGGTAGCGCCGGCGCCACAGAACGGCGCGCCATTTGCGGGCGAGGATTTCCCAGCAGCCGCCCCGCAGGAGGGCGCAAGCCCGAGGCGCCGCCGCCGCCGCCCGATTGCGGGCGAGCGCTTCAATGGCAGGCAAGGCGCGGGAGCGGCCCCTGCCGCGAACGGTGCGGCCGCTGGCGCTGAGCCGGCTCCGGACGAGGCCACATCCTGATAGGAACATTAAACGCCGTTATCAAGACTGAAAGCCCCCCTCACCCTGTCCCTCTCCCACTGGGAGAGGGAACGCTAGAAGGTCCGCTGCGGGTTATTCAGACGTCCTTCTCCCACGGGGAGAAGGACAGGATGAGGAACCAACGGCCATAAGTAATGACCGTTTTCACCGCCATTCCCGCGAAAGCGGGAATCCATGTAATAACAATGCACTATCCTGCGGAAACATGGGTCCCCGCCTTCTTGTTGTGTCCCGGCTGATTGGCCAGAGCTTGGAGCGGGGCGACGTAGTTGAGGCACCGCAATCTGGTTTGATTGTAATCGTGGACGAAGGCATTTCGTTCATCGTGGGTGTCGAATTTGTTTTTACCGCCGTTGCGGCTGGTGGCCGGCGCGTCTTGAATGGCTTGGGCGATGCCGGCGGTTGAAGCGCTCCACTATGCCGTTGGCCTGCGGGTGAAAGGGCTTGGTGAGCTTATGCTTGATGCGCTTGGCGGCGCAGACCTTATCGAAGGGGTGGCATCTGGAGGGCTTGCCTATCATATCGGCGGCGAAGCGATCGGTGAACTCGGAGCCGTTACCGGTGAGGATGGTGTGGACGGGATGGCCGAAGGCTTCCAGGAAGCGTTTGAGGCAGGCGGCGGCGGTGTTGGCGTCGCGGCTGGTAATGATCCCGGCGTGAACGAACCTTGAAGAAGGCTGCACAGACATGCAGATCGCGGCTATTACGGGGTGTACACGCTGAAGCAGGTAAATGCCATTCTCGATAAATATTTGGTCAGAACCCGAGCCTTAAACGTAGCCGCGACGAAAAAGCTAGAGCAAACCTGGATTGCCAAGATCACGATGAAAATCTGAGAGGGAGTGTTGACGCGGCGGCAAATTTCGCTAAAAGTTGGGCTCGCGACGGCAAATTCTGTAAACTGCACTGTAAACTGGGTCGATTTTCACGCTATGTTCTTTTGATGAAAAATGCCTAAGTCGTTGAATTTGCTGCTTTTGGAGGGGTGCCCGAGTGGCTAAAGGGGACGGACTGTAAATCCGTTGGCTAAGCCTACGTTGGTTCGAATCCAACCCCCTCCACCAGCTTCGCGAAATTAGCGTTATATGTCATACGTTTAGCGTCTAAAATCTGAAAACGCTATACCGTGTTTTCACGTCTTTTGTTCTCCGGCCGTTCCTCCAAGCTTGCCATAGGCCTGCTTTGCTAGCCGCTTCTGGTTCGCATCGCCCTCTGGTGCGTCATCAGTCTACAGCTCACTTCCGTTTTTCACCCCAGCAATGGTGGAGATACAAGAGGATGAGCAGCCAGATCGCTATGAAGCCGTCGGAAAAGATTGTCAGGAGGTTGTACGGCGCGAAATCTTCCGCCCGAAACGTCTGGTCGATATGGCCGTATGTGGCCCCAAGCATGAAGACCGACCAGCCGAGCCCGGTCGCGGTCCAGAATGAGCCGCCAATCCAAAGACAGAGGAAGCCGAGAAGACCCCAGGCCCCGTCATGAATACCGACCTCGAATTGGAACGGGCTTCCAATGGGCCAGCCGATCATTCGCGCCGTCTGGTCGGCAAAGAAGACATGGGGAATAAACCCGAAAACCAAGCCGACGACGCCGACGTCCAGCACGAGGGCGTAGAGAAGCAGGAGGCGTATGACGCGGGCGCGGGTTCTTGGAACTCCGCTGAGCGCCAAATGCACCAGGGGCAGCACCACGCTCAATGCCGCGACGATTATGTTGATCATTTGGTGTGGCCTTCTTGGCGAGAGAGTTCGCGCGCCGGGGCGCCAGACGCGGCTCGCCCGAATAGCGACTATCCTTATGTTTGGGCCGTGGCCGACGAACACAGCGGATAGCGGAGGTTCGTCATGGCGACCCGCGCAAAAGTCTACTGGCGGCTGGTAAATCTGGCCCTAACCCGAAGTTCTTCGGGCCACACTGAGAATCTCGGCGTTCTTTCAATCTCTTGGGACTGAAACAGAAAGCGCGGCTGTACTGATTTCCGCAGAATTCGCTTGTGCAAACACAGATGGCTATCTTCAGAGCGTAACGAACAGGGCACAAACCCTGTGCCCCAATTTGCAACTCGGCTGTATCGGCCTGGCGCTTCGGGAAAAGTGGCGGTCTTATAAGGGGAAAGGTCGAGACCATGCCCGGGGTCGAACCGGAGGACGCGGCTTTGCAGTAAGTGTTTTCAGAACCGCGAAATTCCCTATACGGTTCAATGGGCCATTTGGGGGATGTTTTCGGGCGTAAGCTATTGTTTCTGCGTTGAAAGAGGCCTCTACCCCCCTCCACCAGCTTGTCTTAAAGGTGTGAGTTCATCCCTGTCGTCTCCTAGGCTTGGCGAAGGCGTTGTTTTTTCAATGCGTTGCGGTGCTACTCGGCCACCTCGCCGAAGGCGCCTCCGGGCACAAGCGGCGCCAGCCGGATGAGCCGGCACTCTTCGACAGCCGCTCGCCTGTGCTTCACCGCCTCGCGGTACACCGGGTCGCGCAACATCTCGACAAAGGCGGCAACGGAGGGGTATTCCGCGATGAAACAAATATCCCAGCGCTCTTCGCTTGGGCCGATCAGCATCTGCTCGAACTTGCCCTGCCACACGATCCAGCCGCCGAGCCGCGCGAAAACGGGCCTGCTCTCGCGGCTGTAGGCGGCGTAGGCCTCGGCACCCGTCGCCTGGCGGCCATCGGGGTAGGCCGCACGCTCCCGCAGCCGGATCACGGTGAGCGTCTGGACCGGCCCTTCGCGATCATTCTCGCGGAAGGCGGCGAAGGCTTCTTTCGTTGGATCGATATAGCTTGTCATCGTTGCGTCCTTTCCCGGATTAGCCCCTCCTGCGCCACAGACGCCACAAGCACTCCGTCACGTGAAAAAATGCTACCCCGGCAGAAGCCGCGCGCGCCCTGGCTGCTTGGGCTGTCCTGCATATAGAGCAGCCACTCGTCCGCGCGGAACGGCCGGTGAAACCACACCGCGTGGTCAAGGCTCGCCATCATAATGCGCGGATCGAACATCAGCCGGCCGTGCGCGACTAGCGCCGTATCCAGCAGCGAGAAGTCCGACGCGTAAGCCAGCACGCACTGATGCAGGCGCGGCTCGTCCGGCAGCGGCCCGCTAGCCTTGATCCAGATATGCTGCCTGGGCTCGGCCTTCTCGGCGGATAGGAAGCGCGAAAGGTCTGTGGGCCGCAGCTCGATGGGCCGTTCGAATTCCCAGTATTTGCGCATAGGCTCGGGCAGGTTCGGCAGAAGCCGCGCCTTCAGTTCCTCTTCGGAGGGCAGTTCCTCCGGCGGCGGCACATCCGGCATTGCGATCTGGTGATCGAAGCCCGGCTCAGGCTTGTGAAACGACGCCGCCATGGTGAACATAGCCTGCCCGTGCTGGATCGCCACCACCCGCCGCGTGGTGAAACTGCCGCCGTCGCGGATGCGGTCTACCTCGTATATGATCGGCGCTTTCGGGTCGCCGGGCAGCAGGAAATAGGCGTGCAGCGAGTGCGCAAACCGCTCCTTCGCCTCAACGGTGCGGTCCGCCGCAACCAGCGCCTGCCCCACCACCTGCCCGCCATAGACGCGCTGCCAGCCGTTCTGCGGGCTTCGTCCCCGGAAAAGATTATGTTCGAGCTGCTCCAGGTCGAGAATGGCGAGTAGATTATCAACGGCAGACATGCGTGCTCCTTAAAGCTATTTATGGGAATAACGGGCGTTCGTGAAACGCTGTCAAGCCGGATCGGGATACAGAGGAGCCTTGCTGTGAGCGCAAACGGGACAAATCGCTTCGATATCGTCATATGCGGCGGAAGCTTTGTGGGGCTGGCGCTGGCGCGCGCGCTATGCGCGGAAGCGCCGGGCGTTTACAGGATTGCGGTGGTCGAGCAGCGGCCGCTCACCCCGCCGGCGGAAGGCGCGGGCGATAGCCGCACCGTAGCGGTAGCGTCCCCGGTGAAAGCCATGCTGGAGGCAATCGGCGTCTGGCCCGCGCTTGCGGACAAGGCCCAGCCCGTCTTGCGCATCGAGCTGAGCGACTCCTCGCTGGAGGCGCAAGTGCGGCCCCCGCTCGTCGATTTCGACGCAGGCGAGGCGCCGGGCGGCGAGCCCACCGCCTATATCGTCGAGAACGCCGATCTTTTGCCCGCGCTGCTGGCCTCGCTGCAAGGCGTTCCGGACGTTACTTTTTTCGCGCCGGACAGCGTTGCTTCATTCGACGTGAAGGAAAACGAGGTTGCTGTCTCGCTTGGCTCCGGCGCCACGCTGAGCGCCAAGCTGCTCGCCGCCGCGGATGGCCGCAACTCCAAGCTCGCGGAGCTTGCGGGCATTCAATCCACGGTCTGGCCGTCGAAAAAGGTTGGTATCGTCGCCACCGTTGGCATCGAACGCCCGCATAACGGCACCGCCTGGCAGCATTTTCTCCCCGCCGGCCCCTTCGCCATCCTGCCCATGACTGGAGACCGCGTGTCCGTGGTCTGGACCGAGGACGCCGGAACCGCGCAGGAAATCCTGGCTCAAGACCGCGAGGTCTTCGTCGCCGAGTTGTCGCGCCGCTTCGGCAACGAGCTGGGCTTCCTGACGCTGCTCTCCGAGCCCAAGGCCTATCCACTCGCCATGACCATGGCCCGCGATTTCGTCCGCCCGCGCTTGGCGCTCCTGGGCGACGCCGCGCACGGGCTGCACTGGATCGCAGGCCAGGGGCTCAATCACGGCCTCAAGGATGCCGCGGCGCTCGCCGAAACGCTGATCGACGCAAGCCGGCTCGGCCTCGACATCGGTGCGTTAGGCGTGCTCAAGCGCTACGAGCGCTGGCGCCGCTTCGACAGCGTCACCTCCGCCGCTTCCGCCGCCGCCATCAACACGTTGTTCTCCAACGATAATATGGCGCTCCGTATGCTGCGCAGCACGGGGCTTCGCGCGGTGGACCGGCTCGGCCCGCTCAAAACCTTCTTCATGAAGGAGGCGGCGGGGCTCACGGGCGAACTGCCCAAGCTGCTCAAGGGGCTGCCGGTTTAGGCGATGCCCAATCCGCCCGGATACGGTAGTAGCAGGCAATACAGGGCTGAAGCCGGCCGCAGCGTCATCTCCGCGAACGCGGAGATCCATACAAGAACTTGTTCCGGCGGTTGAAATGGATTTCCGCTTTCGCGGAAATGACGGTTGCGGTTTGTTGCTGTGCTCTACGCCCGCGAGGCGAAGAGCCAGGGGCTGCCAACGCTGTGCTGTGCTTGGCGCTTGTTATACTCAAGCAGCTTCAACCGCCGGATCTGAGATCGCCAATAAGCGCCACGGAACAGGGGGCAAGGGAGCTTTCCCGCGCAGATGCGCTGCCTAAAGCCTGACAGATTCAAGCCTTCGATCCGCCGGTTTCTGGCGCGCTCAATTAGCGTCAAACCTTACGGAGGACAAACCTGTGGCCCCATCCGGATTTTTCGCGAACCTCTTCCGCTCGCCGTCGTTCAAATTCGTTCTCGTCGGCTTCCTGGTGCTGGTGATTTCAGGGCTGACGAGCGTGGTCTGGCTCTTAAGCTTTGAGCGGCAGCAGCGGGCCCATTCGGTGCAGGTCGATATCGCCAAGGACTGGGGCAGCCAGCAGCGCGTTCTTGGGCCATACCTCATCGTGCCTTACACGGTGAAGGCGCAGAGGATCGAATATGGCAAAACCATTGATGTGGAGGAGGCGCGGCAAGCGGTATTCCTGCCGGACACGCTGAAGATTTCCGGCAATGCGCAGACCGAGAAGCGGCATCGCTCGATTTACGATGTGACGGTCTATCAGGCCAAATTGACACTGGAGGGCCAATTCAAGGCGCCGGACTTGAGCCTGGTGGAGCCGGATACGACGGCCCAAGTCCGCTGGCAGGATGCCTTCATCGCCCTCGGCATCCAGGATGTTTCCGGGCTCAAGAACAATGTGCAGCTTGAGACTAACGGCCAGAAGATCGATTTCGAGCCGAGCGCCGGCCTGTCAGACCAAGCCGGAAGGTTCAACGGCATTCATGCGCGCCTCAAGCCAATTGCCGCCGCCGGCGGGCTCAACAACGGCGCGCTGCTTCCCTACAAGATCGCCCTCGTGCTGAACGGCTCGTCCTCGCTGACATTCGCTCCCGCCGGCCGTGAGAACACTGTCGCGCTGGAATCGAACTGGCCGCATCCGGGGTTCACGGGCTTCCTGCCAGTGTCGCGGACGATTACTGCCGGCGGGTTCCAAGCTTCCTGGAGCGTTCCTTATCTTGCGCGCGACGTGCCGCAGGCCTGGGCGGGCGCGCCGCAGACGATGCAGCTCGACCGCTTTGCGAGCGACGGCCTGGGCGTGAACCTGTTCGTGCCGGTGGGCTTCTACTCGCTGGTCGAACGCGCGCTGAAATACGGCTTCCTGTTCGTGGCGGCGGCGTTCGCGGGCGTGTTCGTGCTGGAGCTGCTCAGCGGCCGGCGCGTGCATCCGATCCAATATATCTTCGTGGGCCTCGCGATTGTGATCTTCTATGTGCTCCTGCTCTCGTTCTCGGAGCATATTGGCTTTGCGCCGGCCTATCTTGTGGCGTCGGGTGCAACGGGCGCAATGATCTCGGCCTATGTGGGCATGGCGCTGCAAAGCCTTGGCCGCGGGCTGATCATGCTTGGCATTTTCGCCCTGCTGTTCGGCTTGCTCTACATGATCCTGCAGCTTGAGGATTACGCGCTACTGGCGGGCTCCATCGCCGCATTCACCCTGCTTACCGCGACGATGTTCGCGACCTTGCGCGTGAACTGGTCGGGTGAAGACAGCTAATCTGGTGTCAGCCGGGCCGCTGCACTTCGAAGGCCAGCGGCCCGGCGCGAGCATGAAGAGGCCACGGAGCCGGGGCGGCGGAGTAGCGCTCGATGACCGCCGCCACGATCCAGATCAACGCCCAGGGAATGTAGTTGTTGTGAAAGGTATTGCCGGTCAAGAGCAGCAATGTGCTGGCAACGGCGAGCGTCCAGAACAGGCGCGTTTCCCGCCCGGTGAGATAGCGGAACCAAAGGAGCGCCAGGGCGCCAAGCGCGATAAGCCTCACCACCAGCACGATCTGAGCCGGCGCGTAATAGGTCCAGGAGGTCGTGTCCTTGAACATGACAAAGGGCCACAGGAAGACGTTGGCGAGCAAGCCAGCCGGGTCCCAGGCAAACCATGGCAAGTAAATTGCCGCGGCTACACCCGCCGCAACCGCGATGGGCCAGATACCGCCGCAAGCCAGCAGCAGTGGCATGAAGATGAGGGCGGGAAAGATCTTGCATCCGAACGCGGCCCCGAGACAGGCGCCCATCGCCAAGGGCCTGTTCCGCTGGAAGGCAAGCACACTCAGGGCACAAAAGGCCAGCACCCAGATATCGGCCATGGCCAGCTCGACATATTCCCAGGTCAAGTGGCGGTCGAGGAGGAGCGCCAGAATTCCGGCCATGGCCAGGTTCTTGTCTGGAAACGCCCCCCAGAAAAGGCAAGCCATCGCCAGCATCGTGATGGCGTACATCGCGATTTGCAGAACGACGATGGCGACTGGCTGCCCCAGCGGCGCAAACAAAGCCGCGACGTCGATTAAGAGAGGGCTATATTTGTATCCAAGGAGCCGCGTCTCGCTAAGAAGGCCCTTGCCGGCCGTTGCGGTGGGAAGCAACTGATCGCGCAATTCCGGATCGAGCGTGCGGTCATAGCGCGCCAAGGCTTCTTCGATGCGCTCCGCAGGGATATTTACAACAATGCCCTCAGCCTTGCGCTGGCCGGTGCGCCCTTCGTAGGCGCGTAGATCCACCAGCGCGCCGGGGCCGTAAGGATTTTCTCCCTTCCAAAGCAGCCGGGCCGCAATCCACAGCGCCGGCCCTTGATCCATCTCGATTTCGTTCTTCTCCAGGCAGCGCCCGATGGCCTGGACGGCGATGATGGCGTTCAGCGCCAGCGCGGCGGCAATGGCGAATTTCAGGAAGGCGGCCAGAACGGTATCGGCTTGCCCTGCCGCTGGCTGAGTGGCGGGGCGCGGCCAGAAGCGAAGCAGGATGAGGCCGCCAAATAGAACAAGGACAATCGCCCCTCTTGCCAGTCCGTAAGTCCAGTCCAGAGGGAACAAGAGCGCAAGCCACAGCTCGATTGCTGCAATTACCACCAACGCTTTAATGGAAGGCGCCACGCGGCTACTCGCTTCTTGATGTCCTTTGCCCAGGCGAATGCCGCATTCGAAGTTCGGGGGCGCAACCCCCCAGTCCCAGCGCGCCAGCCATTTAACCCAGCTTAATAGGCTTTTCAGCTAAGCTAATGCCTTAGGCTTGCGCGGGCCGTGTTTGTTTGCCACATTGCGTGGAATTCCAGCTCTCCCGCCATTCGCACATTCCCGGAGTTTCCCATGGTCCAGCTCACGCTGCCGAAAAACTCAAAAGTCCGCAAGGGCAAGGTCTGGAACCAGCCGGAGCATAAGGACGGGGCTAAGTGGCGGAAGTTCGAGATCTACCGCTGGAACCCGGAAATGCCGGACAATCCGTCGATCGACACGTTCCATATCGACTTGAACGATTGCGGCCCGATGGTGCTCGACGCGATCCTAAAGATCAAGAACGAGATCGACCCAACGCTGGCGTTCCGCCGCTCCTGCCGCGAGGGCATCTGCGGCTCCTGCGCCATGAACATCAACGGCACCAACACGCTGGCCTGCACCCAGGCGATCAAGGAAATCAGTGGCACGATCCGCATTTTCCCGCTGCCGCACATGGGGGTGGTAAAAGACCTGGTAACCGATCTCACCAATTTCTACGCGCAGCACCGCTCCGTGGAGCCCTGGCTTCAGACAGACACGCCCGAGCCTGGCAAGGAGTGGCGGCAAAGCCGGGAGGACCGCGCCGAGCTCGACGGCCTTTACGAGTGCATCCTGTGCGCCTGCTGCTCGACCTCCTGCCCATCCTATTGGTGGAACAGCGACCGCTATCTTGGGCCGGCCGCGCTCTTGCAGGCCACCCGCTGGATCAAGGACAGCCGCGATGAGGCCACCGGCGAGCGGCTCGACGATCTGGAAGACCCTTTCCGGCTCTACCGCTGCCACACGATCCTCAACTGCGCGCAGGTCTGCCCGAAGGGGCTGAACCCCGCCAAGGCCATCGCGGAGCTGAAGAAAATGCTGGTGGAGCGGCAGCTCTAGCCCGGATTTCCCGCAATCCGCGCGCTCTGGCTGGATTTTTGTCCCATCATGCCTTTTCCGTCCCCGCCAATACACCCCATATTGGCTGCGGTTTCAAATGCCCTGCTGAAACAAATCCCTGCGCCATCATCGCGCGATCTTGTGAGAAATCCGGGCTAGGTCAGGCAGTATTACCGCCATGGCGGCCGCAGCGCGGTAACGCGTACGGGCCGGCCTGGCACGCCAGGCTGGTCCACGCTGCCACATTATTGCGATCCGGTACGTTGCCAGTATGTTCTGTCACAATTTTGAGACTATATAAACGGCATTCAACCTCTCAACCCTCAAGGACCGGATATGCCGCCAGCCGACGCACCATTCACAATAACCGTATGCGGACTGGAGGAACTAGCCGGGCACGCGGATCGCGAGGTCAGCCATGTTCTGTCGATCCTCGATCCGAGCGAGCCTGAGCCGGAGGCTTTCGGCGCCTATGGCGAACACGCGCGCCTTGAACTCAAGTTCCACGACATCATCGAGGAAACCCCCGGCTTCTTCGCACCGCAGCAGGCGCATGTCGGGCAAATGCTTGAATTCGGGCAGGATCTTTTGCGCGATCCGGCAAATGCGCACCATCTCCTGGTGCACTGCCACGCCGGCATTTCCCGCTCGACCGCGTCGATGACCCTCCTGCTCGCGCAGGCGCAGCCGGACTTGAGCGCGGACCAGGTTTTCGCCCAGGTCACGCACATAAGGGAAAAGGCTTGGCCCAATTTGCGTATTCTGATGCTGGGCGAGGAACTCCTTGGCCGGCAGGGCGAATTTACCAGGGCGGCGGGCGCCATCTACCGGCGTCAGCTTGAACGGCGGCCCGAAATCAAGAGCTTTTTCATCGACGCGGGGCGGGGGCGCGAGATCGAAGTTGCGCTCGCAGAGGACCAGTGACGTGTAAATCGTCACGCAGGGCGAAGCTTTGCCTTGCAAATGCCCCGAAAGGCCGCGTAGAAGAGGCGTGGGCTCGCGTAGGTGCGCGGCCGCTATTAAGTTCGATTAACAGTATATGGTCACGCTCAGAGGCAGCCCATGGCGACACCGTTCCCGCACGCTCAACCTTCCAACCTCTCGCCCATAGCAGCCGGCCGCAGCGTTCAGTCAACCGGCGACTCCAATATTAGCAACGACCTGACCATTATCGGCGACGTGTCCTCGAAAGGCAGTGTAACGCTCGATGGCACGATCGAGGGCAATATCTATTGCACGTCGCTCGTGGTGACGGCGAACGGCCGCATCAATGGCGGCATCGTCGCTAATCAGGAAGTGACCGTTCAGGGCCAAGTGAAGGGCACGATCCGCGGCCGCCGCGTGATGCTGCAATCCTCCGCCAAAGTCGAAGGCGACATCTTCCACCAGGGCATCGGCATCGAGATGGGCACCCGCTACGACGGCACGCTGCGCTGGACCGAGGACGAGCACGCCTTCAACGAGCCGCTCAGCCCGTCGGCGAACAAGAACGGTCTATAGGGCGCAACCTTGCGCTCTTTGCTGGCCGCGTGATTTCGGGAAGCCTGCCGCCCAGCGCGCTGAACGCCGGGGGCGGGGTGTGTTATCGCTTGTTATATGGAGCGCCTTGAACGGAAGCCCTGGACATGCGAACGCTGAATTCCGAAACCACAGCCCTGCTCCTCATCGACTTTCAGCCCCGCCTCATGCGCGTCATCGACGGTGCGGATGACGTCATCGCCAACGCCAAGCGCCTTGCCGATGCCGCGGCGCTGCTCGGCGTGCCCGCCCTGTTCACCGAGCAAAACCCGGCGGGCCTCGGCGCCACGATTGAAGCGCTGGCTGCTCCCGCCGATGCGGCGATCACCAAAATGAGCTTCGACGCCTGCGCCGCTGACGGCCTGATAACACGGCTCGGCGGCAAGCCGGATATCCTCGTCTGCGGCTGCGAAGCGCATATCTGCGTGCTGCAAACAGTGCTGGGTCTCATCGGCATGGGCCGCCGGGTGTTCGTCGCGCGCGATGCGATCGGCTCACGCCGGCCGGAGAGCAAGGAAACCGCGATCCGCCGCATGGAGCGGCACGGCGCGGAAACCGTCACCACCGAAATGGCGATTTTCGAATGGCTTGGGACCGCCGCGCATCCGCGCTTCCGCGAAGCCTCGGCGCTGGTGAAATGAAACCGGGTGCAAAGCGCGGGTGGACGCCGCCCGCCGTTTCGCTTAGAACATTGATCGAGGAAATGGACAGGCGGGTAGGCTAACGCATGGGCTTGATCAGCGATATTTTTACTTGGTGGAACGGTCCGACGTTCTCGACGCGGCTTTATACGAAGAAGTACGGCAAGTTCGTTGGCGAGGACGAGCGCGGCAACCGCTATTACGAGGACTCGCGCGGGCTTGGGCCGGCAGGCAGGCCGCGCCGCTGGGTGATCTACAACGGCTACGCCGAGGCGAGCACGGTGCCGCCGGACTGGTTCGGCTGGCTGCATTACACCACCGATACGCCGCCGGAAGAGGAAGCTTTTCACGTAAGACCCTGGCAGAAGCCGCATACCGGCAATATGACCGGCACTGGTTTGGCATATCACCCGCCTGGCAGCCTCATGGGCGAGACGCGCCGCCCCAAATCCGATGGCGACTACCAGCCCTGGGATGCGGAATAGTAGCGGCCGCCGATAATTGCTGACTGCTTTACCGTCATTCCCGCGAAAGCGGGAATCCATGTAATAACAACGCACTGGCCTGCGGAAGAATGGCCCCCTGGTTTTGTGGGGACGACGGCGGAGCGATTATTATCGCTGAGGGATGAGGCCTGGAAACTGGGCAGCCTCCTCGCCCCATGGGAGAGGAATTGCGAGTGTGCCCGCCATGAATTCGATGACGGGGTGAAGTCGGCTTCAGCCCCGGTTCTCGCGGAGCACTTCGCGCATGACCTCAGCGATCATGCCAGGGAGCCTGACCTCAAGCCGGTCGAATTTCTGCTCAAGCCTATCGGCCTTTTCCTCGACACGCTCCATACGCGACTTGACGATAGCCAAATCGTCGCCGTTTTTGCGCGCCTGCTGCAAAATGTAGCGTGACAGCAGCTTCTCGCCCTCGACTTCCTGCGCGACGAACTCCACACGCGTTTCAACACGCTTCAAGTCTTCGCGGGTGACTTCTGGCTCCGGCATCTGGCGTCTCTCTGGAAACACCCCTATTACATCCGGTTTTCAAGTTTTTGCAGCTCCTGCTTGGCCATTCTGTTGCACCACGCTTCCATCCTTCGCCGCCCGGACAGCCGCGCGAAGAACCCGCATTTGCCGGCTCCGCCATCAGCCTGACGTAAACCATCCTCAAAACTCGAACTCTTTTAATGGGGGGTACTGATCAATGGCCGGTAGCTTTCGTAATAGTCCAGTCCGTACAGGCGCAAAGGCGCTTATTTTGCTTGGGTTGCTTTGCGTATTGAGTGCAACTCCCGCATTGGCAGCGGGCGGCAAAGCCATGGACATTGGCGTCAGAGCCTTCAAGGACATCTGCCTTGCTTCCGCTCCGTCTTTCGCCAAAAGCGCCAGGCTCGCGAAGAAATATGGCGTCGAGACTTGGCTGCCGCTCGGAAAACAGAAGATGGGAATGACGAAGGACGATTCTCTCTCCGTCCAGATCCAGCCGGGAAAGGAATGCGCGATCACCACCAAATCCCGCCCCGGCGCGGGCGTCCATACCCAGTTCATGAAAGCCGTGACCGGCGCCGCGAAACCGGCGGCGATCACGGAAAGGACTTCAAACCCATTCGTAGCCACCGTTCGCGGCAAGAAGTTCATTTTCAAACATGACAGGAGCGGTGGCGAAGCTTACGTCATGTTGTCCAAGGATTAGTTCCGCACCGTCATTGGAGTGAAATTCTCCGGGTACTGGCGGACGCGCCCCTTTGCCTGCCGGGAGGGCGTGGATGAGGGGCGCTCCGTGGGACTTTGCCCCTCCCCTGGCGCCTAACCGAGGCGCGCGGTGCCGCTCTTGCCGTCGTCGCGGCGCCAGCGCACGACCGTGGGGCTCAGACGGCGCATGGTGAAGCAATGCGTCTTGCCGCCCATCCAGTTCCGCCAGCGCAGGCAGAGGCGCGACTCGGACACCCACCAGCGGCCGCGATCCGCGGCGGTCGATTCGCCGTCGAGCAGGGCAAGTTCGGTCCGGCTGCTCACCCTGCCGCTCCGGGAATAACGAATCGGCACCTCGCCTAAAGGTGTGGCGATATATACGGTTTTACCTGCGACTGCCTTATGGAGAGCTTGGCCGGCCAATTGCTGGGCCTGAGCGAAGGTGAACGGCGCCAAGGCCAAAAGGATACCGGCAAACATGCGCTTCATGTTTCGTCGTCTCGCTGTTTTGTTGATTGGATCGGGCAAATCCCGCCCCGCGGAACCCTGGCAAGATATAAGCCAGGGACTGCCCCTTTTGTGTGTGCACGGAGCATAGGGCCGAAAAGGGTCAAAATGTGGCGGTGTTTCGCGTGTGTTGATGAAACCTGCAAGCACTCCGCCAATACCGTTTCCATCTATTTTCCGTTCATCCGCGATGTCTTTAGGTATTTGCCGGTTTGGACGCAGGTCTTTCTCCGATTCGCCGGGTTTGAGTTGTTTTGGCTAAGCGATTGATTATCTTGCGATAATGAACATTTCTGTGGCGCGGCGGCAAGCTCAATTTGTGATTGGCGCCTATATTTGACAGGATTTTGCGAACGCAGAATTAAGCATGTTACACGAAGTATATGTAATAATATAGCGAAAAATATGCAGCTTAATTGCGTCTGCCATGCTCACATTAACTATGGCAAGAAGCTGCGGGTAGCGTACGGAACGTCAAGTGGAGCCGGAAATCCAAGCCATGGCAGAAAACGGCTCCAGCGATGAAACTGCCCGCGGGCTCACGCGCGCGGCGGAAGCGCGGCTGCAATAATGCCTCTTTTGCTTTGTAGTTACCTTCGCCGCGGCCGGCGCGTTTGCCGGCCTGGGCGAAGGAGCGATCATGCGCACATCTCACGGACTGCCTCCCTGGCGCTCCGCGATCTTTTGCGCATTGTTTGCGGTCATGGGTGGATGCGCTTCGAATGTTGCTGCGTCTGCCGGGGAGTTGAAAGCAATGGAACCGCCATCGGCGGCCGAAGCAGAGTGGCTGGACGCCGTCGCGCCGAAAGCCATCGAATGGTATCTGGCGCAGGAGGCGAGCCTTTTGCAGCAAGGCCGGCCGCTCGCGCCGGACGAAATGGAGCTGGCGCGGCGCATGGGCGTGCGGCATCCGGAAAAGGTGCGCGTGCTGGTGCTGGCCCAATTTCCGTTCCCGGACGATCCGGAGCTTGCCGCCCAAGCCAAAGCGCTGGGCCTCTCGGATCAGGCCGGAGGTTTCGGCATGGGCTATGCGGTGCTCATCAAGCCGCAATTTGAGGGCGAGCGCCAGCTTCTGGCGCACGAGCTGGTACATGTGGCGCAACGCGAGCGGCTCGGCACGGAGGCGTTTGTCCGCCGCTATCTCCTGGAATTGAGAACGGTGGGTTATGCTCACTCGCCGCTGGAGGCGGAGGCGAACCGCTTGATGCAGGAAGATTAGCGCGGTACCTGCCACCGGGGTCAAGCTGCGGAGAGTTTGCCCATACGCGCGAGGATGGCGGCATGGCTGAGGATGCCGTTCTTGAAGCATTTCAACTCGAATTTCTCGTTCGGGCTGTGGATGCGGTCGTCCGGAAGGCCAAAGCCCGCGAGGATGGAGTCGAGGCCCAGCTTCTCCTTCACATTGGCCACCACGGGGATGGAGCCGCCGCAGCCGATCATCGCGGGGGGCTTGCCGTAGATATCGGCGAGGCCGGCGCGCACGGCCTGCATGAACGGCCCGCTGCTCGGCACGAGGATGCCAGCCGATGCACCCATCTCCTCGATAGTCCATTTGCAGTCCGGCGGCGTGCGCTCATCCAAAAATTTCCGTAAACCCTGCAATATCTTGGCCGGGTCTTGGTCGGGCACGGTGCGGAAGCTCAGCTTGGCGGAAGCGCGGGTGGCGATGACGGTCTTCGAGCCTGGCCCGGTGTAGCCGCCCCAGATGCCGTGCAGGTCGCAGGCGGGGCGCGCCCAGATGCGTTCCAGAGCCGTGTAGCCCGCCTCGCCCACGGATTGCGTCAGGCCTATTTCGCTTAACAAGGCGGCTTCGTCGAAGGGAAGCGCCGCCCAGGCCTGCCGCTCTTCCGCTGAAAGTCCGGCCACATCGTCGTAGAAGCCGGGGATTTGCACGCGCCCGTCAGGGCCGTGAAGCTGGCCCAGAATTTCCGTGAGCGCGTTGAGCGGGTTGACCACCGCGCCGCCGTAGAGCCCCGAATGCAGGTCGCGCGACGGGCCTTCCAGCGTCACCTGCACATACGCATTGCCGCGCAGGCGGTAGGTAATCGCGGGCGTATCGATGTCCCAGGAATTGGTGTCGGAGATGATGGCAATTCCGGCTTTGCCGAGCGAGGCGGCGTGTTTGGAGAGAAAGGCCGGAAGCGATTCGCCGCCGCTTTCCTCCTCGCCCTCGATCAGCGCCGTTACCGTGACCGGCAGCGCGCCATGCACGGCCTTCCAGGCGCGGAAGGCTTCGAGGAAGGTCATCACCTGCCCCTTGTCGTCCGAGGCTCCGCGCGCCACCACGCGCTCGCCGTGCGGGCCGTCCACAATGATGGGCTCGAAGGGCGGACTTTCCCAAAGCTCAAGCGGCTCCGGCGGCTGCACGTCGTAATGGCCGTAATAGAGGAGGTGCGGCGCGTCCGGGCTTTCAGCCTGGCAATGCGCCACCAGAATTGGATGGCCCGGCGTTTCATACAGTCTCGCGCTAAAGCCCAGCGCAAGGAACTCGCCCAGCAGCCACGCTCCCGCGTGCTTCACGTCGTCGTTGCAGGCGGGATCGGTCGAAACCGAAGGGATGCTTAAAAACTCGATGTACCGCGAGACAGACTCGGCAAAATCGCCTTCGATTTGCGCCAGCACCGGCTCAAGCTTTGCCATATCAAATCCACCCAATTCTACTGCGGCAGGCCCCGCCAGGCCCGGGCTTAATAAAAAATTTGCCCTCTTGAACCGGTTCTTGGTCATTTTGGCGGGATTGGAACCGGGTTCTCCAGCTTTGAAGTAATATAGCACGAATGCCTTGAACAAGCGTTAAGTACTAGCGGCCTGCGTATCTTGTTGATATATAGTGGATATTTTGAGCGCTGCTGCCCTGGGATGCGCCTGAGCCGGGCCCCGGCTTTGGTTAATTTCAAATATCAGCTTATAATTAAAGGGATTTTTGAACCGCAAAAATCAGCCCAAAAACAGCAAAAACTAGCAGAAATCCGCTTGCCGGGAAGCTGGGCGCGGCGCGTTTACCATAATTGAATTAACTATAACGGGCGCTTACGGGAAACGAACGGTTTGTCAACACATCGCATCACCCTAAATCCGGCAGTTGCAGTGCGCCGTAGCGCCGTCCCCGCGCAATCCTGGCGGCCAATACGCGAATGGCTGGGACTTGCCCAGCCATTCGCCAGCAGCTCTTTGCGGATGTCCCCGCTTAAGTGGAAGGCTGAGGCTCCATGCCGCCCACGTCGGGGTCCTTGCGCGGCGTGCGGGCGCCTGACGAGGGAACCGCGGAGCGGCGCTTGGGCTGGTCTTCCTGCATCGTGAACTCGCGCTTCGGCGGCTTGCCGTCGAGCAAGTCCCGCACCTCCTGGCCGGACAGGGTCTCGTATTCGAGCAGGCCCTTGGCCAGCGTGTGCAGGTGTTCCAAATGTTCGGTCAGGAAGGTGCGCGCCCGCTGCTCGCCTTCGTCCACGAGCCGCCTGACCTCGGAGTCGATCAGTTGCGCGGTTTCCGCCGACATATTCTGCGAGCGCGTTACCGAATGGCCGAGGAACACCTCCTCCTGATTGTCGCGGTAGCGGATACGGCCAAGCTTGTCGCTCATGCCGTATTCCGTGACCATCGAGCGGGCCATGTTCGTGGCTTGCTTGATGTCGTTTGCGGCGCCCGTCGTAACGTTCTCAGCGCCGAAGATGAGTTCCTCCGCAACGCGCCCGCCGAAGACCATCGCGAGATAGGCTTCCATCTCGTGCCGCTTCATGCTGAAGCGGTCGCGCTCCGGCAGGTTATAGGTGACGCCAAGCGCGCGCCCGCGCGGGATGATCGTAACTTTGTGCAGCGGATCGTTGCCAGGGATGAACAGGCTCACCAGCGCGTGCCCAGCCTCGTGGTAGGCGGTGAGGCGCTTTTCCTCCTCGGTCATGGCCAGCGAGCGGCGCTCCGCCCCCATCATGACCTTGTCCTTGGCATCCTCGAACTCGTGCTGGGTCACGACGCGCTTGCCGCGCCGCGCCGCCAGAAGAGCCGCCTCGTTCACCAGATTGGAAAGGTCGGCGCCCGAAAAGCCCGGCGTGCCGCGCGCGATGACCTTGAGCTCGACATCGGGAGCGAGCGGAACCTTGCGGACGTGAACCTTGAGGATCTTTTCGCGGCCGCCGATATCCGGCGCCGGCACCATCACCTGCCGGTCGAAGCGGCCGGGGCGCAAGAGCGCCGGGTCGAGTACGTCGGGGCGGTTGGTCGCGGCGATCAGGATGATGCCCTCGTTCGCCTCGAAGCCGTCCATTTCAACCAGGAGCTGGTTCAGCGTCTGTTCGCGCTCGTCATTGCCGCCGCCTAGCCCCGCGCCGCGATGCCGGCCGACCGCGTCGATTTCGTCGATGAAGATGATGCAGGGCGCGTTCTTCTTGGCCTGCTCGAACATGTCGCGGACACGGCTCGCGCCCACGCCCACGAACATTTCCACGAAGTCGGAGCCGGAGATTGTGAAGAACGGCACGTTGGCCTCGCCGGCGATGGCGCGGGCAAGCAGCGTCTTGCCGGTACCGGGAGGGCCGACCAGCAGTGCGCCGCGCGGAATGCGCCCGCCGAGCCGCTGGAATTTCTGCGGATCGCGCAGGAACTCGACAATTTCCTGCAAATCGTCCTTGGCCTCGTCCACGCCGGCTACGTCTTCAAAGGTAACGCGGCCTTGCTTTTCGGTGAGCAGTTTCGCCTTCGACTTGCCGAAGCCCAGCGCCCGGCCGCCGCCCGACTGCATCTGGCGCATGAAGAACACCCAGACCGCGATCAGAAGCAGCATGGGGAACCAGTTCACGAGCACGCCAAGCAGCGAGGGCACCTCGTCGGAAGCGGGCTTCGCGTCGAAGCGCACTTTCTTTTGATGCAGGCGCTGCACCAGCTCCGGATCGTTCGGCATGTAGGTCTGGTAGGGCTGGCCGCTGGACAGCGTGCCCGTGACCTGGTGGCCGGAAATCGTCGCCGAGCGGACGTTGCCTGCGTCCACATCGCTTAAGAATTGAGAATACTCAATACTTGCCGTGCGGCCCCCTTTGGGGCTGTTCTGCACGAGATTGAACAGCGCGACCAGGAGAAGAGCAATGATGATCCAGATCGCCAAATTACGGAAGTTCGAGTTCATGGAGACGGTTTCTTCCCCTAATGCTACGCAAAAATCGAAAAGGCTGAGCGGATAATTAGCCGGCCTCATCGCTTACGAAGCTAGGATAAATGAGCCAATTGGTTGAAACATAGGGTACGTGCTAGGCTTTGCCAAGCAGGGTTTCCCTTAGGCTTCAGGTTGATATTAGAAAATGGCCAAGGCGCGGCGCGAGCTGCTGCCGGAATGGCGCGGTTTGCGCACCGGCGAATTTGGCATCGAAAAACCCGGCGGCTGGCGCGCTTAGGAGATGCTGGCCTTCCCACAGGGCTGGCGAGGCGAGCGCCGCGAGGCGATTGGCATGTAGGGTTTTCCCCTGCGCTTTCAGCGCCTTGCGGCAAATTGCCCACCCTCGCGCGCCCAGCGGGGCCACGGAAAGATCTCCACCCAAGTTTGGCGCCATGGTTAACGTGAACCGTCCGTCCCAGATAAAAGTGCTGCCGGGCTGGCAAGGCCGCCAGGCGTGGCTCATGCGGCCGGGTTCGCGATAGAAGTTGAGCACGCCCGCCGCCGCGATGACGAGACAGCCGCCAAGCGCCGCCTCCCGCTTGCCGGTGTGCAATTTTTCCAGCAGCCGCTCCACCTTGGACATGCGCGGCGGTTCGTCCTTGCCGCCGGCCAGCGCCAGCGCGTGCGACAGCACGCGGAGTGCAATGTCCGGGGCGAGCGCGAGAAATGCCGGAATGCTGATCTGCCCTTGGGCAAGGCTCGTGACGCGGAAATGCCGCTCAAGGAACTCCGACGCAGCGCCCGCAAGCGCCTCGCGGCTGCGGCCGAGGCGTGCCGCGCTCAAGGCAAGCGCCGGCCGCGCGATGCCCGCCGCCGCCAGCGCCTTCATGGCATGACGCAGCCGCACGCGCTCGAACAAGGCGTTGCTGTTGCTGGGGTCGGTTACAAAGGGAATGCCGCGGCTTCGAAGATAAGCGGTGAGGCGGGCCTTGGAGAGGCCGAGGAGAGGGCGGACGATGGGCAGGCCGCCGCGCTCCGAAACCGGAGCCATCGCCGCAAGCCCGTCCAGGCCGCTGCCCCGGCGCAGGCGCATCAAAAAGGTCTCGGCTTGGTCGTCTTCCGTGTGCGCTGTGACCAGGCAGGCGATGTCATGCTCGCGGCAATAGGCGGCCATCAGCCGGTAGCGGGCCTCGCGCGCCGCCGCCTGGATGCCGGTCCTGGGCTTTTCGCCGGTCCAGGCCAGGGTGGCGTGCGCGAAGCCAAGCCCGCGCGCTTGTTTGGCCACGAATGCGGCCTCCGCCGCGCTTTCAGGCCGCAGCCCGTGATCGGCGGTGAGAACCGCGATGCTGGCCGGCTCGCGTCCTTTGAGAGCAGCCCAGCGCGCCGCAAGGCACATAAGAGCCATGCTGTCCGGCCCGCCGGACACGGCAAGGGCGGCGGAAGGGAAGGCTTCCAGCGGAGTGAAGGCGCTTAAGAGCGCGGCATCGCCGATAATGCGGGACACGGCACATCCACGGGGTTGGGCGGATTACACCAGCCTCTTAACCCCTCACCCTGTCCCTCTCCCTCTGGGAGATGGGACGATGCTGCAGCTGTTGTGCAGGCGTCCCTTCTCCCATGGGGAGAAGGACAGGATGAGGGGATGCGAGGCTAGTATTTCTGTACGAGCAGGGTCAACACAACGCGCCCAAGGGTCCGTTCTGAAATAAGTGAGCCACTTGGCTTGTTCTTCTACCTGCCTGCTGCGCTGCAAGAAGAGTTACATATTTGGGATATGCGCCTCTTTTCGCGCCTTGCAGCCGGCCAAAATTCCCGCGCCATATGGCTCACTTATTTTAGAACGGACCCTAACCGCAATTCGCGCGCTTCTTCTCCGACTCGGCGCGGCGCGTGACCTGCTGGGGCGCTTGCGGATAACGCTGCGCCAGCTCTGCGAAGGTTGCGCAGGCGTCGCTCCTGTTGCCCAGCCGCCTGAGCGAGATCGCGAGCTTGAGCAGCGCCTCGGGAGCCCGCTCGTTCGACGGATATTTCGTGAAGGTCTTGAGGAAACGGTCGGCGGCGGCCTTGTATTCGCCGCTCACGAACGCCGCCTCGCCATACCAGTATTGTGCGTTGCCCGCGAGCGGATCGGACGGATACTCGTTGAGGAACTGCTGGAAATAATCCTCGGCGGCCGTGTATTCGCGGCGGTTGAGCGCGCCGTAACCCTTGTCGAAAAGCGCGCGCGCCGGGCTGCTGCTGGAGCCGCCCGCCGCGGGCGCCGGAGTCACGGCGCTATGCTGCCTGGACCCGTAGGCCGCATTCGGCGGCCCCCCCAGCGGTGGAAGCTGCTGCTTATCCTCGAAACCTCCCGCCGGCGGGTTTCCAAAGCCTGCGTCCCCCCTCTGCTGCAAATGGAGTCCGGGGCTGCTGCCACCGCCTTCGCCGAGGCGCGCTTCCAGGCGTTCGATTCGCTGAGTGAGATCGGCGATCTGCTCGGAAAGCTGGCGGATTTCGCCAGAACTGGCGCCGCCGCCTGCAGCCGCCGCATATCCCGAGCCGCCGCCTGCATTGTTCTTGGCGAGGGTTTCAACCGCCGCCACCACGCCCTGCAAATTCGCTATCTGCTGCTCCAGGCGTTCGATGCGCGGATCGCTAGCGCCCGCGCCGCCGCTATCAGCGGAACCCCGCGTTTGCGCGGACGCGGGCATAACGGCTATTGTCATGGCAAAAAAGATCGAGGCTGTTGCGAAGAGTCTCATGGACACTACCTCTTTGTCGGCTGTGCTTCCCTTCTCAGCCTCGCGCGCCTTGCTGTCAACTGCTTTGCTGGCATGTGCCCGCTTCGCAGGACGCTTTGGAAGCCGTATGCCTGGATAAGAACCATCAGCCGCAGCGCTTGCCTCTGATTGCCGCGGCCGCCAAGGCGGCCTCGCGATGACGGCGGTCTGCGTTATGACTTCCTGCGGCTTGTACTGGGCGAAAAATCCTTGCCGCGGCGGGGCATGGACCCGCGGCTTATCGATTCACCCCGTGCTTCCCGGACAGGCCTGCCTCTTTCGGGGACAATGCCAAAGCGGCCACTTATTCTGGCGGTTGATATAAGACGGCGCCTTCTTCATGTTTTCGCCCGCGTGTCAGCCGGCACCGGCTGTTTCCCCGGCTTTCTCCGTGCCTTCCGCATTGCCATCGTCCGCGTGGCGCCGCGGCCGCACCACCGTGACGGTGCAGGCTGCCTCCCCCGCCACCTTCGCTGAAATGCGGCCCAGCAGCGAGCGCGCGAACGAGTTCTGCCGCGCGCCGACCAAAATCTGATCCACGCGGTTCTGCTCGGCGTAAGACAAGATTGCCGCCGCCGGATCGGCGGCTTCCAGCACGTGAAAAGTGATGCGCCCCTCGCCTCGCCTCAATGGTTGCGCCCAGTGCTGCAGCGCTACCAGCCGGGCCACGTGCTTGTTGTGGCCCTCTTTGTCGAGTGCCGTGTCGCGCGTGGCGATGTAGCTCTGCCGCAGCACGTTAAGGCAGGCGAGGCGCGCCTTGGGTATTGTCGTGAGCACTCGCGCCGCCGCTTCCCGCAGCGCTTCATTCGTGGCCTTGGCCTCTTCGGTAAGATCCAGCGCCACGGCGATTATTGGCGCGGCCGGCAGCGGCGTGGCCACGGTGCGCGGCGTCCAGTCCTTCTGCTGGTCCGGGTTGAAGCGCCGCTTCATGACGGTAAAAAAGGAATCGCGCTTCAGCCGATCGGACCGGGCTGTCAGCTTGATCTGGCTGTAGTTGCGCAGGTCGAAGGCAAGCTGCGCCATGGTCGGATAGCGCCAGGCCGGCTCTACTTCCAGGCAGCGCATCACGATCTCCTGCAGCCATGGCGGATAATCCGGACGCAAAGCTCTGGGCGGATTGGGATCGCGCCACAGCCGCTTCTTCATGGTGCTCATGCGCTCGCTCTCGCCGAAGGGGCGCTCGCCGGTCGAGAAGAAATAGAGCAGGACGCCAAGGCCGAACTGGTCGGTGCGCGGATCGTGGCGCACGCCCAGAAGCTGCTCCGGCGCCATGTACGGCGCCGTGCCGTAGGGAAGCCGGAACTCCTCCTGCATGAGGTCGGGGAGCTGCCTATGCCGGGAAAGGCCGAAGTCGATCAGCACCGCCTCGCCAGTGGGCCTGAAAAGAATGTTGCTGGGCTTGATGTCAAGGTGGATGACGTGCTGCCGGTGCAGGTCTTCGAGCGCTGTCGCGACTTTCCAGCCGATCTCCGCGACTTCCTCGTAGGGGAGCGGCAGATTCGCAAGCCGCGGCAGCAGCGATTTGCCCGCCAGCCGCTCCATGACGATGTAAGGGTGCACGGAGAAATCGCCCGCCGCCACGAAATGCGGCACATGCGGCCCCGAAATCCGCGCCATGATCATTTGCTCCATCTCGAAGCTCACGATCGCGGCCGGGTCGCCCCCTTCGCCGAGGATCGGCACCTTCATCAGAAGCGGCATGTCGATGCCGGGCTTGGTAACGGTCCAAAGACGGGCCATGCCGCCCCTATGGATCAGTTCCTCGATGTGGAACCCTTCCAGGGTGCTGCCTGGCTGCAAACCCGGCTTTGCCATGGATCTTATCTCCCCGCGAACAGCCTTTCGGCGAAGAATTGGGGCAGCCGGGCTTTACGGATCGCCGCGGCGGCTCCCTCTATATCATAAGGGACGCGGAGAAAAGTAATCTCTTTTTTTTCTGTGTCGAACATCGCGTAGGCCGCGGCGGGAACGCCATCGCGGGGCTGCCCCACGGAGCCGATCACGGCTTGCCAGCGCCTCAAGCCATGCAGCGGAATGGACACGTCGGCGACGGGAATGAAGGCGGTCATTTTGGCAAGCGGCGTAACGCTGAACAGGGCGGGCCTGTGGGTGTGGCCGCAAAAGGTGATTTGCGCTTCCGTCGAGCGCAGGCTGGGCGACGCCTCTTCGACGGTCAGCACGTAGTTCCATTTTTCAGGGGCGCTCGCATCGGCGTGCACATAGAGCTGGCCGGGGCCTGTATAGGTAAGCGGCAGGTGCGCCAGAAACAGGCGCTCCCCGGCGCCAAGCTGGCCGCGCGTCCAGTCGATGGCGGTCCTGGCTTCGTCGTGCATCCGGTCATCGCTGGCGCCGACTGCCGCATCGTGATTGCCGAGCACGGCGATTGCCCCGTCCTCCACGAGTTCCATGACCTTGGCCACCGTCCATGCCGGGTCCGCGCCATATCCGACGTAATCGCCAAGCAGAATGTAGTGCTCTGCGCCCTTGTCACGCGCGTGATCCAGGCACGCGCTGAACGCTTGCCGGTTCGCGTGCATGTCCGCCATGAAGGCTATCAGCATCCTCTCCCCCGGAAGTCGTTCTTCTTATTTGAATCAATTGGCAGTTTCCACCCGCTTGGGCAAGCCTCATTCCGCCGGACGGGAGAACCTGCCCGCGGCGCCGGGAACAAGAGACGCTCCGGTGCGTTTTGCCCGGCGCATACGCAGGTTTATCCTGCGCACCGAGGTTTCCACACGGTCGCATTCGCGGCGCACCCAGCGCAAGGCGTAAAATAGGATGACGATGCCTGCCCCGAAAACCAAGATGTGCAGCATCGCAACAATTCTCCCAACTGGCCGCGCGCGGCCTACAAGCCGAAACGCGCCCAAAGAGCGCGCTCTTCCAGCGCGGAGATCAGGCCGGCCGCCAGATGGTGCGAAAAGCCGGCGCTGGAGCCTCCGTCCGGGAGGGCGCCGCGAAGGCCCAGCTTGCGCTTGAGAAAACTGCGCTCGGACTGGATGACCTTGAGCTGGACGTCCTCGCCGTAAAGCGCGCGCATCTTTGTCCTGATGTCCATGATGCCGTCGATCAGGCCAAGCTCCAGCGCCTGCCTGCCGGACCAGAATTCGCCCGTGAACAGACTGTCGCCGGCCGCCGCGATCCGCGCGCCCCGGCTATCTTTCACCAGAGCGATGAAATCCTGGTGAACGATCTCCTGGATTTTCTTGAGACGCGACACCTCGTCCGGAACTTCCGGCTTGAAGGGGTCGAGCTGGAACTTGTTCTCGCCCGAGGTGTAGACGCGGCGTTCGACGCCGATCTTGCCGATGAGGTCCGCAAAGCCGAAGCCGGACGAGACGACGCCAATCGAGCCCACGAGCGAGGACGCATCCGCGTAAATCTCGTCGGCGGCGCAGGCGAGCATATAGCCGCCCGAGGCCGCGGCATCCTCCGCGAAGGCGTAGACCTTGCGCGATTTCTCCGTGGCGAGCGCCCGGATGCGCTCGTAGATCAGCCGCGATTGCACAGGCGAGCCGCCGGGGGAATTGATCTGGAGCGCGACCGCTGGCGCATCCTTGATCGAAAAGGCGCGCTCGATGGCATCGGCGCAGCTTGTGATGTTCAAGCCTTGCTGGAAGGGTATAACCCCGCCGATAGTGCCGCTGAGGCGGAGCACCGGGATGACCGGGCCTTTGGAATGGAACGGATTGACCGTGTTCCAGACCGTGCGGAACCCGAAGCCTTTTGAACGCTCGCTTTCGATTTTCATGAACAACCGTACTGAGAATTGCAGGGACGTCTTCGACTGCTATTCAGATGTGTACGGAACGAGCGTTAACAAGATTTATGCAATCGCGGGAATTGGCCGGATTTTGTTAGAAAAGCTCTGCGCCATCTCTCAGCACCGCCCTTGCCGCGGCCGTGGCCAAGCCGTCTTCCTCGTGAAGCACGATCCCTGGCGCAATGGAAAATGGCGCGCGGCTGCCCTTTATGCCGCGAAGGATGACCCGGATCGCAGGGGCTCCGGCCTTGGGATGGAGCGGGAGGAGGCATAACGCCCCGAACCGGCCTTCGAAAGCGGCGAGAAGCTGCGGCAGCGCCCCGGCGGTATGGATCATGGTGGCGGTGCCGCCCGGCTTCGCTGCCGCGGCGAGAAACCGCAGCCACTGCTCCAGGCCGCCTTCGCTCATCGCCCGTGAGCGCGCGTCGCGGCCGTCCTTGGGGAGGCGCGCGCGGCCATGCGTGTGGAAGGGCGGGTTGGCGATGACGTGATCGTAGCCCTCGCGGCGGAGCTGGCCGCCGAGGCTGCTCCAGGGCGCGCCGATGCTGGCGGTTACGGCTTCGAAGGCCTCGCCAAAGCCGTTCGCCACCGCGTTCTCCCGCGCCAGCGCCGCCAGAGCTGGATCGGCTTCGACGCCCGTGACGGTGACGCCGCCGGTGCGGGCAAGCAGGCAGAGCGACGCCACGCCCGCGCCGCAGCCGGCTTCCAGCACCGTATCGCCGCTCTTGGCCGGGCAGGCCGCGGCCAGAAACACCGCGTCGAGCCCTGAGCGGAAGCCCTTGGCCGGCTGGCGCACGTTAATGCGGCCATCAAGGAATGCGTCGCGGGTGGTATCCAAACGTTCTTCCATCTGGTTGTTGCAGGCTTGCCGGGTAAAACCAAATCCGGTTGAGTTTTTCGCTATTCAAGGAGCCGTCTGCCGCCTATGCGCCCTCGCCGAAACGGCGCCGCGGAACGGCCCTACTTCGCGTAGGCCCAAAAGGCTTGCACGCAAAACAGCATTTCGCGGTGTAGCTTTAGGAAGCGCTCGATCTGTTCTTTTGTGTAGAGTGGCTGGTTGTTTGCATCGCGGGGCGGCTGCGGCTCCCCAAGGGCATCGCTCATGTCGAGATAGAAGAAGGTCATATCGCCGTATGGCCGTTTCGGGTCCATCACTTCAATGAAGGCGTTCCATGATCTTATGTTGAGATGGCGCAGAAGCTTCAGATGTTCTTCGGTGACGGCGAAATCGAAGTATTTCCCTTCCGGCAAAGCCGTGTCCTCGTTACCATCGGCGTCGAAGCGGATCTTGCCGTCAACCGCGTATTCCTGGTGATAGTTTTCCAGCCGGTAGACGCCGGGAGCCAGTTTGGCCCTATCGAAAAACGCCGAGACCTCTTCGGCTAGCTGCCCGTACATATCCGAATCCTTGCCGGGCACGGGCATTCTGGCCGCCAGGTCTTGAAAGAAGGCCACGGTCTTTGCCTCATCCATCGACGGAAGCAGGAACATGCCGCCAGCCTCCATGGGAACCCAATAGGGCCGCAAATGCATGCGCATGTAAGCAAGGCGCACGGCAGCCTTCGCCGGATCCTGCGGCTTCGCGATTACGTAGAGTGTTTCGGTTGGCCCAGCGTCCGGGGCGTGGCGTACCCGCTCTTCCATATGAGAAAGCACCAGAATCGCAAGAATCGCCGCCGCCACGATGAACATCTTTTTCATGCGAAATCGCGATAGCGCCGCGCTCCCAAAAGAGGAAGCCCCTCCGTATCACCGGCGCGGCGGTGAAGACAAGGCTTGGTCCAATTCCGGTATAGCAACCTGCTTATCTATTTTTTTTGCACGGAAGGCATTGCATGAACGATAGCGATATCCTCGATTTGATCCAGGCCGATCCCTGGATGATGCGTGTGCTGCACGCGGCGGCGGGCCTGGACCTGCCGGATTGGATGATCGGGGCGGGCTTCGTCCGCAACAGGGTGTGGGACCATTTGCATGGGTTCGCAAACGCCGAAGTGCAGACCGCTGATATCGACCTGATCTATTTCGATCCCTCGGACCTGCGCGAGAGTACCGAGAAAAACTATGACCGCCAATTACGTGTGGTCTGCGATGTGAATTGGTCCGCGAAAAACCAGGCGCGCATGCACGAGGTTACCGGCGATGCGCCTTACACCTCGGCGGCGGACGGGCTTGCGCACTGGGTGGAGACGGCAACCTGCGTTGGGGTGACATTGCAGGGCGGCGCGTTGCGGCTGATCGCGCCGCATGGAACCGGCGATCTGGTTGGGCTGATCGTCCGCCGCAGCCCAGGATTCAGCCGGGACATCAGCGTCTTGCGGAAGCGGGTTGCCAGCAAGCGCTGGCTTGAGAAGTGGCCGCGTCTGCGGCTTGTGCTGGAATAGCTGGCGTAGCGCTGCTTTCAGAGCTCTTTCTTGAGCTTGTACAAGATGTCGAGGGCTTCGCGCGGGCTGAGGCTGTCGGCGTCGAGCGCGGAAAGCTGCTCCAACACGGGGTGCGGCTCCGCATCCTCCGGGGTGTGCTTCACCGGCGCGCAGAACAGCGGCATATCGGTGGGCAGCGTGAGCGGGCCGTGCGGGCCGGCGCCCTTTTCGAGCTGGGCGAGCACCTGCTTGGCGCGCGCGAGCACCGGCCTGGGCACGCCCGCCAGCCGCGCCGCCTGCACGCCGTAAGAGCGGTTGGCCGCGCCCGCCTCGACCGAATGCAGGAACACGATGGTGTCCTTCCACTCTGTCACGGCCATGCGCACGTTGGCGGCGCGCGGAAGGTCATCGGCGAGGCGCGTCAGCTCGTGGTAATGCGTGGCGACAAGGCCGCGGCAGAAAATGACGTCGTGCAGGTGCTCCAGCACGGCCCAGGCGATGGAAAGCCCGTCGAAAGTCGCCGTGCCGCGCCCGATCTCGTCGAGGATCACGAAGCTGCGCCGAGTGGCCTGGTTGAGGATCGCCGCCGTCTCGGTCATCTCGACCATGAAGGTGGAGCGGCCGCGCGCGAGGTCGTCGGCGGCGCCGATACGCGCGAACAGGCGGTCGGCCACGCCGATATGCGCCGAAGTGGCGGGCACGTAGGAGCCTGCCTGCGCGAGCACGGCGAGCAGCGCGTTCTGGCGCAAATAGGTGGACTTGCCCGCCATGTTCGGGCCGGTCACGACCAAAAAGCCGGGGCCACGTTCACCCGAGCCGTCGAGCTTGCTATCGTTGCCGATGAAGGCCGTGCCATCGCGCGCGAGCGCCTGCTCCACGGCGGGGTGGCGCCCGCCTTCGATGAGGAAGCAGCGGCTGTCGTCCACATGCGGGCGGACATAGTTCTGCGTCTGCGCAAGGTCCGCCAGCGCGGCGGTGCAGTCGAGCGCGGCGAGTGCGGCGGCGGCGTTCGCAATCGCCTCCTCGGCGGCGAGCACCGCGCCCGAAAGCTCCTCGAACAGCGCCAGTTCGCGCGCCAGCGCCTCGGCCGCCGCGTTCAGGATGCGGCTTTCGAGCGCGGAAAGCTCTTCCGTGGTGAAGCGCACGGCGTTGGCGAGGGTTTGCTTGTGCTTAAAGACGGCCGAATGCGGCTCGGCTTGCAGCGTGGCCGCCGTTGCCGGGCTCACCTCGACGAAATAGCCGAAAACCTGATTGTACTGGATTTTCAGCGTCTTGACGCCGGTCCGCGCCGCGTATTCCGCTTGCAGCCTGGCCAGCACCACCTTGGTGTCGGCGGAGAGCTGGCGCAGTTCGTCGAGCGTGGCGTCGTAACCGCTGGCGATGAAACCGCCGTCGCGCGTGAAATAGGGGAGGTTCTCGCCAAGCGCGGCGCGCAGGCATTCCGCTAGGGTGCGGTTGGGGGTGGAAGCCCCCCTCACCCCGGCCCTCTCCCCAAGGGGAGAGGGGGCGGGCTGCGGAGACGGTATTTCGGGCGTCCTCTCTCCCCCTGGGGAGAGAGACAGAGTGAGGGGGGCTTTCGCAACCGTGGGAGCGCTCAGCGAGGCGAGCGCCTGCGCGATCTCCTCCAGCTCCGGCGGCAGGGCCGTGGCGGCGGCGAGCATTCCGCCGATGTTTTCCGCGGCGGCAAGGCCGTCGCGCAAGGCCCCCAAGTCGCGCGGGCCGCCCCGCTTCAGCTTGATCCGCGACAGCGCGCGGCTCATGTCCGGCGCGCTCTTGAGCGTGCGGCGGATGCGCTCGCGCAAGCCCCAGTCGTCGATGAACACCGCCACCGCGTCGAGCCGCCGGTTGATTAGCTCCACATCCGCCGAGGGCGACACCAGCCGGTTCATCAGCTCGCGCGCGCCGGCCGCTGTCACGGTGCGGTCGATGGCGCTGAACACCGTGGGCGCGCCGTCGGTCTTGGGCCGCACCAGCTCCAGGCTCGCGCGCGTCGCCGCGTCGATCAGCATCAGCGCGCCCGCCGCCTCGCGTTTGGGCGCGCGCATCGCCGGCCGCTCGCCCATCTGCGTGAGGTTCACGTAATGCAGCAGCGCGCCCATCGCCGCGAGGTCGCCTTCGGTGAAGAAGCCCAGGCCGTCGAGCGCCGCCACCTCGAACGCCTGCTTCAACTCGCGCTCGCCGGAACTCCGCGTGAAACGGGCGCGGGAGAGCGGAGACAGCGGTGCGCCCGCCGCCTCGCTCGCCCGCTTGATCGCGGCGTCGCCCAACTCATCCTCGGGCAGGAGGATTTCAGCAGGGCGAAGCCGCAAAACTTCGCCTTCGAGATCGGCGGCGGCGCATTCGCTGAGCAGGAACTCGCCCGTCGAGATGTCGAGCGAAGCCAGATGATAGCGCGGCGTGCCCTTGCCGGACTTCGCGGCCGCCGTGAGGAAGTTGTTCGCGCCCGAAACCAGGAGCGCATCCTCTGTGAGCGTGCCGGGCGTCACCAGCCGCACCACGTCGCGCCGCACCACCGCTTTCGGGCCCCGCCGCTTCGCCGCCTCCGGGTCTTCAAGCTGCTCTGCCACCGCCACGCGGAAGCCCTTGCGGATCAGCTTCTGCAAATATTCGTCCGCGCGCGCCACCGGCACGCCGCACATCGGGATGTCCTCGCCCGCGTGCTTGCCGCGTTTCGTCAGCGCAATGCCGAGCGCGCCCGAGGCTTGCACCGCGTCATCGAAGAACAACTCGAAGAAATCGCCCATGCGGTAGAAGAGCATGAAGTCCGGGTGCTTGGCCTTCACCTCAAGATA
>JBNKTW010000147.1:0-9368 GCA_050298295.1 Rhodomicrobiaceae bacterium
GATCTTGCTGTTCGGCGTGCGCGGCCGGAACGCGCGGACGCTGGCCCCGGCACGCCGTCAGGTGAATTTCCTCGCCACGCGCAAGCGCGAGCACAGCCGCAAGCCCGAGGAGCAATACGGGCTGATCGAGGCGTGCTCGCCGGGGCCGTTTCTGGAGCTGTTCGCGCGCGGCATCCGGAGCGGCTGGGAATGCTGGGGCAGCGAGGCCAACGGCGATTACGAGCCGCATTGGCTGAACACGAGGGAGGTGGCATGAAATCCTCCATCTCCTGCCAGCTCTCTGCCATCGTCGCTGATGTCAAGGTGCGCCAAACCACGCAGCACGCCCGCGATTTCATCTCTTTGCGCGTCAATCTTCTCGACGATCCAGATGGCAAAGACCCTCTATGGGTTTCAACCTTCCACGATGTCCCGGCACTCAAGGATGCCCTCCAATCCGGCCAGCGCGTCAAGATCGAAGGTAAAGTCAAGCTGCACCGCTACACCGATGCAGGCGGTGTGGAGCGCTCTCTTCTCAAGATCGATGCCGATGAAATCGCCCTCGTCCTGACCGGCGCGGAGAAGGAAGCGGCGAAAGCGAAGGCGAAACAGAAGGAAGCGGAGAAGCAAGCCGCCAAAGCGGCGCAGCCCACACTTGAACTCGGCGATGACGGCCTCAAATCCGCGGCCGGACTCTACCAAGGCCCGGCACCGCCGCAATCAGGCAAGACCTATGAGTGGCACGACAAAGGAGGCGATGAGATCGCCGATCTTTTTTGATGGAGAATGGACCGATGGCGGAATTACCGGAGCAGGCGTTCGAAGGCTGGGCGATGCTGGAGCTTATGGGGCATCGCCAGCGTATTGGCTACGTCCGTGAGGCCGAAATGTTCGGCGGCAAATTGCTGCGGATCGACATCCCCGTCGAAGGCGGCGACGTGACCGAGTTCTATGGCTGCTCGTCCGTTTACGCCCTCCGCCCCTGTTCCGAAGAAATCGCGCGGGATTCCGCCAAGCATTACGGCGATCCCCGCCCAGTGCGCCCAGTGCAATACCAGATCGATTACCGGCGCGATCCCTCATTCGAAGAAGAGGAACTTCCCCTGTAGCCAAAGGAGCAACCCGCAAATGGCATCGGTAAACAAGGTAATTCTCCTCGGCAATCTCGGCGCCGATCCCGAGATCCGGCATACCCAAAGCGGTGCCACAATCGCCAATATGCGCATCGCCACCTCGGAATCCTGGCGCGACAAACAATCCGGCGAACGCCGCGAAAAGACGGAGTGGCACAGCGTCGTCATCTTCCAGGAAAACACCGCCAAGATCGCGGAGCAATATCTCAAGAAAGGCTCCAAGGTCTACGTCGAGGGCCAGCTTCAGACCCGGAAGTGGCAGGATAACAGCGGCAACGACCGCTATACGACCGAGGTCGTGCTGACCGGCTTCAACAGCAAACTGGTGCTGCTCGACGGCAAGGGCGGCGGAGAAAGCGGGGGCGAGGCGAAGCCCGCCCAAACCGGAAGCCGGAAATCGGAGGCCTATCTCGACGACGAAATTCCATTCTGACCGGCTGCGTCAAACCGGTGAAACTCTCAGTGTAAGGGAAAGGAACATTGCATGAGCCAGCAATTTTCGGTGGTTTTATCCAGGGCTGAACTAACGAAACGTCGCATACATGCGAATTCCGATTCTGCTGAACGCGAAGCCCAGCGGCTTTATCAGGAAAATCCCAGGGAAACCTACTACGTGCTTGAGGGTGTGCTGGAAATTGCGCCGCCACTTGTCAAACCACGCATAACAGTGCTGGAGCCGGAGAAGACGGAACCGGCAGCCGCATAAATACCGCCTCCGCGAAGAGGCCACTCTACCGTAATGCGTAGCCGGACCAATGCAGGACGCTCACGAATGGATTGCCGGGCGGGAGCTGGATGTCCTCCGCGCGCTGGGCATCCCTTGGAAACCTGGCAGCCGCAGACACATCCAATGCCCCTTCCCCGATCATGACGACCATCGCCCGTCATGGCGATGGGACGACAGCGATTCCCGCTGGTATTGCTCCTGCGGGTCCGGTTCCGTGTTCGACGCCTTTATCAGGATGCGCGGCGGCGATTTTTCTGACGCGAAGCGCTTCGCGGCGGACGTGCTAGGTGAGGCCATTACCAAAGCGGAGAGCAAACCGGCCGGAGGCCGTAAACCGAAATCAGCCCCGGCGCCGCCACACATCTGCCCCGGCAAGCCCCCCGCCGCTGCTGATCTCGAAGCCCGGCTCAGAATCGAAGGTCACGAAACCCTGCCGGATGGCTGGTACAGCCTCGGCCAGCCCAGTGTATTCTGGCTCTACCTCACCCCGGAGCGGACCATCTACGAGGTCCGTGCCCGCTACGATAGTCCCAGGGTCGAGGAAATCACCGGCAAGAAGAAGGAAGTCCTACCCTGGATATGGAGCGAACAGAAAAAGAGGTGGATCAACAAAGCCGCACCACGCCCGCGCCCGCTCTATAACCTCCCGGAACTGCTCGCCGATCCTGATGCCCCGGTGCTCTTCGTCGAGGGCGAGAAGACTGCGCGGACCGGTGCGAAACGGTTCGAGGACTACATCGCGACGACATCGAGCGGGGGCACCAATCAACACCATCACACCGATTATACCCCGCTCAAGGGCCGCCGCGTCTTTATTTGGCCGGATAACGATCACCCCGAGCTGAGCGGGGACGGTAGCAGGAAACTCGACCGCGACGGCAAGCCTAAAGTCCCGCCTGGCGCCATGTATGCGGAGGCAGTGGCGCAGCACGCCCACGACGCCGGGGCCGCGGAAATCCTGGTGGTGGATGTCCCCGCGGACTGGCCGCACAAGTGGGATCTCGCCGATGAACCGCCGCTAGGCGCCGGTTTGGCCGCCATGCTAGCCGCGGCAAAGCCGTGGCATCCCCCAGAACCGCCGCAGCGGCCCGAACTGGAACCCGCTTCAGAGCCGCAACCGGCACCGGAGGCGAAGCCGGGACGGAGCCGGAAGGCGGTCGCCGCGCTGAAGGCATCCCTTGCCCGGCCGGGTCCGGACGAATTCCAGTACGATGAGGAAGGCAAGCTCTACAAGAACGAGCACAATGTGCTCGCCGCCTTTGCGAAATGTGGCATCATGGTCAGCTACGACGATTTCGCCCACGACTATCATATCATCGGGCTCGACGGTTACGGTCCCTCGCTCAATGACGATTCGCTAGACGAACTCTACCTGCTGATCCAGCGTGAGTTCGGTTTGAAACCGTCATGGGCCGATTTCGAACGCATCGCGCTTGCCGAGGCGCGGCGCCATCGTGTCCACCCGGTATGCGCCTACCTCGACGCCCAGCAAGAAGAATGGGATGGTGTCGAGCGCGTCGATGAATGGCTCTGTACCTATCTGGGCGCCGTGGACGATCCCGCCGGCGTCAACCGCGCCATTGGCCGGAAGTTCCTGCTCGCCGCCGTCCGCCGGGTCCGGAAGCCTGGCACTAAGTTCGACATGATGCTGGTGCTGGAAGGCCCCCAAGGCAGCGGGAAATCCTCGTCGGTCGCGGCACTCTGCCCCGATCCGGGCTGGTTCTCGGACAGCGTCAGCCTCCATCTCGATTCCAAGTCCATCATGGAACTCATCGCCGGGAAATGGCTCGTCGAAATCGGCGAACTGGCGGGCGTCCGGCGCGCCGATGTAGAGCACGTCAAGGCACTGATATCGCGTCAGGCCGACGAGGCCCGCCTCGCGTATGACAGGATGAAACGACGGCGGCCGAGGCAGTGCGTCTTCATCGCGACCACCAATGAGACCAACTACCTCCTCGATGAAACCGGCAACAGGCGCTTCCTGCCCGTCAAAACCGGATCGATTGACCTCGCCGCGCTGCGCCGTGACCGCGATCAGCTCTGGGCGGAAGCGGCGCATTTCGAGGCCAAGGGGGAAAGTCTGGAACTGCCCAAGGATGTCATCGCGGCACTGGCCGAGATACAACGTGACCGCGAGGTCCACGATGAGTGGGAGGAAGCGATCACCTCCTGGCTCGACGATAATTACCCAATCAGCAGCGATCTTTTCCGCGACAACCGGGTAACGATCATGCAGGTCGCGACCAGTGCTCTTGGCTTCGAGAAAACGCGCCTCGACAGCGTTGTGCAGAAACGGATCGCGAAAACGCTTAAGCGCGCCGGCTGGATGATGGTGGCGAGATCGAACGGAAAACGCCTCTGGAGCCGCCAAAAACAGGCCCAGGAGGGCACTTTTCCGGTGTAAAGGCACTGAAGGGCACTGCTAAGGGCACTTGGTTAACTGCCATCCTAGGTCATTGATATTGTTGTGGTTTAATGTGCCGTTAACTATATACAGTGCTCTAAGTGCTCTAAGATATCAAGATCATAGAGATATAAGGAATAAGAGACAGAGAGGCACAGTGCAAACACGGGATTCCCAGGAAAATTTCGTCTCTGCAAAAACAAGAGCACTAGAGCACTGGAGCACTGATCTTGGTTAACAAAGGGCAGGAGAAAGGCCCCGCAAAGAGCGCCGGGAATTAGACCCCGAACCGGCCGCAGAACATGCAACCTTGGCGCGCGCCATCTTTGCGCGAGCGCTCCTGATACCCGGTTTTCGCACCCAGCCAAATACCTGACTACGCCAGTCAGCTTAACGGGAAGGACTTTTCAATCCCCGCCGCCGCTAGCATCTATCTACTTTTGGCGTCAACCCTTCAATAACCCAGTCCGCATTTTTGCACTTAGGGATGTACAGATTATGCGCAATTTAGCAAAACATTTACGCGTAATGCGTACGTTGCTGTGTAAATCGCCCACCGAATGCGTATCGTGCGACGGTTGTGTGGGCACGCAAAAGCAGCCTGGGAACCAAGACGATGACCAAGAACCTCACCGCAAAAGAGCCCCGCAAAGGGAGCCGCCAGCACCACCACGCCATGGAAAGTCTGCGGATTTTGGACCTCGAGATCTTTATCCGCGCCGCAGATGCTTCAAGCTTTTCGGCGGCCGCGCGTGAGCTTGGTCTGTCACCTGCTGTTGTCTCAAAGCGCATCGGCGTGCTGGAGACGGTATCCGGCGCGCTCCTGTTCAAGCGGAACACGCGTAGGATGGAGGTCACCGGAACCGGCCGCCGGCTCTATGCGCGCGTTGCCCCATTTCTAAAGGCCATGAACGGCGCGGAGGCATTTCTGCGTGGTGCCGGAGAATTTGAAACCAGTGCTCCGGCTGCCGCGTTGGCGATCCCGGATAGCGCTCTTCAGGCGGCCGCAATGCAGGTTGCGTCCAGCTCTCTCGCGAAGATGCGGGAACTCCTGCTGAGCGGGGAACAGCCGGCGGCAGCGAAGGTGGCGGCCTAGTCCGTACATGGAGGGAAATGATAGCAATGCCTCGCGTCTGTGCACCGCGTACCTCATCTCCCTCCCGGCAGAAGCCACCGCCTGCCGTCTGCCACTGCGGTGCTGCTGCGGCGGCGCGCGATCTCTGTCCCGCGTGCTGGGCCAAGGCTCACCGCGACGGCACACTCCCGCCGCTTTCCGGTAAGCCCGCCGAGCCCCGCCGCCGGCTTACCAGCGAGGAAAAGGCCGCCATCCTTCTGGAGGTCAAGACGAAGCGCATCAAGAACATCGCGGCCGCCTATGGTGTCAGCATTCATACTGTTCATCGTCTCACCCAACCGGCCGGTGGTGTCCGCGAACTCAGGGAAGATGCTGGCTCCGGCAAGTCCGGCAACTGGGACAGGCGCTTCCGCGCCCGCGCGGTGAAGTTCGCCGGGCATGGCGCCGCGGCAATCGCGGCGCTTGAGATGGATAGCTGCCGCTGGCCGGTTGGCGATCCAGGCAAGGAAGGGTTCCATTTCTGCGGGGCGAAACGGATGGCTGGCAAGCCCTACTGTCCACACCACCACTCAATGGCCTGGCGGCCGCGGGGGAGGAAAGACGATGAAGTGTGAACCTTACGGTGCCCCGCAGCGGGGGGCCAGGCCGGTCCTGACACCTTACGAGCGCCGGGAGGAGATCATCGCCGAGGCGAACAAGCACGCCTCGGCCCAGGCCAGGGAACGCTCGCTCAGGCGCAGGCTTACTGTGCTGGACCGCAAGCTCGATGACCGCGAGGCCAGGGCACTGGACAGGCTGGCGGCGTGGCTGCTCCAGGCCGCAAATCCGGGGAATGCGCCATACTGGGCGGGCACGAAGATCGATTGCGGGCGCAGTTCCGATGCGCAGGGCGAGGCGTTCCGGCGTGAGATCGCGCTGGCGTTGGCAGTGCATCGCGGTCTTGATCCCGAACAGATGGCGATGCTGCAAACTCTCTTGAACTGGCTCGATCCGGATAGTGGCAAGGTCTGCGCCGGGTTTTCTGAAAGGTTTCTCGATGCCTTGAAGGATCTAGCCGCCAGTGTGGCCAGTGCCTACGAGACGCTGGCGCGGAGGGCGGGATGATGCCCGGCTCTCTGCTCCGTCCCGGTGAAGCTAACCTCGGCCTTCTTTCCCGCTCGGTGATGTGCCGCGATCCATCCTGCGGTGACGGCATGATCGTGCTGCGCGAAGTCTGGAACCTGCGGCATCCGGGGACGCCGTTCTGCGTGATGATGCGGCCAGTTCTGGATGGCAAGGCCGTGGTGGACTATCCGCGCGTCAAGACGGAGGGGCGGTATGCCCGGCTGATCTGGCTGACGGCAGGGGAATTCAGGCAGGGTTTTGGGGTGGAGGCATAGCTCTGCCCGCGATTTTTCAACCACCTGACCAAAGGAGACGATCATGAATGGCGGAAATCAAGGCGGTAACGGGAACGGATATTCCCAACCGGAGCCTGCGCCCGACCTAGCGCCAGGCGCGCCGGATGAGACCCAGGAGCCGTTCGTGCAGGATGTGCCCAACACTCCCGGTTCCGGCGAACCGGCGGATGCCCCCGCGCCTGCCAGCGAACCTTCGGGAGAGCCCGGCAAATAGATCAAGTCTGAATAGATGAAGGCCGGTAGATAAGGGCTGGCGGCTGGACGGCCGCTGGCTTCTAGGGCAAAAGGGTAATGCGTATGAACATCATTGAACTCATCGCCAAAACCGATTTCGAAGCACGCGCCGCCACGCTTCTGCATGATCCGGAGAAAGGCGGCCGCATCAGGAAGTGGCAAGACCTCGAACCGGAGGAACGCGCCGCCGAAATCGCGGGCCGGGAGGCGGGACTGCTGGCACTCGCCGCAATCGAGCCTACGAAGGCGATGCTGGATGCTGTCACCTGCAAGGCGAAGACCGCGATATGGGAGGAAGATATCGTGATGGCGCTTGACCTTGCCCGCGCTTATATCCGGGCGGTGATGGCCGATTCAGAGCTGTACCGGGTTCCGTCTGGCGCCCTAGCCGCGTGATGCCTCCACGGGCCTATTACAACGAGTGCGATCCATTTTGCGCGCAATGGCTCCGCAATCTCATCGCCGCTGGCCTGATCGCGCCAGGCGACGTGGATGACAGATCGATCGTCGAGGTGATGCCGGATGACCTCAAGGGATATACCCAGTGGCACTTCTTCGCTGGAATCGGCGTCTGGAGCGATGCACTCCGGCGCGCGGGGTGGCCGGACGAAAGGCCGGCGGCAACGGCAAGCCTGCCTTGCCAACCGCTTTCGGTCGCCGGACAGCGCAAGGGCGATCTCGACGAACGACACCTCTGGCCCGCTTTTTACCGCCTCGTCGCCCAGTGCGCGTTTCCAGCGATCTTTGGCGAACAGTCTGCGAGCGCGGATGGACGTGAATGGCTCGCCGGAATACGAATTGACCTGGAAGGACTGGGATATGCCGTTGGGGCCGCCGATCTGTGCGCTGCGGGCGTCGGCGCGCCGCATATCCGGCAGCGGCTTTATTGGGTGGCCTACGCCGATGGCGGGAACGCCGACGCAAAACGGCTACAACGAGGCCGGGAACACGGACAGTTCGCGCAAGACGGTTGCGGTGCTGAAGGGCTGGCCTACGCCGGATACGAACAAGCGCGGCGGTGCCCAGATGCCGGACAAACGCAAGGCGGGTGGTCATTCGGTGACGTTGCAGGATGCGGTGCATGCGCTCAAGGGCTGGCCGACGCCATGCGCCCAGGACGGCCCGAAGGGGGGCCCGGCGCAGGGGGGGGATCGGCTACCGGGAGCGGTAGCAGCGATCCTCAAGGGCTGGGCAACCCCAGCGGCGCGGGATTGGCGCAACGGGAAGGCATCGGAGGAGACGATGAACCGGAATTCGAGACCGCTGAACGAGCAGGCTGTGCGGTTGTGCCCCAATGGAACGGCCCTACAACCGTCATCGAATGCCGGGATGGCCATCGGCGCATCCCAGCTCAACCCGCGCTTTTCCCTCTGGTTAATGGGGATAAGGGACGAATGGGACGCCTGCGCGCCTACGGGAATGCGATCAACCGGGTCCTCGCCGCGGAATTCATAGCGGCGTGCGATGAGGCGAGGAAAACGAATATTGTTTGGCCCGATACACGCTGAGGTGCTCATTGTGTTGCTTTACGATCTTCTGCGTGCGCCAGAGCGATCTGCAGCCCAAGGCAGCCGTTGCCATCGCTGCCGGTTGCCACCATTTCTGGTGGCATGTGTGGACGCTTCACCCAACTGTTTACGTGGCGAAAGGTTTTCGAACTCTACAACCTTTCGAACGTGGATGCCCCGAATCTCCAGCCGTCGTGGAATGTGGCCCCAACGCAGGACGTGGGTGTGATCGTGCAGGAGGAGAGCAAGCGCATTTACCGGACGATGCGCTGGGGCTTGATCCCCTCGTGGGCCAAGGAAGAGAAGATGGGCAACTCGCTCATCAACGCGCGCCTCGAAACGGCGGCCGCTAAGCCGGCCTTCCGCTCCGCCTGGAAGGCCCGCCGGTGCCTGATCCCCGCGAGCGGGTTCTATGAGTGGCGAGCTATGCCGCAAGGATTGAGCAAGAAGCCCGTCAAGCAGCCCTATTACATATCACGGCAGGATGGCCTCCCCTTGACGTTCGCCGGGCTTTGGGAGCGCTGGGGGCCGGAGGGCTTGCTGAGTTGCACCATCCTCACCACGGATGCGAGTGGCGCCATTCGCGAGCTTCACGATAGGATGCCGGTCATGCTCGATATGGACGGACTCGAAGGGTGGCTGGGCGGCGGGGAGCCGGTTGCGAGCGAGGCGGCGGTGCAGCTTGTGCCGGTGTCTTCCAAGATGAACAGCCCACGCTACAACGAGCCGGGTTGTATCGAGGCGCTTGCAGGGTGAAGAGGCGCGATAGGCCGATAGCGGTCCAAGCTGTCAAAATAACTTTGTTAGGTTGGCGTACCCGCTGTTGGATCTCTTTGCGGACAACATCCAAACCAACGTCCGGCGCTGAAGGCGGTGACCAAACTGCTGTTTGCTGGACGCTGTGCCGC
>JBNKTW010000148.1:0-6775 GCA_050298295.1 Rhodomicrobiaceae bacterium
CCGCCGCCCGGCCACGATGCGTACGAGATGGTTCGCCCCTTCCCGCAGCGGCATGAAATCGATAAGGGTGACAGCGCCATCGGGGGTTTCGAAATCCGTCTCCAGGATGAGCGTATCGTCGCGGTAGCGGCGTGTGACCCGGGCGCCGGGATCACACGGGCCTATAAGCCAGCGGCCGTGCTCCGGCGTGCCGAGCAGCGCGGCGAAACATGCCGCGGAGTCGAATCGCGGCCAGCACAGCCAGTCAACCGAACCGTCGCGGCCAATCAGAGCCGCCGACTGGCAGTCGCCAACAAGCGCATAGTCTTCAATCCGGAGTCCCTCAGGCGGTATGGCTCCTGACCCATTGCTCGATGGCTTTCGCGGACATGGCGCCGCTTTGGCGCGCAGCCTCACGGCCCTGCTCGAACAAAATCATGGTGGGAATGCTTCTGATGCCGTTTGCAGCGGCGGCGCCTGGCAGCTTTTCCGTATCAACTTTCAAAAGCCTGATGCGAGGCTCCAGCGCCTGCGCCGCGGCGCGGAAATGCGGCGCCATTTGCAGGCATGGCCCGCACCAGGGTGCCCAGAAGTCCACAAGCACAGGTATCGAGGTTTGAGCCAGAAGCCTTGCGAGCTCGTTCTCCGTGGCGGCTTCGTGAGGCTCCCCCGAAAAGAGCGGCCGGTGACAGCCACCGCATACCGGGCGGGCGCCCCCGGCAAGCTTGGACGCGGGAGCCCTGTTGACGGCCCCGCAGGATGGGCAGACGATGGTTTCGACGCCGTTTGTGGTCATGACTTCCTCCTCTGATGGCTACGAAGCTGCGCCCGTTTCAAATGGCAATCCTTCAGCCTTCCACTTGGGAAAGCCGTCTTCCAGCCTCCGGGCCTTGAAACCGAGCTTGCGGAGCTGGGCCACGGCTTCGAATGAGAGAATGCAATAGGGGCCGCGGCAATAGGCGATGATCTCGCCATCGAGGGCGAGCTTGGGTAGTTCCCTGCTGAGCAGATCCAGGGGAAGGCTGCGCGCACCGGGGATGTGACCGGCCGCAAATTCGTCACCAGGGCGCACGTCGAGCACGGTGACGGCTCCCTTTTTCATGCGCCGTATGAGTTCGGAGCGGGATATAGGGGCGAGATTATCCCGCTCTTTGAAATAGCTGCGGATGATGCGCCCAGCCTCGCCGAGATTGTGCTCGGCAACTTTGTGCATGGAGGAAAGCAGTGTAAGCACTGCATCGTCCGCCAAGCGGTAGAGCATGAACTTGGCCTGGCGCCGCGCCGCTACCAAACCTGCGCGCTTCAAATGCAGCAGATGCTGCGAAGCGTTGGCAACCGACAGGCCGGAGCGCTCCGCAAGTTCCTCCACGCTGCGCTCGCCCTGGGCCGCAAGCTCCAGCAGTTCTAGCCGGTGTTCGTGCGCCATCGCCTTGGCGACGCAGGCGAACTGAGCGAAGAGCGCGCGTTTCTGATCGCAACTTGACATTGGCGGTTTCATCTCCACATCATTCAATTGATAACTTGAGTGACGATGCTGGCGCCGTCAAGAGCTGGCGGCCTTCATCGGAAAGGAGTGAGGACCCATGTGGTACGCCACCCTTGTTCCTGGCCTGGCCGCCGCCCTTGCCATGGCCGCAATGTGCGTCATGAGGAGCAGGCTGGGGGGCGCGGTTGAAGCCAGAGCCGCCAACGTTAATTCCATCGCCCATTCAACCCTAAAACAGCAAAGCGCCGCTACGAAAGATCAGGCTCCTACGCCTGCCGGAAAGCGGCCACGGCTGCCATTTCTGGCTTTGGCAATTCTGCTGGCGGCTTTAGTCTCAGGTGTTTCTGCGCTTCTGCTGCCCGCAAGCAACCCGGCATCGCAAGAGCCAGCCCTGGCAGCGGCTGTGCCGGTGAAGGTGGCACGGGTAACACAAGCCGAATGGTCGTCGGTGGTGAGCATCCCCGGCACCGTCAGCGCGGTGGACACGGCGAACCTCGCTTCGCGGACTGGCGGCTGGGTGACAAAGGTGACGGCCGATGCCGGCGCGCAGGTGGAGAAGGGAGACTTGCTTGCCGAAGTCGGGACGGTAGACCTGCACGCTCAGCTCGCGCAGGCCGAAGCGCGGCTGGCCACGGCGAAGGCCTCATTCGACCAGACTTCCGCTCAGGAAAGCCGTTATCGCACACTCCAGCGGGATCGGTATGCCTCCACGGCGCAGTACCAAGGAGTGCATCGCGACTTCCTTGCGGCCGGGGCCGAGCTGGATGCCGCAACCCTGGCGCTCAAGGCCGCCAAGAGCAATATCGATTATGCAGAGATCCGCGCGCCTTTCGCCGGTATTGTCGCTCAAAAGAATATCTGGCCAGGCGATTACGCCGCTCCGGGCGCAACTCTGTTCGTGATTGCCAGCGGCACACCCGAGATCCGCGCGCGGGCGGGCGCTGCCACGTTCGGCAGCCTGAAAGCCGGAGACAAAGCCGTTGTAGCCGTGGATGGCAAACCGCTGCCGGCGGTGGTCACGCGCCTTGTGGGCGCAGCCGATCCGCAAACCCGCACGCATCTCGTCAAGCTGCGCCTGGAAGGTGGCGCCACCGCGCCCTTCGGTGCATATGCCGAGGTGCGTCTGAACCTTGGGCGGTTCCAGGCGCTTGCGGTTCCGGAGGCGGCCTTGACCAAGCGCGCGGGCCTTGTCAGCGTCTTCGCCCTTGGCAAGGACAATCGCGCGCATTTGCGCCTTGTCCGGACAGGCGAACGCGAAGACGGACGGGTTGCGATCATGGCGGGGCTCAAGGAAGGCCAGTCCGTGATTTTGAACCCCTCCGCCAATCTTGAGAATGGCAGCCTTGCCTTGCCGTCATCGCAAGCCCGGAAAACCGGCATAACCAATGGCTAGTTCGAAGCTGCGCGCGAACCTGAACATTGCGGGCAGGCTCGCTCGGGCCTTTTTGCACTCCAAGCTGACGCCGCTCATTATCCTGGCAGTCACCGTCTTTGGGCTGCTTGCGGTGCTGCTTACGCCGCGCACCTACAACCCGGACATCATTGTCCCTGTTGTAAACGTCACCGTAATGCGGCCCGGCAGCAGCGCGCGGGAAATGCTGAACCAGGTGGTGCGCCCGCTCGAAGCGTTGATGGCGTCGATCCCCGATGTCGATCACACCTACGGAACGGCACAGGACGATCAGGCCATGGTCAGCGTCCGTTTCAAGGTTGGGCAGGACGAAGAGCGGAGCCTCGTCAGGGTGTATAATCAGGTCAATAGTAATCTCGACCGCATTCCCCCCGGTACGCAGCCGCCCATCGTTCAGCTCCTGAGTCTTTACGACGTCCCGATCCTCACTCTCACCTTAAGCTCGGCGGAAATTCCTGCGGACACGTTGCGCAGCGTAGCACTGCATGTGCTGGAGCAGCTCCGCAATGTGCCGGGCGTGGGCAAGACCACGATCCAGGGTGCCCCAGCGCGGGCGGTCCGGGTGTGGCTGGACCCGGCCAAGCTTGCGGGCTTCGGCCTGAGCCCTCAGGCAATCAAGGCTGCCATTCAAAGCACGAATATCAACAGCGCAGCGGGTAGCGTTGTCACGCAGGACCGCGAGCATCCGATCCGGGTTGCAGGGGCACTCGGGGATGCGGAGGCAGTTGGCAATGTGGTAGTCACAATTCAGAACGGCCGGCCGGTGTTTTTGCGCGATGTGGCAACCGTAACCTCAGCGCCCGCCTCCTCGGATGTGCGCTCCTTCATCGCCTTTGGCCCAGCCGCCGCCAAAAAGTCCGTGAACGCCGCCGCGGAACCGGCGGTGATAATGACCATCGCCCGCCAGAAGGGCACCAACGGTGTTGCGATCGCTGACGCTGTGCTCGCCAAGCTGCACAAAATCGAGAGTGAAGCGCTGCCGCAAGGCGTGACCTGCACCGTGACACGCGACGACGGCGCCACCGCCAACGACGCCGTCAACACCCTCATCGAGCATCTGGGCATCTCTATCACAGCTGTGGTTGCGATTCTGCTCGTGTTTCTCGGCTGGCGGGAAGCATCCGTGGTGGCGCTTTCAATCCCGCTCATTCTTTTTGTTGTGCTGGCCGTTGGCTGGGTTGCGGGACAGACCATCAATCGCATCACCCTTTTCGCCCTCATCCTATCGCTGGGCCTCCTGGTGGACGACAGCATCGTGGTGATCGAGAACATTCACCGCCATCTGCATCACGAGCGGCAGCGCAATTTGAGCCGCCTCGTTGCCGCCGCCGCGAATGAGATCGGCAAGCCCACGATCATCGCAACCTTCACCGTCATGCTGGCGCTCATCCCCATGGCCTTCGTCACTGGCATGATGGGGCCGTTCATGATGCCAATCCCATTCAACGCACCGGTCGCGATGCTGGCGTCGCTGGTCATAGCTTATACGGTGGTGCCTTATGTCGCTTACCGGTGGCTCAGGCGAAAAGCGCTCCGGGTTATGGCAGAGGCTGGGCAGGAGACCCTCGAAGAGCGCGGCGAAGAGCCGCGCGATTGGATGCGAGCGGGCTATTTGCGGCTGTTCCGGCCACTGCTTGCCGCGCCGCCACGCCGGATCTTCTTCGGCGCTGTTTTCGTGCTGCTCCTTGCGGTGATGGTGCAGCCCATGTGGCAGTTCGTGCGGCCTGGCGGGGCGAACCAGCCGCTGGCTGCTCTTGGCGTTGGCCTCAAAATGCTCCCTGACGACAACGTCAACACCTTCCTGGTTGAAATCGGCACCCCTGCCGGAACGCCACTCGAAGATACGGGCCGGGTTGCTCAGGCTGTAGGCGAAGTGCTCGGCCGCAACCCCTATGTCACCAATTATCAAACCTTCCTTGGCGAGGCGGCGCCCGAAGATTTCGCCGCCCTGGTCAGGGGCGACGCCTATCTCGCCGGCCCCAATTTCGCGCAGGTCCGCGTGAACCTGATCTCCAAGCACAAGCGGAGCGAAGGCTCGCACAAGATCGTGCAAGACCTTTACGAGGCGCTGGCGCCGGTGCGCGCCGCATTTCCTGAAACACGCATCAAGCTTCGGGAAACTCCGCCCGGCCCGCCCGTGCGTTCGCAAATGGAGGCGGCGTTCTATGGCCCCGATTACGATGTGCTGCGCAAGCTTGCCGAGAACGCGCGCACCAAGTTCTACCCCAGCATTTACGGCATGATCAATGTGGATAGCTCTGTCGCGCGGAAGGTCGAGGAATATAAAGTTGTTGTGAACCGGCAAGCCGCCGCCGCCGCTGGGTTCACGGCAAACGGAGCGGCAACGGCGATCCGGGCCTATTTCGCGGGCGAGCACGCTGGCGCGGTGCACGATATTGCCGCCCGCGAGCCCGTGCCAATCATCCTCAGGCTGCCGCAGCCCCAGCGCACCGGCGGGAATGCTCTCGACGGCATTTATCTGACGAACAAGGCGGGCAAGCCGGTTGCCCTATCAAGCATCGCCCATGTGGAGAAAGTCCCTGAAGATCAGCGGATCTATACACGCGATCAGCATCCGCTTACCTATGTTGTGGGCCACATGCTGCGTTCGAGCCCGGTCAATGGCGTCGTAACCCTGTCAGGCATGCTTCCGCACTCGCCTCTGCCGGGAGGTCAGAAACTCACGGTTGGCAATCTCGGCTTCGTGGAAGCGCAGCCGGACGATATCAATCACTACAGCCTGCACTGGCTAGGCGAAATGCGCCTCACCCTCGACGTGTTCCGTGATCTGGGCGCGGCCTTCATCGTCGCGCTGCTGCTGATCTATCTGCTGCTGGCGGGTTACTACAGCTCGTTCTTTATGCCTATGGTGGTGATGGGTGCAATCCCGCTTACCCTCATTGGGGTTTTCCCGGGCCACTGGGCGATGGGCGAACCCTTCACCGCAACCTCGATGATCGGGGTGATTGCGCTGGCCGGCATCGTGGTGCGCAATTCGCTGCTGCTGATCGACTTCATCCTGATGCGCCGCGCGGAAGGACTTTCGCTCGAAGACGCCGTCGTGGAGGCGGGCGCCGTGCGCCTGCGGCCGATCCTCTTGACCGCGCTTGCCATCATTCTCGGCTCGGCCATCATGATCTCAGACCCGGTTTTCGGCGGGCTCGCGATCTCGCTTATCTTCGGGGCGCTGGCATCGACCACGCTGACGCTCTTCATTATCCCGCTGATCTATTATTGCTGGCAGGACTGGCGGCGGCGGCGCTGGCTCGCACGGCAGCCGGCACCCCCGGCTGCTTGATGCGGGAGCACCGGCGGAATCAGCAGCATTCCGCCGCTGACTTTGCTTGCGGGCTTCTTGCGAACTGCCGCCCTTGAGCTTGTGCGCTCCGAAAAAGCTTAGTTGTGTACTACTTCAGGACCGCCACAAAGGCGGCCCCTGGGCTGAAAGAGGATGCCAATCACCATCATCAAGTCAGCTTGAAAGACTGTTCTACCAGCCGGCCAGCCAAACGCTGAAATCGGCGGAAAAAGGGGGGCCAAAAAAGCAAAAGTGAAGCAGACGCAGTGGGATACGATGCCGCCAAGAAGATAAAGGGCCGCAAAATCCATCCTCTCGTGGATGTGGAAGGATTACCGTTGCGGATCGTTGTGCATTCTGCGGGCATCCAAGACCGCGACGGGGCCGCGCTGGTTCTGAACAAAATCCGCGAAAGCTTTCCAACCCTGGAGCTGGTTTGGGCCGATGGCGGCTACAACGCCCATCAGGTGCAGGCCACGGCCGCAGCTAACCCAGGACTGCGTGTCGAAATCGTCAAGCGCAGCGATGACATGAAGGGCTTCGTGGTCTTGCCCCGGCGCTGGGTCGTGGAACGCACCTTCTCATGGTTCGGACGGAACCG
>JBNKTW010000149.1:0-43292 GCA_050298295.1 Rhodomicrobiaceae bacterium
CGTGCCATGCCCGACAATACGCGCCTCATGGATATCATGCAGGCCTCCACGGCGAACACGGTGAGGTTCGCCTGGGGCGATTGGATCTACACTGCGGTGATTCAGGATAAGGGCATAGAGCGTGAGGTCGTGGTCCAGGAAGTCCTGTAGAAATCACAATAAATTGAAAACGCCGGTTCTACGCTGCGGCGCAATGTGATGTGGCGCGGAGATGTTTTTCGTGAGCGTGCGCATCAGCACCTCCTTCCGGAGGCGTAATGCCAATCGCCAAAAGTATTGACCGCTTTGGCGTCGTCCCCACGAAGGCGGGGACCCATGTTTCCGCAGGATAGTGCATTGTTATTACGTGGATTCCCGCTTTCGCGGGAATGACGGTGAAAACGGTCATTACTTCTGGCGGCTGATATAAGCCACCGTGCGGTGCCCGCTCACCAGCCGCCAAAGGCATTGACCGCTTTGGTGCCGTCCTTGCCTTCGCGCATCCACGTTAGCATAGCACCCCAACCGCCGTCCCCGCGAAGGCAGGGAAGACGGCGCGAAAACGGCCATTACTTCTGGCGTCCGGCATTACAGCGAGCGCGTCTCGATATGCGTGCGGAAGCACTCGATGGTGTCGCCCTGCTTGAGGTCGTGGTAGTTCTCGAAGGCCATGCCGCATTCCTGGCCCACCGGCACCTCGCGCACCTCGTCCTTGAAGCGCTTGAGCGTCGAGAGCTTGCCTTCGTGGATCACCACATTGTCCCGGATCAGGCGCACGCCCGCCCCGCGCTCGACCTTGCCGTCGGTGACGCGGCAGCCCGCGACCTTGCCAACCTTCGAAATGTTGAACACTTCCAGGATTTCGGCATTGCCCAGGAACTCTTCGCGCTTGATCGGCGCAAGCAGGCCGGACATCGCTTTTTTCACATCGTCCACGAGGTCGTAGATGATGTTGTAGTAGCGGATTTCGACGCCATCCCGCTCAGCTTGGGCTTTGGCCTGAACGTCCGCGCGGACGTTGAAGGCCACGATCACCGCGCCGGATGCCTCGGCCAGCGCCACGTCGGATGACGTGATGCCGCCCACCGCCCAGTGGATGATGCGCGCCTCGACCTCGTCGGTGCCAAGCTTTTCGAGCGCGGCGTTGATCGCCTCGACCGAGCCCTGCACGTCGCCCTTGATGATGAGAAGGAACTCCTTCTTGCCGCCCTTCGTGGCCTGCTTCATCATCTGTTCGAGCGTGCGGGTGCCGGCGCCGGCGGACCTGATGTCGCGCAGCTTGCGCACGCGGTATTCGGTCAGCTCACGGGCGCGGGACTCGCTGTCGACCACGGCGAGCTGATCGCCAGCCTCCGGTGCGCTGTCGAAACCAAGCACCTCAACCGGCGTGGAGGGACCGGCGACGACAACGTTCCCGCCCTTGTCGTCGATAAGAGCGCGAGCACGGCCCCAGGCGCGGCCTGCCACGATAATCTGGCCAACCTTGAGCGTTCCGCGCTGGACAAGCACCGTGCCGACCGGGCCGCGGCCGCGTTCGAGCTTCGCCTCGATGACGATGCCCTCGGCCGCCCGGTCCGGATTGGCCTGAAGCTCCAGGACCTCGGCCTGAAGCTGGATCGCGGAAAGGAGCTTGTCGAGATTGAGCTTCTTCTTCGCGGAGACCTCAACTTCCAGCGTGTCGCCGCCCATGCTTTCCACGACGATCTCGTGAGAGAGCAGGCCGGTGCGGACCTGCGTTGGATCGGCGCCGGGCTTGTCGATCTTGTTGATGGCAACGATGATCGGCACGCCTGCCGCCTTGGCGTGGTTAATGGCTTCCACCGTCTGCGGCATGACACCGTCGTCGGCGGCCACGACCAGCACCACGATATCCGTCACCTTGGCGCCGCGCGCGCGCATCGCGGTAAACGCGGCGTGGCCGGGCGTGTCGATGAAAGTGATGGGCGCGCCATCCGCCGTGTGGACCTGATAAGCGCCGATATGCTGGGTGATGCCGCCCGCCTCGCCGGCGACCACGTTGGCCTGGCGGATGGCGTCCAGCAGCGAGGTCTTGCCGTGATCGACGTGGCCCATGATGGTGACGACGGGCGCGCGCGGCTGGAGCGTCTCCGGCGCATCGGTCTCGCCGATGAAACCTTCCTCGACATCCTCCTCGGACACGCGCTTCACCGTGTGGCCGAACTCCTGAGCGATCAGCTCGGCGGTGTCCGCGTCGATCATGTCGTTGATTTTCATCATCTGCCCCTGCTTCATCAGGAACTTGATGATATCGACGGCGCGCTCGGCCATGCGGTTGGCCAGCTCTTGAATGGTGATGGCCTCTGGCAACTGCACCTGGCGCTGAATCTTGACCCTATCATGCTGCGCGCCGCCAAGGGCCTGCAGCTTTTGGCGTTCGCGCTGGCGCTTGAGCGAAGCGAGGCTGCGCTCCTTCTGCTCCTCGTTAAGCGCGTTGGCGAGCGTCAGGCGCTGGCGGCCGGTCCGCTCGCTGACGCCCTTCTTCGCCGGTGCCGGGCCTGCGGTCTTGCCCGGCAGGCCGCGCTTCACCTTGCGCTCTTCCTCTCCACCCGCCGTGACACGTGGACGAAGCCCGGTTTCCGCGTCGCGCGCCCGCTCGGGGCGTCCCGAGACGTCCAGAGCCTGCGCAGGCTTTGCCGCGGCTCCTGCCCCGGCCCTTGCACCGAAGCCAGGCCGGCCGGCTCCACCCGCGGTACGCTGTGCACCGGGACGTGCGCCTTCCCGGGCGGCTGGCGCGCCATCTGCCTGTGTGCCGCGCGCCTGGGCCGCTTGCGGCCTGCGCTCCGGCGGCCTCGGCGCAACAGAGCGGAAGCTGTCTGGCCCCACCCGCCGGGACGGCGCGGCAGGAGCCCCTTTCGGGGCGGGCTTCGGGGCAGCCTGTTCCGGTTTCTTGGCCTTGGCGGCTTCTTCCTCGGCTTCAGCCGCGCGAACGCGTTCGGCCTCTTCCTCCTCGGCCTTGCGCTGGGCTTCCTCCTCGGCGCGGCGCTTCTGCTCCTCGATCTCGCGGAGCTTCGCCTCCTCGGCCCGCCGGGCTTCATCGATCTCGCGCTCGCGCTTCTCGACGTCCTCGCGCTTCCGCGCCTCCATCAGCGCCCGGGCGCGCGCATCCACCTCGCCAGCGGACAGCTCGCGCAGCACCTTTTGCGGGCGCTTTTCGCGCGCCTGGTCCGGCGCGGGCTTCTGGAAAACCCGGGGTTGCGGCTTCGCCGGCGCGGGCTCGGCCTTTTGCTGCTGCGCCACCTCTTCCGTCAAACCCTGGATGTGGACGCGTTTGCGCTTCGTCTCAACAAGAACGGATTTGGAGCGGCCATGGCTGAAATTCTGGCGGATATGGCCCTGCTCCACCGTCCTCTTTACATTGAGCGACATGGTTTTCCTGCCGGCTCCCGTTTTGTTGTCGGTTTCTTTCGTTTCGCTCATTCTATATCCTGGCGCAGGGAATATTTTTCCGCATTCCCTGTGCAATAGCAGCTAAGACGATCGAGAGCTTCGAAGAAGGCGCGGGACGCCCCGCCATCCTTAACTCCCGCATGTATTACATTCGAGCTTCCCGCAGCCAAGCTAATTTCGGCCGATGTGAAGCAATTTTTGGGTGCGATGTGGTCTTTTCCGAAGTAGAGGGCCGCAAACTTTCTGTCTAGCTTCGCTTTGCCGCCTTCCGCGGCATCGCTCGCATGAAGCAGACAAACGATCTCTCCGCGGTTCAGCGCCTCCTCAACCTTTGTAAATCCAGTGACCACAAGCCCGGCCTTGTTACATATCGATAAGCGTTCTAACGCAGATCGTTTAAAAAGCCGTTCAATTTGTGAAGGAAGATCCTCCGCCACCTGAACTGGCTTCCGGAATGCCCGCTGAAAGGCCCGCCGCTTTTGAGCCTCCGCGACAATCTCTTTGCTTGCTGTAACCCACACCCCGCGCCCCGGAAGGTTTGCCTTGATATCGGGAACGGCCTGGCCTTCGGGCGAGAGCACGAAGCGGAGGAGAAAGGGCTTTTCCTTTCTCGCGCGTTCCACGATGCAAGTTCTCACGGGTACGCTGTCAATACCGCTTTGTCCGCCTTCCGTTAGATGAGATTCTCCGCCTGCAATTTCTAGTACAGGTTCTTCTTCAGAGCGCTTTTTCTTCGGGTTCCGCATCGCTGCCCCCCTCATCCGGCTGGGCTTCGCTGCCCCCCTCGTCCAGCTGGGCTTCGCCGCCCCCCTCATCCGGTTGGGCTTCGCCGTCCCCCTCGTCCAGCAGGGCTTCGCCGTCCCCGGCGCCGCTTTCCTCCTCCTCCACCGGTGCGGGCGGCTCGATCCAGCCGGCCTTGACGCGTGCGTTGAGGATCAACTGCTCGATGGCTGGCTTACCGAGGTTAAAGCTCTGAAGGATGCCCGGATGCTGCTTCGTCTGGCCGTGCGCCCGTTCTTGCCATCCCGCAAGGTCGTCGGTTGCGCAATCGGCAAGGTCTTCCACCGTTTTAATGCTGTTTTCCCCAAAGGCAACCAGCATCGCGGTGGTGACGCCCTCCACTTCGGTAAGCTCGTCCTCGACGCCCAGCGCACGGCGCTTCTCGGTAAGCTCGGCCTCCTGCCGTTCCAGGAACTCGCGGGCGCGCTCCTGGATCTCCTCGGCCGTGCCCTCGTCGAAGCCTTCGATGCTCGCGACTTCCTGCGCATCGACGTAAGCCAGCTCTTCCACCGAGGTGAAGCCTTCGGCGGCCAGGAGCTGGGCGATCATCTCATCCACGTCGAGAGCGCTAATGAAGGCGGCGGTGCGCTCGGTGAACTCCTTCTGGCGGCGCTCGGATTCCTCGGCCTCGGTCAGGATGTCGATGTCCCAGCCGGTGAGCTGCGAGGCCAGCCGCACGTTCTGGCCCTTGCGGCCGATGGCGAGGCTCAACTGCTCGTCGGGCACGACTACCTCGATGCGCTCGGAGTCCTCGTCGAGCACCACCTTGGCGACCTCGGCCGGCGCCAGCGCGTTCACGATGAAGGTTGCCGCATCGGGCGACCACTGGATGATGTCGATCTTCTCGCCCTGCAGTTCGTTTACCACGGCCTGCACGCGGCTGCCGCGCATACCGACGCAGGCGCCCACGGGGTCGATGGAGCTATCCTTCGACAGCACCGCGATTTTTGCGCGGCTGCCTGGGTCGCGGGCCACGGATTTGATCTCAACGATGCCGTCGTAGATCTCGGGTACTTCCTGCACGAACAGTTTTGCCATGAAGTCGGGCCGCGTGCGCGATAGGAAAATCTGCGGCCCCCGGTTTTCGCGGCGCACGTCGTAGACATAGGCGCGGACGCGGTCGCCGAGCTTGTAATTTTCGCGCGGCAGCGTCTCGTCGCGGCGGATGATGGCCTCGGCGCGGCCCAGGTCGATCATGACATTGCCGTACTCGGCGCGCTTGACGATGCCGCTGACGATTTCGCCCACGCGGTCTTTGTATTCCTCGAACTGGCGCTCGCGCTCGGCTTCGCGCACCTTCTGCACGATGACCTGCTTGGCGTTCTGGGCCGCCACGCGGCCGAAATCGAGCGGCGGCAGCGGCTCGGCGATGAAATCACCCACCTCGGCTTCCGGATTGCGCTTTTTCGCATCCTTGAGGCTGATTTCGGTGGCGTCGAGCGACACCCGCTCCACGACCTCCAGGAGCCGCGACAATTTGATCTCGCCGGTGCGCGCGTCGATCTCGGCGCGGATCTCGTTCTCGCTGCCATAGCGCGACTTGGCTGCCTTCTGGATCGCATCCTCCATCGCGGACAGCACGAGCGTCCTGTCGATGGATTTCTCGCGCGCAACCGCGTCCGCGATCTGCAACAATTCCAGGCGGTTTGCGCTAATCCCGGCTTGAGCCATCGTTCAACTCCGAATCCTCTAAGTCTTGTTCTTCTAGTTCAGCGCCCTCGGCCCATTTGCCGGCGGCGGCGCCATCCGGGCCGCTTGAGCGCGAATTCTGGCTCTGGGCTTTAGCCCTTGCGAGCGAGGCCCGGATCAGCTCATCGGTGAGCACGAGCTTCGCATCGTGGATAAGTTCCACGGGGATGCCGATGACTTGCGGTTCGCTCTTTTCGCCGAGTTTTACCTCAAGCCGCATTTCGCCGTCCGCGTAGCCTTCGAGGATGCCGCGGAAGCGGCGGCGGCCGTCGACCAGCTCTTTCAGCTCGGCCTTGACCTCGTAGCCGGCCCAATCCTCGAAATCCGACGGGCGGACAAGGATGCGGTCGATGCCGGGGGAGGACACTTCGAGAAAATAGCGTTCCTTGATGGGGTCGTGCGCGTCCAGCAGCGGGGAGAGCCTGCGGCTGATGTGCGCGCAATCGTCCACATTGATGGTGCCGCCGGCCTTGTCCGCCATGATCTGGATTGTCGCACCATCCCGCTGCGAGATAACCACGCGCACAAGCCTGAAGCCCATGTCTTCGAGCACGGGCTCCGCCAGCGCGGCGATCTCCGCCGCAAGGCCGGTCTCGCGCAAGAAGCGCTCCGTGGGAGCCTCCGCCGCTAGTGTTTCCGCCGCTGCCTGGTCTTGTTCCATACGTCCTGGTTTTCCGGCGCTCCATGGCCCGGATAAAGAAAAAGAGCGGTCCGGGGGGACCACTCTTTAATCAAGGATTGATTTTGAGCTAACCGCAAAATAGGCGAAATGCCGCCGCGGTTCAAGGGATTTCAAAAAACTCTGGAATTTGCCCGGCGTCCCTGTGCAAGCCTGGAAGGTGTCCCGCCCGGAGCAGCCCCAGGGAGCCTCGCGGAGGCGCGTTAATGCCCATTTAGGTTGTGTATACCGGCGCTGCGTACACTAACGGCGGAGGGGACAAGCAAGGCGTTCCGGAGGCTGGGTCATGAAAGTCACAAGGCCACTTTTTGTGCTGCAAGCGGCGCTCATCGCGGCTTTTTCCGCTGGCGCGGCGCAGGCGGCCGGCGCTGACAAGCCCGCTTTTCCGAGGCTTCCGCCCTATTCGAAGAAAGCGCTTCAGAGCAAGATAGAATATTGCCAAACCTGTCACGGTCCCTCGGCGGAAGGCGCACGCGGCGCCATTCCCATTCCGCGGCTCGCGGGCCAGCAGCCCAAATATCTGGAAAATCAATTGCGGAATTTCATCCTGCACCGGCGGTCAAACAACATCATGTCCAATGCGGTTCGGCAAATGGGCTCTGCCGAGATGGCCGCCTTGGTCGCCTATTTTCATGGGCTCAACCCCAAGCCCCTCGGCGGCGCTCCAAAAGAGCTCGAAGCCGCGGGGAAGAAAATCTATGAGGAAGGGGTTCCGGAGGCCGAGGTGCCCGCGTGCAAGTCCTGTCATGGGCCGGAGGCCAAGGGCAGCGGCGCGGTTCCCCGGCTGGCGGGGCAGCTCGATGATTATATTTCTAATAAACTGACCGATTGGGAGAAGGACCGGGGCAGGGCTCCGGCGGCTCCGGGCGGAGCGGCGGCTACCATGAAGACGGTGGCGCACCGCTTGACCGATGCGCAAATCGATGCCGTCGCGGCCTATCTCAGCAATCTGGAGTGAGGTTTCCGGAGCGGCCGGAGTCCGCGCGGCAGCACGGTTGGGCATACGCTGCGTGGCGGCGGCTTGCCCGCGCTCTGTTGAAGGACCGGCCAGCCGGCTCCAATCACAGCATGGAAGGATTGCACCATGGTCATGATCAGTCCGCAGTTCCACGGTCCCTCACATGAATTCGATTGGTCTTCGCATTCGCAAAATAATAGCCACGCGGGGAAAAAGCCGAAGAAGGACACCACACCCCGCACGTCTTCTAGAACGGTTTTAATCGCGCTGTTGATCATCGCTATTGCAGTGGGCCTCGATCTGACTATGGGTCTCACAGCAATTATTCCCTCGTTCTTCTTAGGTATCCTCGCTGGCATTCTCACCGCAGTTGTCCGGCTAAGAGCAAAGAGCCGCATCATTGATGAACTCATCGCTGCCATCATTGAGCCTGGAACAGTGTCGGCGTTGCAGGTCCGCTGGTCGTCGGCAGCTGAGGCCGTGCTTATCGGGCTATTGAGTAGCGTGATCGCCGTGTATCTTGGTTTTACCGATGTTCAAGCGGTGGACACAACTTCTTTCATCGGACCGTTATTGTCTAGCGTGTGCTGGCAAACCTGCGGAGTGGGTGGAGGAGGTGCGGGTGCCGCGAGCATAATCGCAATCGCCATCATTTTGATAATTGTCGTTCTTCTCGTTTCCATCGGCGTTGCAACAATCCTTGCTTTTTTGGCTAAGAGCGTTGTTACGAGCGGGGTCCATGGTGGCGCAAGATCCTTGGGGTTAGCGATTACGCTCGCGCTCACGCGGTTATGGACGACGCGATTAACCAAGCTTGCCTCAAGATCACCTGCCGGGCGGCTTTCACTGCAATCTGCGGTCAACTCCTTCATAGAAGAGGAACGCGGCAACGCTTGGCGCTGGTATCAAGACTGGATGCGGCGGGAGAGGGGCACAGCTACGCTGGCGGGCTTTCTAACCTTAAAGCGCGATGTGGTGACAGCCTACCTCGATTGGTTAAAGCAGAAACATAAAGACATAACGTTGGAGATGTTTGGAAACCATCCCATTTGCTATCAAAAGTTCTCGCTTCGTTGGATTGAGCATCAGCGAATCGAGCGCACCGCCGTGCATTGGCCCAAGTATAAGCGCGGAACACCCGAGGAAATCGCTCAGCGGCCATTACGCAAGGCGAGATGGCACGCCCAAGACGATGCGAAGTTTGAGGCACGCCTACTCGAAGACTTGTCGAAGCACGTTCGACAGATTGCGCACGACCGCGATCCCGTGAACCGAATGGTTCCAACCGACGATGCACCGGCTTTTGACGGATCCGTTGCCACACTCTTCCATGACCACTGGCTAACAAGCGCTCTTCAAACAGGCGTCAGGGATGGGCTAGTGATTGGCTGCGTTAGCGGAGTGCTTGAACTCATTCTTCTCGGCCTTCATTATTAGGTCCCTGGCAGCCCAAAACATCACAAATACTGTGTGTAGCTAGAGTTGCCCAGGTACGGAAGTGGTGTTACCCGCTAAACTGGCACTACACGGCTCTTTGAGCTTTTGCGCTGCCCACCCTGCTGAAATCGCGGCCGCATGCGAACGCTGACCCTGGGCACTGAGCGGCAGGGCAGAGGTTTCGGGCGATCCATGCGCCTGCCCTTGGGGCCGGAGCGCAGTTGCCCGGTTAACGCAAAGTAAAACTGCCCAGGCAACGTAACATAGTTAATTAGCGCATGGTAAACGCGCACCGGCGATGCCGCCATTATGCGTATTTCGCGCGATTTTTGTGGATTTCCGCGCGTTTTTCACGATTCCAGAATCCCGTTAAATATATGCGCAGTTCCTGCGTTAACTATAAAACGGTGCATTTTCCCTGCGGATAAGGGCGAGGCAAGCTGAGTTATATCCGCAATATCAACCGCTTATGACCGCATCAATAGTTCCTGAAGAAACTCCGGCTATAGTGAGTCCCGTAATGAGGCGGCCGGAAATCACGTAAAATAGTCAGGATGCGGACATAATGCGGGAAACGGGGACTTAAACTAACAGCCACAGCTCCGGCCTTCAGCCGGCCGGCTCCAATCATTGAAACGCAACGGAACGCGCCCGGACTTCCCCCCGTTGCGATCAGCTCCCTTGCACGAAGGGTTCGAGGCCTGCAAGGCGCAGACGCGGCTCGATTGCCGGGATCGGCCTGGGCGCATAGGGCGCGACCGCTTCCGCGATAGCCTTGATGTGCGGGGGCGTCGTGCCGCAGCAGCCGCCCACGATATTGAGCAGGCCATCCGCCGCCCAGCCGCGCATGTGCTCCGCCATTGTCTCCGGCGTCTCGTCGTATTCACCCATCGCGTTGGGCAGGCCGGCGTTGGCGTAAACGCTGACGCGCGTATCGGTCACCTTGGCGATTTGCGTAAGCGGAGGGCGAAGCTGGCTTGCGCCGAAAGAGCAGTTGAGGCCGGCCGAGAACGGTTTCAGATGCCGCAGGGAATACCAGAAGGCTTCCGGCGTCTGGCCGGACAGGTTCCGCCCCGAAAGGTCCGTGACTGTGCCCGAGACCATGATTGGCAGCTCGAAGCCCAGCTCGTCGAAGGTTTGCTTGACCGCGAAGCCCGCCGCCTTGGCGTTCAGCGTGTCGAACACAGTCTCGATCAGGATCGTGTCCACGCCGCCCTCAATCAGTCCGCGCGCCTGCTCAGAATAGGCGGCGGCCAGCTCATCGAAGCTGATATTGCGGAAGCCTGGATTGTTCACATCCGGCGAAAGCGACGCGGTGCGGTTGGTCGGCCCCATCGCGCCTGCCACGAAGCGTGGCTTGCCCGGCGTCAGCGCGGTGTATTTGTCCGCCGCCTCGCGCGCCAGCCTGGCCGCCTCCACGTTGATCTCGTAGGCCAGCGCCTCCATGCCGTAGTCGGCCAGGGAGATGGTTTGTGCGTTGAAGGTGTTCGTCTCGGCGATGTCGGCGCCGGCCTCGAAGTAGGCCTCGTGGATACCGCGGACAATGTCCGGCTGCGTCAGCACCAGCACATCGTTGTTGCCCTTGAGGTCGCGCGGCCAGTCCTTGAAGCGCTCGCCCCGGTAATCGGCCTCGCCAAGCTTGTGGCGCTGGATCATGGTGCCCATCGCGCCGTCGAGAATCAGAATTCGCTCCGAGGCGGCTTTGTGCAGGGCGGCGATGCGTTCTTCACGGTTCATTTGCGTATCCTCAGGCGTGCGTGGCAGGGTGCAGGCCGAGCCGGCGGCAGACCTCACAGACCAGCTTGGAGCGGTTCAGCGTATAGAAATGAAAGTTGGTAACGCCGCCCGCCATCAGGTCCAAAGCTTGCTCCGCCGCGACGGCGATCGCAACGGATTGCGCCTTTTCGGGATCGTTCTCCAGTCCCTCGAAACGCGTGGCGAGGGCGGCAGGCACGGAGGCGCCGGAGCGCGCGGCGAAATTCGAGATTTGTTTGAAATTGTGGATCGGCATCTGTCCTGGGACGATCGGGATGGTGATGCCCCGTGCGCGGACCCGCTCCAGATAGCGCCAGTAATCGGCGTTGTTGAAAAAGAGATTCGTGATCGCACGCGAGGCGCCGGCATCGACCTTAGCTTGCAGCATATCGAGATCGGCTTCCACGGAAGGCGATTCCGGGTGTTTTTCCGGGTAGGCCGCGACCGAAATTTCGAAATCGGCAATGCGCCGGATGCCCGCCACAAGGTCCGCCGCATTGATGTAGCCGCCGGGGTGCTGCGTGTAGGGAGTGCCAGGGCCGGCAGGCGGATCGCCGCGCAAGGCCACGATGTGGCGTACCCCGGCTTTCCAGTAGCCGCGCACGACGGCGTCCACTTCCTCTTTCGTCGCCGCCACGCAGGTCAGATGCGCGGCAGGCTTGAGCGAAGTCTCTTTCAGTATGCGGGCAACCGTGGCGTGCGTGCGCTCGCGCGTGGAGCCGCCCGCGCCGTAGGTCACGGAAACGAACTCCGGCTGGAGCGGCTCAAGCTTGCGGATCGCTTCCCAAAGCGCCGCCTCCATGGCCTCCGTCTTGGGAGGGAAAAACTCGAAACTTACGGTGGCGGGCTTGGCTGGCCCAGAATGTAAGTTGCTGCCCGTCACGAAGCTGCCCTCCATTGTTTCTCTGCGGTTTTGGGGCGTTCCCCGGTCCAGATCGCCACCGTCAGCGCATTTTCCTTACCGGTTTCGGCTGGCAATTCGCGGTAGCCGCCCGAGCCGATGCCGCACTCACCGAGCCAGCACGCGATCTCGGTCGATGCGAAGCCCAGGCGGACATGGGCCTGTTCCTCGCGCAGGAATTCGAGATTGTGCGGCGCGAAATCCACGATGACCAGGCGGCCTCCCGGTTTCAAGACGCGTGCGGCCTCGGCGAGCGCCGCCCCGGGGTTGACCAAAAAGTGCAGCACCTGGTGGATGAGTACGGCATCGGCGCTGTTTTCAGCGAAAGGCAGATTGTAGATATCGGCCAGCCGGACGCTGCAATTGCTGAGCTTTGCTTCGTCGAGGCGCACCCTCGCGCATTTCAGCATCTCGCGGTTGGTGTCGATGCCAACGAGCTGCCGGGCGCGCCCGCTCGCAAGCTCAAGGATGCGGCCTGTTCCGGTTCCGAGGTCGAGGAGCAGATCGTAGGGGCCTGGCCCGATCGCGTCGAGGATGGCCTGCTCGACATCGTGCTCAGCCACGTGCAGCGAGCGGATGCGATCCCATTCGGCTGCATTCTCGTTGAAAAAGGCCTGAGCCAGCGCCGCGCGGCGGCTGCGGATTTGCTCCGCGCGCTCGCTGTCGCGGAGGATTTGCGGATCGCCGCCCGCAATCATGGCGAAAACGCTGCCCACGAACTCCCGGACGGCGGGGTCCGGCGAGCCGCGCACGAAAACCCAGCTTCCCTCCTGATGGCGTTCGATCAATCCCGCCTCAGCCAGAAGCTTGATGTGGCGGCTGACGCGCGGCTGGCTTTGTCCGAGAAGGTGGGTAAGGTCTTTCACGTTGAACTCGCCATTGAGAAGCAGGCGCAGGATACGGAGGCGGGTCGGTTCGGCCGCCGCCTTCAAACGCGCTACAGTGCCGGCAAAGCTTTCCATAAAAATCCCCTCCGGAAGAAGCCTTATAAAGATATGTTTATGTCTTTTCAAGGCCTGCGCCGCTGCGTCCGCGGTTTCTTTGCCATGGAGCGGTGGTCTGTGCACAGGAGGTGAGCGGATCAGGCGAGGAACAGCAGGAAAATCGCGCCAACCAGCAGCATATTGAGCTCCTCGGAGATTGAAACCGTGCCGAACGGTTTGCGGAAGCGAATGACGGTGGCTGCGCGCGGCGGTTTCTCGCTGGGAGGAGGCGGCAGTGTGCCCGGCCGGCCGCGGAGCCAGCGCCACAGGAGCTGGAAGCCGTAGCGGCCGAAGCGCGCCACCGCCAGAGCGCCTTGGGAAAAGCTCCGGTAGCGGACGCTCAGCAAGACCCAGGCAATCACCAGAAGCCAAAGGGCCGTGGAAATGAGGTCGCGCAGGAGGAACCACACGACCTGCCAAACGAGACCGAGGATGAAGCTGAGCACGGCCCAAAGGAGGTAAAGGATATCCATCGCTTCCCCGGTTCAAAAAAGAAAAGCGGGCATGAAGCCCGCTTTCCGGCGATCCCTTGCTGGACTTACCGGGACTACCGGCGGTCCCTTGGCCCATCGGCGCCACCATACGGTTCCTCGTCACCGCCATACGGTTTCTCGTCATCACCGCCGTATGCTTTCTCAGCATCGTCATATGGCGCCTCGGCGGAGCTATACTGCCCATCCTTCTGAAGCAGGGGGGTGACGCGCCTGATAACCACCCGGCGGTTTCTGCGTTCCGGCTCCCGCACCGGGATTAGCAGAAATTGCTCGCCGTAACCTTGCGTGACCAGGTTCTCGCGCGGAATGCCGAATTGCTGCGAGAGCACATCGGCCACGGACTGGGCGCGGCGGTCGGACAAGCTCAGATTGTCATCCTCCGAACCAACTGCGTCGGTGTGACCTTCGATCAGGAAGACCTCGCCTGGATGCTGCTTGACCATGTCGTGCATGACTGCCGCGACCGTTTCCAGCATTTCGGCCTGATCCGGCGCGACCTCCCAGGAGCCGAACTCGAAGTTGATCGAATCGACGTTGATGCTGCGCATACGCTGGCGCAGGCTCACGCTCGCGAGAACCTCTTCAAGCGAGTAGGCGCGGTCGAGCGGCTCCACCGGTCCAGCTTGAAGCGCGCCGTAGATGTCGTCCTCGCTTGCCTCGCCAGCATCGACGATATACTGCTCAGGTGGAATGCCGGCTTCCACCGGCGGCAGGTTGACAATCAGCGCGCCGAGCGCCAGTCCCGCACCAATCGCGAGAGCGCGGTTCTCGAACAGCACGAAGCGCCGGCCATCGGGCATGTGGCGGACGCGGCGGATCGGCCGGCCGTGCCGGTCGACCTCGACTTCGATCCGGACGCCGTTGGGCCTGATGATCGTCGAAATCGAATTGCCGTTGGCGGCGCGGTGAGTGCGTCGAGTGCCGCCATAGGCGCGGAAGTTGGCGGTTTCATCGTGGTGGACGAAGGCGTGCCGGCCTGCCTTGAAGATCGTCCGGTGGCCGGGTTCCTTGATGATGGTCTGCCCGCGGGAATCAACTTCCTTATGGCGCTTCCTGGCGATCGCCTTGAAGCGTTCCTTTTGAATCCGCAGGCGTTTCTTGATCTCTGCCTTGCTCTTCTCATGTGCGGCCATTTGCCTTTGCCGCTTGATCATACGTGCGCGGGCAGCGGCGCGCGCCTCACGTTCGGCCTTCGCGCGCCTCTGCCCGGCGGAAAGCTCGCGGCGCAATATCCGGTTTTGCGGGGCCGTGCGATGCAGCCTGGCCGCGCCCGACGGCTTGTCCCGGCGATGCGGTTTGACAGCATCCGGCGGCGTGCCGCGTCTATGCAGCTTGGCCGCGCCCGCGGGCGTGCCCCGGCGATGCGGTCTAACTGCCTCAGGCGAGGTGCCCAGCCTTTTCAGCTTGGCCGCGTTCGACGGCTTGTCCCGGCGATGCGGTTTGACCGCATCCGGCGGCGTGCCGCGTCTATGCAGCTTAGCCGCACCCGAGGGCGTGCTACGGCCATTTGGTCTAACCCTATCCGGCGAGGCAGCCGGCCTTTTTAGCTTGGCCGCGCCCGGCGAAGCGCTTGGCTCCCTCCGCCTGTGCGCACCCATTGGGCTGCCGGAACCGTGCGCCCTTGCCGCAGCCGGTGAGTGGCGTTGGCTACGCTTAATTTGAGGAGTTCGTTGTGCCGGCGCGGTCATGCGCGGTTTCGAGGGCGCCGTGGCGCGCGGCCGGGGAGAATGAGAGCGGGACGGTTGCGGAGGCTGGGCGCGGGATGGCCGCTGCGGTTGGTGTCTGCCGTGCGAATTCTTGTCCTCATCCTTCTTCATATCGAATCGCGCGAGGATAAGCGGCGTTTTTGCCATAATCGGCACTTCGGCGGCTGCCGCCACGCCCGCCGTCATGCCGATAGGCGCCAAGACGGTCAGGAGAAGCGGCATGGCCTTTAGGGGTAACATGGCGTTTCCTTTACAAAACGGGGAACTACGGCGTCTGCTCCATCGACTTTAATGAAGACTGATGCGCGTTTTCCGGCGGAATTCCGGCAGGAATAAGGGCTTCGAGTCGCAATAAACTTTCAGGATCGGAAAGTAAGGCCGCCTTCTCCGCAGGCTTTAATAAATTAAGTAGTTCACTTAAACTTGAGGAAACGTCAAGTTTCGCGCGTCCGACCGCCAGACTTGGAGAGATGCGGGATTCGAGCGAAACCGGCTGTGTTTGCAAGAGCTGCCGGTGCAGCCCGCGTAGTTTGCTGTTACCGGCCAGTTGTGTGATCGCTTCCTGTTCAAGAACATTTTCCTCAAGCATCGCTTGAACTTCGGCGGTCTCGCCGGCAATCGCGGGCGGCGTGTTTTCTTCCGCTATTTGCAGGAGACCCAGCCGCCGGAAGGCTTCGCCGGCCTGCTTCCGGGCCGACCAGGCCGAAAGCGGGCCGGAAAAAAACAAGCCCAAAGTAGCTGGCAGCATCCAGAGGAAGAGAATGAACGAGGCCTGGAAGGTGAGCACGCCAAGGCAAAGGCCAATCACCATGTGCTTCCAGTGAAACTGCAGGATCTCAGTCACGGGCAGAGAACCGTCGCCCCTGCGCTGCGGGTTCCAGCCGCTGTCTTGGCCGCGGAATACGTTGGCGACAGCTGAGGATTGCAGCACCATCATGATGTGCGCGAAGAGCGATGAAAGCACCGTCTCTACGAGCACGCCCGCCAGCAGCACGATGGGCCCGCCGAAGCCGCGCCGCTGCTTCGTGCTTCCGATGGCCAGCAAATAGGCGAAGAGCTTGGGCAGCAGCAGCACGCTAAGCGTTAACAGCAAGAGCTGCAAGGACCGCTCGCTGTCCTGCATGGGCCACACGGGGAAGAGCGGGAAGCTGTCCGAGAAGTAGTTCGGGACGGTGTAGATCGACTGGAACGTCAGCGCGAGCGCGAAAACAAGGAACAGCAGCCAGAACAGCGCCGAGACGTAGGCCATGATGCCCATGGCCATGTGCACGCGGCTGACCCAATGCAGCCCGCTCGCGAACAGCACGCGCGAATGCTGCAGGTTGCCTTGCGCCCAGCGCCGGTCCCGCACCGCGAAGTCGATAAGGCTTGGCGGAATTTCCTCATAGGAGCCAGCCAGGTCGGGCACCATGCAGACCCGCCAGCCAGCGCGGTTTAATAGCGCGGCCTCCACGAAGTCGTGGCTCAGGATGTGCCCGCCGAAAGGCGGTTTGCCGGGCAGTACCGGAAGCCCCGCGCTTTCGATGAAGGCACGGGTCCGGATGATGGCGTTATGCCCCCAGAAATTGCTGGTGCCCCGGTGCCAGAACGAAAGACCCGTTGCCAGCATCGGGCCGTAAAGCCGGCCGGCGAACTGCTGCAGCCTCGCAAACAGCGTGTTACGGCCGATCGAAATCGGCACGGTCTGCACTAGGCCGAAATCCGGGTTGTTCTCGATGATCTGGGCGAGTTTCACAACGGATTCGCCGGTCATCAGGCTGTCCGCGTCGAGAACCAGCATAAACTCGTAATTGGCGCCCCAGCGGCGGCACCAGTCGGCGACGTTGCCGGCCTTCTTGCCTGCGTTCGACGACCGGCGGCGGTAGAAAATGCGCGAGCCCAGCTCCTCGCGCTCGCGCACGGCCTGGAACGCCGCCTCCTCGTGCACCCAGATGTCCGGGTTGGTCGTGTCGCTCAGGATGAAGACGTCGAAGTGCTCCCGCTTACCAAGCTTGGCAATGGAACGCATCGTGGCCACGGCAAGCGCGAATATGCGGGCGGGCGCCTCGTTATAGGTGCAGATGATGATCGCGGTTTTGCCCGAAAGCTGTGCGTTCGTGTCATAGTCCTTTGAGCGGACAAGCGAATGCCGCAGCCCCAGCGCAATGACCGAGAAACCCGCAAGCGCGGTCATGAAGGACAGCGCAAGCCAGAAAATGTTGACGGTGAACAGAACCATAAGGGCCACTTCGAGGCCCGCTATGCTGCCCACGTTCAAGACGAGATAAAGCTCGCGGACGAGATAGGCGGTGATGGCAAGCGCGCCGCCGAAAACCAGGGCGCGCCGCCAAGGTGCTTGCAGGTCGGGACGGGTTTGCCTGCGCGTCGTGCGATCGAACTTCTCAAGGCTCTGCGGCGCAAAAACCGACTGAGCCCGCGATGCTGGAATTGGAGGAGGTTCGATGGCGTGAAACGTATCGTGCATCCTGATCTGACCTCACGCCGCCCAACGGAAAAGCCATACTTCGGAGAGTTGCTTTCCGCCGGGTGCGAGTACGCAACGCAAATCAGCCTGGAGTATGCCCGGCTCCGGACGGTAGTCGAAACTAACCCGGTGCCCTCCAGCTATCTGGTTCCGGCGAATTGCTATGCTTTCGAACTTACCCGTAGTCGATGAGAGTTCCAAGACATTATTAGGGCAAGTGGGCGCTTCATCACAGAGATTAAGCCGCTCGGTGCCGGCAAAATCGATGTAGAAGAGCCGGGCTCCCTCCTGGCGGGTCGATGCCCCGGTGAGGGTTTGCGTCACCATCGCGAGACCGGGGACTGCCGGAGGTTCCTCGCACCAGTTCAGGCGGTAGCGGTAAGTATATTCGGCCCCAGGCTGGAGCGGTTCGCGCGGGTGCCAAAACGCGACGATGTTATCGAAATACTCAGTTTTCGTCGGCAACTCCACAAGCTCGACAGCGCCTTCGGTAAAACCCTCTTTCGGCTCCACCCAGACGCTGGGCCGCGCTTCGTAGCGGGCGTCGATATCCTGGTAGTGGTCCGCCCGGCGCTCGCGCTGCACGAGGCCGAAACCCTTCACATTGCCATCGGCGAACGCGGAATACTGAACCCGTGGAGGATTGATGAGGGGGCGCCACAGGTGTTCGCCCTTCCCGTTCAGGATTGCGAGGCCGTCCGAATCGTGAACGCGGAGCCGCGCTTCGTCCGCGCGGTAGCTGTTGCCGGGCGCGAAGTAGAACATGCTCGTCAGCGGCGCAATGCCTGCATAGGGCATCGCGGCGCGCGGAAACAGCGTGCAATCCACGTCCATGACCGTATCGGAGCCCGCGGAAATAACGAACTTGTATGCTCCCGAAACGCTTGCGCTATCGAGCAGCGCGAAAACCGTCACCGTCCGGGAACCCGGCTGTGGCTGGACGAGCCAGTAACGCCGGAAAACCGGGAATTCGTCCATGGGCGGCTGGGCGGTGTTGATTGCAAGCCCCCGTCCCGAAATGCCGTAAACTTGTCCAGCCGCTTTGGCGCGGAAGTAGCTCGCGCCCTGGAATACTGCGAATTCGTCCATGACGCTGGCTTTTTCGATTGGCGCATGGATGCGTATGCCCGAGAAGCCGGGGCGCGAACCGTCCGGCGGGCGGCTGACCTCCGGCCCGTAAGTAAAAATGTCCGGATTGTAGGCGATCTCCGACGCCTGGCTGCCCTCCACCACAAAAACCTTGACCGGGGTCCGGTATATGTAGCCGGCGCTGAACAGTTCTGCCGTGAAACCCAGGTTATCGCCGCGCCAAAGTGCCAGGTTCTTCCTGAACCGGATCGCGCGGTAGCGGTCGTAATCCAGATCCTTGTAGCTTTGCGGGATCGTATCTTCGGGGGGCCGGTAAGGCGATTTCGCAAGCTGGCGCGCCAGCTCAGTCACGGTGTTTTCGGTGAACGGCGTGCGGGCGGCAAGCGGCAGGCTTTTCAAGGGAGCGGCTTCGGACGCCGCCGCGCCGCCCGCGGAAAAAAGCTCACGGGCCAGCAGAACAGCGGCTGAGAAGCCGCCACCAAACTTCAGGACGGTGCGCCGGTTCATGATTTTCAACTTCGCCTCGATACGAGTGCATTCAGAAGATTGGTTAAATCAGGGCCTTGACCAGAGACAGGACTTGGATGGGTTTGCACTGCGGCACATTTGCGCCCTTCTCAAGATGCCCGCTTCGTCCGCTCCGGATCAGCGAGCCCATCGGAAGATCCAGGTGTCGGAAACCGGCTTGCCGTTTACCGTAAGCTGCGCGCGCAGGTCGGTCGGGCCGCCGCCCGAGGGGACGAAATCGAACGTCAGGCGCTGCGTCCCGGCCATGGACGGCAAGGCCGCAAGCCTGATGTTGCGAATCTCGCCCGCGGAGGCTGTTACCATCGGCACAAGCGGCGCACCGCCGCAAACCGCGCAGCCTTCGCCAGTGTGAAAATCGACGATGAAGACGTTTTCGCCCGATTTGGTCTCGCCCGTGCGCGTTTGCGTCACCACCGCCTGCTTGGTTTCCAGCGGCGGGTTCCAGCACCAGTGCATACGGTAGCGGAAGCGGTGGCCTATGCCCGGACCAAGGCCGTCCTTGGGCCGCCAGTAGCAAACGATATTTTCGTTTTTTTCCTCCGAGGCGGGCAACTCGATCATGTCGATTGCGCCTTCGTTCCAGATATTGCCGTCGAGCGGCTCGATCCACAGGGAGGGGCGCTTCTCGTACTGCTTGGCGGCGTCCTGGTAGCTGGCGAAGTAGCGCTCCTTCTGGATCAGGCCGAAACCCTTCGGCCTCTTGTCGACGAAGACCGAGAACTGCAACCTTTCGGGATTCAGCAAAGGCCGCCAAATCCGCTCGCCGGCGCCGTTGACGATATAGAGCGCTTCGGAATCGTGCACGCGCGGCCGGTAATCGGGGCGCTTGGGCGGAGTGCCCGGCCCGAAAAAGAAGCGGCTGGCCATGGGCGCGATGCCGGCATAAGGGATGTGGCGCCTCGGGTAGATAGCCGCTTCGGTGTCGATGAGGGTGGTCCAGCCGGGCGTTACAACGAACTTAAGCCAGCCCGCGGCAGTCACACTATCGAACAGGGCATAAACTGTGAGCGACGGGTCGGCGGGCTTGGGCTTTTGAAGCCAGAAGCTGCGGAACAGCGGAAAATCCTCGCCGCCGGGCTGGCCGGTATTGATGGCGAAGGCGCGGGCGGAAACGCCAAAGACTTGCCCCGAGGCGATGGCGTGGAAGTTCGTGCCGCCGAGGAAACTCAAAAATTCTTTGAAAACGTTAAGCCTTTCGAGCTGGCCGAAGGCGCTGAAGCCCGCAAAATCGGATTGCGCCGGCGTTTGCGGCCGGCGGGCGGGCGGCTTGAAATCGAAGGCGCTGGCGGAGTAAGGGATTCTAAAGGCCTGCGCCCCCTCCACTGAGTACAGCTCGACGGGATAGGAATAATAGCGCCCGCCAGTATGACGCGGCTCGATCCAAAACGGTATCCCATCCTGGCGCCAAGTCCCTTGATCTTCCTTAAACAGGACGGCGCTGTTGTATTGATCGAACGGTATGTTCGCCAGCGCCGGATCGACGCGCCTTTCGAATGGCTTGAAGGGCTTGTCGCCGAGCTCCCGGGCGCAGCCGTCGAGCCAGTCCTCTGAAAATGGCGTAGGCGTGGGCTTCCCTTGAGAGAATACGGGAATGGGAAAGGCGGCCGCGGCTGCGGTGGTTGCGGCAAGCTTCAACCATGTGCGACGGTCCATCCCCTACTCCTGAAACTGTGCCGTTGCACCGCGAATGAGGCCCTTCGGTACAAGACAAAATGCTTCCACTGGACCGCACTGCAAGTGGGATCGTAAGGACCGGATACTAAATTTTGCTTGCCTAAGGCTCATTTGAGCGTTTGGTGCCATTCGGGGCGAATATATGGCAGGGGCTTCGCGTGTGTCAAAAAATGCCCGCCCCTGTGGCTGGGCTACGACGCAAAGGGCCTCCAGCCCGCGAAAAGGAAAAACGAAAGCTTATATAGTTCAGCGCTTTTGACACAAAACCCGCGTGAGGGTTTCTTAGAGGACACTTGATAATGTGCCGCGGGCAAGCCTATCTGAGCGGGCAGTCCGCGTACGGCAGGATGGGAGAGCTAAGCCTTGATGGCAAAATGGCTGATTAGGTCCGCTTTGGGGGTGATGCTGGGCGCCCTCTCTTTTGGAGATGTCATGGCCGCGAGCCAGCCGCCTCAACGGCATGTTGCCCTCGATCTGATCGCCGCAACGTCCGCCGCCGTGCCAGGCAAGACGCTCACCGTCGCGGTGCGCGAGCGCATGGAGCCCGGCTGGCACACCTATTGGGCCAATCCGGGGGATTCGGGCCAGCCAACCTCGATTGAATGGATTTTGCCGGATAGCGCCAAGGCCGGGCCGATTCTTTGGCCGCTGCCGCATGTGATCCCGGTCGGCCCGCTCGCCGAATACGGCTACAGCGGCGAGGCGCTGCTGCTGACGGAGATCGAGGTGCCGGCCGGCGCGGCGGGCAGTATCACGCTCGCGGCGAAAGTTTCCTATCTCGTCTGCAAGGACATTTGCGTGCCCGAGGAAGGGCGCGCCGAGCTGACGCTGCCGGTCGCAGCCGAGGCCGCGCCATCCGGTTCAGCCGGGGAAATCGCGAAAGCCAGGGCGGCGCTTGCGAAGCCGCTGCCGGGTACGGCGAGCTACACGGTCAATGCGGCCAGGGGCGCGCTGCGGCTTACGGTGACGGCGGAGCCTGCCCTGTTCGAGGGCGTGACGGACGCGCGCTTCTATCCGCTCACATGGGGTCCGGTCTCCAATCCCGCTGCTCAGCCGAAGAAAATCGCGGGCGGCGAATTGATCCTCGATTTGCAGCAGGGCGATACCAAGGAAACGCCGGCCAAGCTCGAAGGCGTGCTGATTCTGACCAAGGGCAGCGGCGAGGGCGCGCGCACGGGCTACACGGTTTCGGCGGCGCGCGGGCCGGATTCGTCAAGCGCGGGCGGACTTTTCGATAGCACCGATGGGACGGCGGGGCAGGTGAATTCCGCCAACCGCGCCGCGGCCTCTGGCGCGGTTTCGGGCAGCGTCTTCATCGCGGTAATTTTCGCTTTCCTCGGTGGCGCCATCCTGAACCTGATGCCGTGCGTGTTTCCGGTGCTGGCGCTGAAGGCGCTGGGCTTCGCGAAGGCGGCGGATGGCGGGCACAGGCAGCAGGGCATCGCTTATCTAGGCGGCGTGCTGGTGAGCTTCGCGGTGCTGGCCGCGGTCATCGCTGTCTTGCGGGAGGGCTCGGAGGCGCTGGGCTGGGGTTTTCAGTTCCAGTCGCCGGCCTTTGTGCTGACGCTGGCGCTTTTGTTTTTCCTGATGGGGCTTAGCCTTTCGGGAGTTGTTACCTTTGGTGGCGGGCTGATGGCGGCGGGCGATAGCCTGTCGCGGAAGCCCGGAAACACGGGCTATTTCTTCACCGGCGTGCTGGCCGCGATTGCGGCGACGCCCTGCACCGCGCCCTTCATGGGGGCGGCAGTCGGCTATGCCATGACGCAGCCAACCGCCGTTCTGGTGGCCGTGATGCTGGCTTTGGGCCTTGGCTTCGCCGCGCCGGTTGTTGCGCTTAGTTTCAGCCCCGCCATGCAAAAAGTCCTGCCCAAGCCTGGCGCTTGGATGGAAACGCTGAAGCAGGTGCTGGCCTTTCCGCTTTACGCGACCGCCGCCTGGCTGGTCTGGGTGCTGAGTATCCAGACGGGCAGCGATGGCGTGATGGCGGCCGCCTTGGGCGCGGTCGGCGTCGGCTTCGCTGCCTGGCTCGCGGGTAAGACGGTGAACGCCTCCCTGCCGGTCAAGCTGGTGGCCCCGGCGCTGGGCGCGGCTGCCGTTGGCCTGGGCCTCATGCTGGCCACGGCCGCGCAGACGGAAAACACGGCCTCGGGCGCGGAAGCCTCCATGCTGAAGGAGGAGCCGTTCACCCAGGCGCGGCTCGACGAGTTGAAGGCGCAGGGGCGGCCCGTGTTCGTGAACCTCACCGCGGCGTGGTGCATCACCTGCAAGGTGAACGAGCGTGTGGCGCTTAGGTCGGGCGAGGTGGCGCGGGCGTTCCAGGCGGGCGGGATCACCTATCTCAAGGGCGACTGGACCAAGGCCAACCCTGAAATTACCGCACTTTTGGAGCATTTCGGCCGCGCGGGCGTTCCTCTTTATCTGTTCTACCCTGGGCATGGGGCGAGCCCGCGCGTTTTGCCGCAGATTTTGACGGAAAGCCGCGTGCTGGATGAGATCAAGACGCAGCCGGCTCTTTTTAACCCTGCCTTGAACAAAAGAGCTTAGCCGTTGTTGAGATCCGCCGCAGCCTTCATCGCAGGAGTCCTCATGACAGCAGCCGCTCACGCCGCCCCGGAAGCAGGCAAACCAGCGCCGGAATTTTCCGCCACGGACTCGAACGGCAAAACGGTTAAGCTCAGCGATTTCCGGGGCAAGACCGTTGTGCTCGAATGGACGAACGACGGCTGCCCTTATGTGAAAAAGCACTACGGTTCCGGCAACATGCAGAGCCTGCAAAAGGACGCGGCCGCGAAGGGCATCGTCTGGCTTACGGTCATTTCCTCCGCTCCGGGCAAACAGGGTTACGTTGACGGTGCCGGCGCGAATGAGCTGACCAAGGCGCGCGGTGCCGCGCCCACCGCCGTGCTGCTCGACCCCAGCGGCGCGATTGGCCGCCTCTACGATGCGCGCACCACGCCGCATATGTTCATCGTGAACGCGGAGGGCACGCTCGTCTATATGGGCGGCATCGACGATAAGCCCACCTCGAATCCGGATGACATCCCTGGCGCCAAGAACTATGTCCGCGCAGCGCTTGGCGAGATGGCGGCCGGCAAGCCGGTGACGGAGGCCGTCACGCGCCCCTATGGCTGCTCGGTGAAATACGCCGGTTAAGCTGGCCCCAGACTTTAGCGCCAACGCACCCTCTGGGAGGCGGAAGGAGGGCATTTTGTCCCTTTTCGCTCCACCCTTGCGATGGAGCTATCGTAAGCAATTGCGCCTTGCGATTGCGTTAACGGCGCGGCACGGCGTAAGTGTTTGAACGCGCGCCATATTTTTCGCGAGTTGCCGCACGGTTATGGTTAATCCAGAACCTGTAAATATATTTAAAGGGATTCTGGAAGCCTAAAAATCGGCCGAAAAATAGTAAAATTCACGAGAAAAACACATGTGGAACGGGCCGGGCGCATGCGTTAACCTTGTCAGCATTTACTATAATGCAGCGCCTACGCACGTTAATCCTTTCGTAACAGATGCAAACCGCACGTGAATGCACCGCGTAAAGCGCCTGTGTTACGCGAACGGGCGGCGCCCCCGGCGGCGGTCAGGCGATATCCTTGGCCAGCTCCGCCTTCACCGCTGGCGGCATGATGGCGATGTGGCTGTATTCCGGGTGGGTGATCGCGACGGCGATTTCGGCATCCGGAGCAAAGAACTTTGCCGCCTGCCCCGGCGCAAAGCGGAAGTGCAGGAACAGCACGGATGAGACCTTGCCGTCCGGCGTGGTGTATTCGAGATCCTGCTCGATCTCGCTTTTGACCGTCTCGCCGCCGCAGCGCAACTCCATCATGCGCTCGATGCCGCCGAGCCGCGTCAGCACCTCCCGCCGCCGGTCCGGGTTCTCGATCTCGAACATCACCGTCGCGGTCAGCTCGTTGCCCTTCGGGATCATCGGGTTGTACGCCTCAAGCTCATCGGCAAGCTGGGCCGCGCCACCCTTCTCAATGCGCAGCATCTCCTGCACCTGGAGCCACATCGTGTCGTAGTTTTCGAAATAGAACATCGCGTAGGGGCCAACGGCAACGCGGCGGCTGGCCTTGATCTCGCGGACCGCCCGGCGCTTTTCGTCGCGGACGCGCTCATAGGCTTCGAGCGGGAGAATGTCGGCTGCGGCGAGTTCATGCTTCATTGTGCGTCCCTCATTAGACCGTAACTCAGGGCGAAAATCTCGATGGGGTGATAGGGGCGGGCGGGCGGTAGGCTCTCGCTGCCAGGAAGCCGCGAGATGCCCTGCACGAGATGCGCGGCCGCGAGCGGGCATTCCGACGCGACGAAGCCTTGCTGGTTCTTCTCCGCAGCCGCTTCGAGCACCTCCGCGGCTTTCCGGGTGGCGGTCTTGCCGACCTTCAGCGCCGTCTCGAAGTTGTCCTTCTTCACGCCCCAGGTGCCGCCATGGCCGGAGCAGCGCTCGATAACCGTGATGTCCTCCGGTTGTGGCAGGAGCCGCAGCATATCGGCGGCCTTCGCGCCCATATTCTGTGCGCGGGCGTGGCAGGCGAGGTGCATGGCGACGGGGCCGGGGAGCGGCGTCAGGCCGGGCGCCAGCCCATTTTTCTTGGCGATATCGACGACGAATTCCGTCAGGTCGAACGTGGCTTTCGCCAGCGCATCGACCGCCGGGCGCGCGGGATCGCCTTCGGGCACGAGCAGCGGCCACTCCTGCTTCAGCATCAGCGCGCAGCTCGGCACGAGGGCAACAATATCGTAGCCCTTTGCGATCCACTCTTGCATCGCCAGCGCTACCTTCCGCGCGTTGGCAACCACTTCGGCGATCTGGCCCTGCTCAAGCTGGGGCATACCGCAGCACGCGGGGTACACGATTTCGGTTTCGACACCGAGCTTGGCCAGCACGCGGCGGGTCAGCCAGCCGAGACCGGGATCGTTGTAGTTCATCGAGCAGGTGGCGTAGAGCACGGCCTTGCGCTGACCGAAGGCGGGCGCCAGTGTGTTCACCGGCACGCTTTCTTTTTGCGCGCGCGCCATCAGCGTTTGCGACGCGTAACGCGGCAGTTCCGCCTCGCGATGCACGCCCGCAACCGTCTCCAGAAGCCCGCGCATCGCGCTGTTGTGCGTGGCCCAGTTTGCCAGCGGGGCGGCGTATTTCACGGCCTCGCCGTTGCGGTCGGTCTTTGTCAGTTCGCGATCCGCGAGCGGCATTTTGCCCTTCTTCGCCTCCACCGCCCGGTAGCGCAGCATCAGGTGCGGAAAATCGAGGTTGAACTCATGCGGCGGCACATAGGGGCACTTCGTCAGGAAGCACATGTCGCAGAGCGTGCAGGCGTCCACGACGCTCTTGAAATCGGGGGACTTTACGTCATGCAGCTCGCCGGAGGGCGAGGCGTCCGCCAAATCGAACAGCCGCGGGAAGGAGTCGCACAGATTGAAGCAGCGGCGGCAGCCGTGGCAAATATCAAAGACACGGCGCAGCTCCGCGTCGAGCTTGTCCTCATCGTAAAAATCAGGGCTCTGCCAGTCCACCGGATGACGGACAGGCGCTTCCAGGCTTCCTTCGGACATGATGCACGCCGGACTGTTGAGGCCAAAGGTTTGGAGGAGGCAGGCGCCTGCGAAAAGGGGGGCGCGTTGGCGTCTGCCTCCAGCTCGTTACGCCTTCTTGACTTCGTCGAGCGCGCGCTGGAAACGGCCGGCGTGGGACTTCTCGGCCTTCGCAAGCGTCTCGAACCATTCGGCGATTTCCTCGAAGCCTTCCTCGCGCGCGGTGCGGGCCATCGAGGGATACATATCGGTGTATTCGTGGGTCTCGCCCGCGATCGCCGCGGCGAGGTTGTCGGTGGTATTGCCGATGGGGAGGCCCGTGGCGGGGTCGCCCGCTTCCTCAAGATATTCGAGGTGGCCGTGGGCATGGCCTGTCTCGCCCTCGGCGGTTGAGCGGAACACGACGGCGGTGTCGTTGTAACCCTCCACGTCGGCCTTTTGAGCGAAATAAAGGTAGCGGCGATTGGCCTGGCTTTCGCCAGAGAACGCGTCCTTGAGGTTCTGTTCGGTCTTCGTGCCTTTGAGCTTGGCCATGGTCGTCCTCCAGAAAGGTAGGTACAAATAGTATGCGGCGCTCGTGTGAACCTTGCCGCGCGGTCTTCACATTAGAATCATTCTAAATAATGTCAACAAGGGCTTGGGGAATTGCCTCGACTCGTACAGAGGCTGTGCTGGCAAGCTGTGCATAACCGGTGGGGATGCGCTCCACGCCTTCAACTTGGGTTCGCCTACAGGCGCGTTCAAGCTTCGCCAGCCAAAGAAACCATGCAAATGCGCAATGGACTCTTGCGCAAGCGCGCGCCGCCGGCGATATAGGAGGCGGGAGGTTGGCGCAGACGTGTCTCTCGCCAACCGGGTCAGGTCCGGAAGGAAGCAGCCCTAACGAACCGGACGCGGGTTGCTGTCCAACCTCTCACCGCCGCGCCTCAAGGAGGCTAGCGGCTTCGTTTCCGGAAGAACGGCTTGCTTTTGTCGGCCCATGAGCGAATCCAGCGATAAGCAGGACATGCCGCAGGATTTGCAGGCGCAGGTGCCTTATGTCGTGCTCGCGCGCAAGTACCGGCCTCAGAATTTCGACGATCTTATCGGCCAGGACATCATGGTCCGGACGCTCAGGAACGCGTTCGAAATGGACCGGATCGCCCAGGCCTATATGCTGACCGGCGTGCGCGGCATCGGCAAGACAACCACCGCCCGCATACTGGCGCGCGCGCTCAACTACGAGCGGCCCGGCGTGGCGGACCGGCCCACGCTCGACATTCAGGAGCCCGGCGCTCACTGCCAGGCGATCATGGAAAGCCGGCATGTCGACGTGCTCGAAATGGACGCGGCCTCCAACACCGGCATCGACGACATCCGCGAAATCATCGAAGCGATCCGCTACAAGCCCGCCTCGGCGCGCTACCGCGTCTTTATCGTGGACGAGGTGCACATGCTGTCGAAGGCGGCCTTCAATGGCCTGCTCAAGACGCTGGAAGAACCGCCGCCGCACGCGAAGTTCATCTTCGCCACCACCGAAATCCGTAAAGTCCCGGTCACGATCCTGTCGCGCTGCCAGCGTTTCGACCTGCGCCGTGTCGATGCGGCGCTGCTTGAGCGCCATTTCGCCGGCATCCTTGAGAAGGAAGGGCATACCGCCGGTGAGGGCGCGCTGGCGCTGATCGCGCGTGCCGCCGAGGGCTCAGTCCGCGACGGCCTCTCCCTGCTCGACCAGGCGCTGACGCTCGGCCAGGGTCATTTGACGGCCGCCGGCGTCCTGGAAATGCTCGGGCTCTCCGGGCGCGCCGCGATTTTCGGCCTGCTCGAACGCATCTTCGAGGGCGATGCGCCAGGCGCGCTCACCTCCCTCAACGCGCTGCACGACACCGGCGGCGACCCGCTCATGATCCTGACCGACGCCGCCGACGCGGTTCATGCGCTGAGCCGCCTCAAGGCCGTGCCCGGCATCTATCCGCCCGATTTTTCCTTGGCGGATAAGGAGCGCGCGGACAAGCTTTCCAGCGCGCTTCCCGTTCCCCGGCTCGCCATTGCCTGGCAGATGCTGCTCAAGGGGCTCGACGAGGCGTCGCGCGCGCCAAGGCCGTTCGCCGCCGCCGAAATGCTCGTGATCCGCATGTGCTACACGGCGCAGCTTCCATCGCCTGCCGATGTTATCGGCGAGCTTGCGGGCAAACCGGCCGCCGGCGCGGGAGGCGCACGCCACGGCGCTCCGGCGGCGCCCGCCCAGCCTTCCATCCAGGCGCGGGGCGAACCGGCTCCCGCCAAGCCCGGCCAGCCGCAATTCGCCACCTTCGAAGACGTGGTGGCCCATGCGGGCGAAATCCGTGACATAATGCTCAAGATCGCGCTTGAAGAGCAGGTGGAGCTAGTCAAGTTTGGGCACGGCTTCATCGAGCTGCACACGCTTAGTGGCGCGCCGCAGAATCTGGCGCAAGACCTCTCCCGCAAGATGCAAGCCTGGACCGGCGAGCGCTGGATCGTGTCCCTTTCGGAGCAGCGGGGCCTTGAGCCGCTTGGCGCGCGCCGCCGCGCCGAGAATGCCAAGGCCGTCGAGGACATCCGCAAGCATCCCGTTGTAAAAAGCGTGATGCACCATTTTCCGGACGCTGAAATCAAAGGCGTGAGCAAGCTGGATTAACCCCCGTTTGAGGAGCAGAGTTTCGTGAAGAATATCATGAACATGATGAAACAGGCCCAGGAGCTTCAGGCCAAGGTCGGCGAATTGCAGGCCGAGCTGGAGAGCATGGAGGTGGTGGGGGTGTCCGGCGGCGGGCTGGTGAAAGTTGCCCTGAACGGCAAGGGCGCGCTGGCGCGCCTGTCCATCGACGAAAGCCTTATGAAGCCCGGCGAGGCCGAGATCCTGGAAGACCTTATCGTCGCCGCCCATGCCGACGCGAAGCAGAAGGTGGAGCAGGCGATGGCGGATAAGATGCAGGAGCTTACGGGCGGCCTGCCGCTTCCTCCGGGAATGAAGCTGTTTTAGCGCTTCAATTGTGACGGCTGAAGTTTATACCGCTCACAGTTTCCTGGCTGCCCATGTGCGTGAGGCTGGCCTATCAAAGCGCCGATGACATCGCAGTTTGGTATTGCGCCGCCGCGAACGGCCTTATGATTATTTCAAAAGACCAGGATTTCCGGCAGCGGGCTTTGCTATTTGGTCCGCCCCCCAAATGCGTTAGGATCAGGCTTGGCAATTGCACCACAAGCGAGATCGCCAGTTTGCTCAAGCACCGCGCGGCCCTGCTTCGGGAGTTTCAGAAAAGCGAAGCTTGCCTGCTCATTCTTGATGCACGAAACGCCACCATGATTTGAACGCGGATCAATACGGCGGCAAGCGATCCGTTTCCCCGGATTGCCTGGACTGAAGCCGTGCCCCACAGGCGCAATTCGCGGCGATTCTAAGGCGGCCGCATCACAAAGTCTCCGTAATTGGGTCCCTGGATCGCCTCAACTGCCTAGCAAATCATTTAAAGCCCAATTTACCAGCGTTTTATCGTTGCACGTCACAATGCGGACGGAACGGAACGCCCCGCTTGCGCATTTTTTCAGCTAGCGTATCAAATTGTGTGAACCGCAATTGCCCGCAACCCGACTATATTACCGGAAGGAACAGATGGCGGAAGGGCTATCCGATCTGGAGGTTGTTAAACGGATCGCCGGCGGGGATAAGCGCGCGCTCGAAACGCTCTACACCCGGCACAGCGGCAGGACGTTTAAGTTTCTCTTCAGGCTTACGGCGGACAGAGCCGCCGCGGAAGATCTGACGCACGATGTGTTCCTTGAGGTCTGGAGGGGTGCTAACCGCTTCGAGGCCCGGTCATCGGTAACAACCTGGATTTTGTCGATAGCAAGGTACAAGGCTTTGGACGCGAGGCGTAAGCGGAGAAGCTTGTCCGAGCACGACCTGCCGGGGCGCACCGAACCGACACCGGAAATGACTGCGATGGAGTCCAGTACGGGAGACTATATGCGGGCGTGTTTGACAAAGCTGTCGGAGGAACACCGGGAAATCATCGACCTTGTTTATTATCACGAGAAGTCCGTGAAAGAGGCCGGCGAGATTCTTGGCATCCCTGAGAACACGGTCAAGACGCGCATGTTCTACGCCCGGAAAAAGCTCAAGGAGATGCTTCTAGCCGCCGGAGATCAGACAGATGCCTTCAGCTACGGAAAATCATGACGGCAAGGACGAAGCGGAACGGCTGGTGCCGTGGTACGTCGCCGGGAAGCTCGAAGCGGACGAGGCGCGCGAGGTCGAGGAACTAGCCTATCACGACCCGGAGTTCGCGAAACTGATCGAGGAAGCCATGCGCGAGGCTGAGGCGATTGCCACCCTCAACGAAGCGGCCGGCAATCCGTCTTCAGCCTTGTGGGCACGCATCGAAAAATCGGTTGAACAGGAACGGCAAGCGCGCGCCTATTCGTGGCTCACGGCGCGGATCGTCCGCCTGACGGAGGGCGTTTCCAGCTTTTTCGCCGGGTTTTCAACGCCGCAATGGCAGGCGCTCGCGGCTGCCATTGCGGCGATCTGCGTGCTTGAGGCCGGCGCGATAGCCTATCTGGCCGGCGGCGATGGCGCTCCGGCCAAGTTCCATGCGGCATCCGGCCCGAAGGCGCAGGTGCAAGCCGCCTTCATCGTATCGTTCAAGGACACGGCAACAGTTGCGGAGATCAACAAGGCGCTCGGCGAAACCGGCGCGCTTATAGTTGATGGCCCGAATACGGATAATCTCTACCGCCTCGGATTACGGGATGATAATGTGGCGGCCAGGGATCGAGCACAAGCAAAGCTGCTGGCGTCCGGCCTGGTTAGCCTGATCCTGCCGGAAAAGTGATGCTTGACTTTGCTAATAGGGGCCCGGGACCCATGAGGCGAGGACTTTACTGCGGCTGGATGGTGGCGGCGCTTCTGGTTTTACTTGCCAGCGGTGTGCAGGAAAGCAGGGCGGCGGTATCCGTATCCAAAATGGAGCTGCCCGGTTCCTACGCTTCCGCCGTGCCCGCGACGTTCCGGCGTCATGGGCGCAGGGTTAGCCGCTTTTCAAGACAACGGCGCCCCGGCGCACGCAAGAGGCATAGGCGGCCTCCGAAGCGCTTTTTGAACATTGCGCCGAAACGGCGCGGCCGCATCAGCCCGCCCGGCAGGGCAGGCAGGAGGCCTCCCGGTTTTAGGCCGGGAACTCGCGTCCCCAGCCGCCGGTTTGGTCCGCGCGATGACGGTATTGCGGGCAGGAGAGGCGGAAGGGTCACGCATCCTGGCCGGAGACCTGACGGTCATGGCCGCAGGCCCGGCCCGCGCGATGCCGATACAGCGGACAGGACAGGCGGAAGGGTCACGCATCCTGGCCGGAGACCTGGCGGTCACGGCCGCAGGCCCGGCCCGCGCGATGCCGATACAGCGGACAGGACGGGCGGAAAGGTCACGCATCCTGGCCGGAGCCCTGGCGGTCACGGCCGCAGGCCCGGCCGGGAGCACACCAGCCTTGGTGTTGTTTCCGGGGCCATCGCCACCGCCACGGCGTTCGCGATCATGGGAGCCGGAGGCGTGGCCCGCCCGCCGATAGCCCCGCGCTTTGGCGGTTCGCCAGGGCAGGGGCCCGGACAGGCCGCCGCGGCTCTCCTCGACGGCAAGCGGCACCGGCCACGGGAGTTGCTCGTCGAGGTCGGCAGCAGCGCCTCCGATGATGTGAAGGAAAGCCTGGAGCGCGATTATGGGGTGGTGATCGCCGAGGTGGGTGAAATCGAGCTGGCCGGTGTGCGTATATGGCATCTCACGCTCCGGCGCGGCAGGAGCCTGCGGCAAACGCTGACGGCACTCTTGTCGGACAGGCGCGTGCTGGCCGCGCAGCCGAATTACATTTACACACCCGTGCAAGGCCCACCCCAGAAAGGGCGGGCCTCCCCCAGAGAAGGTTCGTCTCTGGCCCCGCCCGGATGGAATCGCCGGCTGGCCGGGGCGGGGGTGAGGCTTGCGATTATCGACACCTGCATTGAAGAAAGCCACGGCGAGCTGCAAGGCTCGATCGTGGCGTTTTTCAGCGCGATCGACCCGGCGGCCAGCGATTGCACTCCTGAAGACCATGGCACCGCGGTTGCCAGCCTGATCGCGGGGCACAACAGACTGCACGGCACGGCCGAAGGCGCCGAAATCCTGTCCGCCCAGGCATTCAGCTTCACCAGCGAAGAAAACGAGGTCGCGGCCACAAGCCAGGAAATCGCGCAGTCCATGGATTGGGCTTCGAAAGAGGGCGCGCAGGTGATGAATTTGAGCTTCGCGGGGCCCGCCGATCCATTGATCGAGCGGGTTGTTGCCGCTGCGTACCGGAAGAACGTTGGCCTTGTCGCCGCGGCCGGGAACGCGGGGCCAGCCTCCCCGCCGCTTTACCCAGCCGCTTATCCCGAGGTGATCGCGGTCACGGCGACGGACGGAAAACGCGGGATTTATCGAGCCGCCAACCGCGGCAACTATATTTCCGTATCGGCGCGGGGCGTCGATGTGCTCACCGCTCATGTCAACAACACCTATGGGCTGGAGTCGGGAACCTCCTACGCCGCGGCGGAGGTGAGCGGCGTGGTTGCGGCGCTACTGGAAAAGCGGCCCGGGGCGGGGCCTGACGAGATCCGCGCGGCATTGCAGAACACCGCCGCCGCGATCCCCGGCGCCGGCAAGGAGGCCGTGGGCTTCGGCATCGTGAACCCGCAGGCGGCCTTGGCCTTCGTCGAGGCCTCGCTCCCCCGGTAGGCACTGCCGCCCTTTTGTGCCTTCCCGAAAGCCGGCAGCTTCAGGGCGCCATGCGTACCGGCTGGAACCGCCGGCGGCATCCTTCCGTCAACTTCGCTCTTGACACAAAAGGTCTCAAATAAGCGCACTGCCAAGCGTTATGGCAGTGCACATGGGCCGCGGCGAGTGCGCGGTCAGTTGAGTGCGCAGGCGCACGTGCCGCAGCACCCGCCGCTCTCGCAGGCGGGCGCGCCGCCACGGTCCTTGCCACCCTTGGCCGGATCGGCGATGAGCGAAAGCTGGCGCTTGAGATCGGTGCTTTCGCAGGATGGGCAAGCGGGAGCTGCGTCTGAAGAGCGGACCAGCTTCTCGAACTGGTGGCCGCAGGCATTGCAATCGTAGCCGTAGATCGGCATGGCCGTGTCCCCGTTTGTTGGAAAATCGGAATAGAAAATGCGTTAGAATAGCAGCGTTTTCAAGAGGCGGCATCGCCCGGCCAACGCAAGAACCGGCGAAAACACCGGGAGAATCGGGAAAGCGATTTCAAGCTGCCATCACGGCGGTCCGCGGAGCCATTGCCAGGGCGAATTCCGTCCTCGCTGCCCACACTGTGTGGAAACACTGCGGCAGTCAGGTTGAGGATAACAAGGTTAAGTTTACTCAATTGCGCTTTAATTCTTGTTTGCGCTCGAAGCAGGTTGCATTCTATGAATCCTTCGTGATCCGGGGTGGGCCGGGTTTGCGGGGCCGGTGTCCTCGCGGGAGAACTCAAATGTTGAAGATTGCCCAATATGTCCTGGGCGCCGGGCTGGCAGTCTGTGCGACGGCCGCTACAGCCGCGGACCTGTCTACCGATGTGGCGGACGGCGTCATGGACACTTGCCGCGAGGAGTATCACCGGATCTGCCCGCGTGTGGTGCCGGGCGACGGGCGCGTGGCCCGCTGCTTGCTCGACCACGAGACGGTGCTTTCGGCGTCTTGCCTGCAAACGCTCAAGATCGCTTCCGCGATCGAGGACTGCCTGCCGGATTACGGCCGCCTCTGCGGTGGCGTCCCCAAAGGGAAAGAAGCGTTCGAATGCCTGGCCGATAGGATCGATCAGCTGATGCCCGCTTGCCTGCGTGTCGTGGATGCGAACGCGCCTTACATGGAGCCGCGCGGCAAGCGCTACAGCTACGATGACGCCAAACCTGCCCATTATGGGGCTCGCGCGCCCTATTCCAGCCGCGCTTCTTTTGGCGAGCGGGGCACCGCTTCGTATGACAGCCAGAAAGATTCAGGGGATCGCGGCAACTACTCCTATTCCGGGCCGCCGCGCGAGCCTGACGACCCTTACACCTATCATTACGGCGGCGGTTATGGCCGCGGACATGCCGAAAGCGCTTCGCGTTTTAGATCGTACGACGGCAGCGAAACCGGCAGCGCTTTCGCGCCCGCGTATTCTCCCGCGCGCCGCGCACCGTACTGAGCACCGCTTAGGGAAGCCTCTCCATCCCGTCCTTCTGTCCGCAAGCCCCCCAAGCCGGGCTGCTGGGAGAGAGACAAGGCGAGGGCTCCCCGTTCTTCCGGTTGAGGAAATTGACTAGCCGGGCGCAAGCGTCACTCGCGAGGATCTTCCAGTTCGTCCAGTTCCTTGGTCAGCTCAAGGATGCGCGCCACAACGCCGTGCTCCGGCCCAAGCTCAGCGAATATGTCGCCAGCGCCCGAGCCCCGCGCAACCGCCTCCTCCAATTGAGCCAGGGTGGGTTTCAGCGCCAGAACCGCCACCACGGTGTGATCGTCGGCATGGCGGAAAAGCCGCCGGATGTCTTCGCTCCCGGCTGGGCGGGCGCCCTGAGTTGCAGGATGCGTTTTGTCCATGGCCTGCCTCCAACTGTGAAATGCGGGCCAGGGCAGCATGGGGCAGAAGGCCGCCGGCTCCATTGACCATCGTCAAAGCACGCGAACAACGGGGAGCGGAAGCCTTGGGGGCGGCCGCCGCCGTGCATCCTGGAGACATGAAAAGGCCGCCCGGAGGCGGCCAAATCAAAGCGTATACCGGATCAAGCTCAATGCTTGATGTTCCGCCACAGAACCTTCTTCGAGAGAAGAAGCAGGCCGGCGAGCACAAAGAGATAAATGACAACCCAGAGGCCCATTTGCTTGCGTGCCGCGAGGTGCGGTTCCGCTGCCCAGGCCAGGAACGCGGTCACATCCTTTGCCTCCTGGTCGAGCGTGGCCTTCGTGCCGTCTGCATATTCCACTGCGTCGTCGAACAGAGGCTGCGGCATGGCGAGCTGGTTGCCGGGGAAAACCCGGTTATAGTTGAGGCCGTCCGCGATCTTCTTGCCAGCCGGCGGCTCCACATAGCCCAACAGCAGGGCGTGAACATAGTCCGCCCCCTGCTCCTGATATTGCGTGGCCAGGTCTTTCGCCATTATGAACGGGAACTCGTACCAGGCGAATTCACGCTCGATGCCGCGTGCGCGCGTAATAAGGGAAAGGTCCGGCGGAACTGCGCCGCCAAACGCCGCGGCAGCTTCCTTGGCGTTCTTGAAATTCCACACGAAGTTATCCGAAGGCCGGCCGGGGCGCATCGCGATATTGCCCTGCTCGTCAAAGCCCTCGTAAACCTGAACCTTGGCCGCAATCGCCTTGACCTCGTCTGGCGAGAAGGCCGGTCCGCCCGGCTCGCCAAGATTGCGGTAGGACAAAAGCCCGATATTGTGGCAGTTCTGGCAGACAGTCTGGTAGACCTTGAAGCCGCGCCGGAGCTGCTGCTTGTCGAAGTTGCCGAAAATGCCGCCCCACGTCCAGTTCAGACGCGGGATCTGGTAATGCTCCGCATGGCCAGCGGCAGCTTCTTCGGCCGCCGTGGCAGGAGCGATGGACAACAGCACGCCTGCCGCCAAACCCATCAGGGCTGTTTTGATCGTGGTCATTATCCCCTCTCCTACTCGGCAGGCACAGGTTGAACTTTGCTTGGCTTCGCCTTGCGCTCCATATCCTCCTCAATCGATTCGGGCATGGCGCTAGGCTTCTCGATCAGGCCCACAAGGGGCATGATCAGCAGGAAGAATGCGAAGTAGTAGACCGTGAAGACCCGTCCCCAGAAGATCGCTGCACCTGCGGCCGGCAAGGCCCCAATATAGCCCAGAGCGATGCAGTCGAAGACGAATGCCCAGAAGAACCAGCGGAAAATCGGACGGTAGCGGATGGAGCGGACACGCGAGGTGTCGAGCCAGGGAATGAAGAACAGCACAACGATCGCGCCGAACATCGCGATCACACCGCCGAGCTTCGACGGAATGGCGCGCAGGATCGCGTAGAAGGGCAGGAAGTACCACTCCGGCACGATATGAGGCGGCGTCTTGAGCGGGTTTGCCTCCTCGTAGTTCACCACGTCGCCCAGATAATTCGGCACCCAGAAGACGAAATAAGCAAACAGGATCGCGATCAAGGCGATGGCGTACATGTCCTTCGTGGTGAAATAGGGATGGAAGGGCAGCGTTTCCTTCTTCACATCCTTGACCTCGATACCCGTGGGGTTATTGCTGCCCACGACGTGCAAGGCCCAGATGTGCAGCGCAACCAGCGCCACCAGTACGAAGGGCACCATGTAGTGCAAGCTGAAGAGCCGGTTCAGCGTCGGGTTGCCCACCGAGAACCCGCCCCAGATCCACTCCACGACGGCGGTGCCGAGGCCCGGATAGATCGAGTCCAGCGACGAGAACAGGTTGGTGATCACGGTCACGGCCCAGAAGCTCATCTGGCCCCAGACGAGCGAGTAGCCCATGAAGGCCGTCGCCATCATGCAGAGCAGGATCGCCACGCCGATCATCCAAAGGATTTCGCGCGGCGACTTGTAGGAGCCGAAGTAGAGGCCGCGGAACAGGTGGATGAAGGCCGCGAAGAAGAACAGCGACGCGCCGACCATGTGCGTGTAACGCATGAGCCACCCGTAATTGGTGTCGCGCATCAGCTTCTCGATGGACTCGAATGCAAGCGCCGAGTTCGGCGCGTAGTGCATCGCCAGAATGATGCCCGAATAGAGCTGCACGACGAGGAAGAAGGCCAGGATCGCACCGAAGGCCCAGACATACTTGATGTTGCGCGGCGTCGGCATCGCCATGAAGTGCGCGGTGAAGCGGATGACCGGCAGCCTGGCGTCTAGCCAGCGCGTAAACGCCGTTTTCGGCTGGTACGAGTGCTCGAATGACCCAGGTTCATGGGTCACGGATGCGATGGATTCATTAGACATAGAATGGATCTCTCGAATGGCTGGGGCTTAACCGATCTTGATCTTAGCGTCCTCGATGAACCGGTAAGGCGGGATTTCCATATTGCGTGGCGCGGGTCCCTGGCGGATGCGCCCCGCCGTATCATAGGCCGAACCGTGGCACGGGCAGAACCAGCCGCCATAGGGCCCCTTGTCGTCACCAGCCGACTGCCCCTTTGGAATGCAGCCGAGATGCGTGCAGATGCCGATCATGACCAGCCAGTTTTCCTTGCCGGGTTTGGTCCGGTTCGCGTCGGTGGCAAGCAGGTTGGACGTGCCGAGGACCTCGGCATCGGGGTCCTTCAGATCCTTGACGGGGACTGCCTTCGCCTGCGCGACCTCTTCAGGCGTGCGGTTGCGGATGAAAATCGGCTTGCCGCGCCACATCACGGTGATCGCCTGGCCGGTCTGGACGGGCGCCAGATCGACTTCAATCGACGCGAGCGACAAAGTGGAGGCGTCCGGGTTCCATTGGTCAATCAAGGGCCAGAGGGCGGCCGCACCGCCGATTGCTGCGAAGGCGGCAGTGCCAATGTAGATAAAGTCCCGGCGGTTTACGCCGCCTTGCTGATCGTCGATTGTCGTTGCCATGAGGTTTCCAGCCCTTGGTGGTAGATTGCGGGAGCGAAATCGGGGTCTTATTGCAAATCTTGAATGTTATGTCTATGGTGCAAATGAGCGCTAGGCCATTCGTCGGACAGGCAATAATGCGCATAGCTTTGTTTCAGCCCGATATTCCGCAGAATACAGGAACCATTCTGAGGCTCGCGGCGTGCCTGAATGTCGCAGCCGATATCATCCTGCCGGCCGGGTTCGACATGTCTTCGCGCGCGCTTAAACGGGCTGCGCTCGATTATATCGAAGCGGTGGAAATTTTCCGCTGGAATAGCTTCGCCGAGTTTACGAAAAATGCACGGGAAGGCGGCTCGCGTATCGTTTTGTTATCTACCAAAGCGGCGGAGCCCTATACGGCTGCGCGATATGAGCCGTCCGATATTCTGCTCGCCGGGCGCGAAAGCGCTGGAGTACCGGAGGAGGTCCACGCCGCTGCGGACTTGCGCGTCCGCGTTCCCATGCGCGAAGATCTGAGGTCGCTGAACGTCGCCGTCGCGCTGTCCATGGTATTGGGTGAGGCTCTGAGACAAACGGGCGGCTTTTCCCGCCGCGCCTGAATGGCGGCAGATCTCCCCTCGCCCTGTCCCCCTGAAAAAGGGGAAGCCAGAAATTCGGCCGCGGCTGGCTCGCCTGCCTGCGCTGGCGGCGGCTCGAACCACCGTTTCTTCAACAAACCGCCGCAAACGGAGTGGCGCCGGGCCGGGCCGGGCCACGGGCCAGCGAGCCACGGATCAGGTTGGTCCCCGATAATGGTGAAGTACCCCGCCTTTGTTCTTCCACCATTCATGAAGGGATCGATCGATGAAATCATCGAAAAGCCGCGGCCGTATGGATATTGGCATTCCGGAGGAGAAACGGGCGAAAATCGCGGAGGGGCTTTCGCGCCTGCTTGCCGACAGCTACACGCTCTACCTGATGACGCACAATTTCCATTGGAACGTCACCGGCCCCATGTTCAACACGCTGCATCTTATGTTCATGGAGCAATATAACGAACAATGGATGGCGCTGGACGAGATCGCGGAACGTATCCGCGCCTTGGGCTTCCCTGCTCCCGGCACTTACAAGGAGTTTGCCAAGCTCGCCTCGGTCGAAGAGGTTCATGGGGTGCCGAAAGCGATGGAAATGGTACACTATCTTGTTGTGGCCCAAGAGGCGACGGCCCGGACCGCGCGCGAGCTGTTCAAGCTGACGGAAGACGCCCGCGATCAGCCGACCGCCGACCTTTTGACCAAGCGCCTCGAAGTTCATGAGAAAACAGCGTGGATGCTGCGCAGCCTTCTCGAAGACTAGTACGCCCGCCAGGAGTCATGACGCATCGCCGTCATTGCGGCGGCGAGCGTAGCGAAGCAATCCAGACCCGCGCGCCGCAGCGCTTGTTTCTGGATCGCCACGGCCGCCAAGGCGGCCTCGCGATGACGGCGATGCGCGTTATGACTTACTGTTGTATGTACTAGGCCCGCGCGATGCTCTCCCTCGCACAGTTCTGGTCGATGCGAAGCCGTCTGCGTTCGCTGGTCTTCCTGTTCTGGGTTTACAGCTTCGTCAGCCGGGCCGCCGGCGCATTTTCGGCGATCTACATCTACAAGCTGTTCGACAGCGTACAGCTCAACATCGTTGCCGCGATGGCGGACTTCACCGGCATCATGATCGGCTTCAGCATCTATGGCTGGGCCGCCGCGCAAGCCCGGCTAAACGCGAAATACGGCTTCCCGCTCAGCTTCGTCTTTACGGCTCTGGGCCTCACCCTTCTGGCGTTCTCAAGCGATGTTCCGCAGGCTTGCGCCGCCGTGGCTGTAAGGGGCATCGGCTCGGGCTTCTTCTGGCTCACGATCCACACCTATGAGCTGGTGGAAAGCCGCGACCACGAGCGCGACATATACTCAACCTTTCTGTTGGCCGGAAACCAGATTATCACGGTCGCCGCCCCGGCCTTCGCGACGTTTCTCATCTGGCTGTCGCACCATCTGGGCCTGGGCGAATTCACGCTCCTGTTCCTGGTAACGCCGCCAATATTCCTGCTGGGGCTGCCCTCGCTTGGCGCACTCAAGGACTACCGGCCGGAGCCGGTTGCGCGGCATGACCTCGTGCATTTCGTTGCAGACCAGCGCAATCAGGCGGCGCAAGTCTACCTCATGGGCGGTGCGGCGGCGCACATCCTGCTCAACATCCTGATCCCGCTCGCGTCGATCATCGTGCTCGGCACCGCGCTGAACGTGGGCGGCTTCAACACCGTGTTCGCCATCGCCGGAGCGCTGGCGCTGTTCGCGGTGGGGTCGCGGCGGCGGCCGGAAAACCGCCTGGCCATCCTGGGTCTTAGCACCATCGTGCTGATGGCGCTCAATATCATGCTGGGCTACTCCCTGACGCTCGCCACACTCATCGTCTACACCATCGGCACGAGCATCGTGCAACCGGTCATGCGCGTGTCGCAGCACGTCATCGACCTCAAGACCATGGACGGCATGGCTCACGCCGCGAGCGACTTTTACCCCGCCATGATCCTGCGCGATGTGGCCCTGTGGGTCTGGCGCATGTCCGCGGCGGCGCTGCTTCTGGTTTTCGCGGGAAGCGCTGGAACGGGCGGGGAGGCGCTCTCGCTTGGCTTGTATATGATCGCCGGGGCCATGGCCGTCACTTACGCCGGGGCCTGGATTCTGCTCGCTGGGAAGCGATAGACAGTATGCCTCGGCCCGCAAGCTGCGGCCAGTTTTCCAGCCCTGTGTCACCTGCAACTGCGGGATCTGGGTTCAGTTCAAGCAGGAGGCCAGCGCCAGGTATTGCGGGCCTGGCATTCCGTTCCCAACCGGGACTCCATCTAGCTGAACGATGGCCTGCAAGCCGAGGCTGTTCGACAGAAAGACCTCGTCAGCGCCGGCGGCATCGGCAAGGCTGAGGCTGCGTTCGGCCGCGCCGGTCTTCGCAATTATTTCCGCGCGCATGATGCCTTCAAGCGCGCCATCCTCAAGCGGAGGCGTCATCACCTGCCCGTCCTTCACGGCAAAAACATTGGCCGCCGCCGCCTCGGCGAGATTGCCCGCCCCATTCAGCAGCAGGGCATCGGCGGCATTGCGTTGACGGGCTTCTTCACGCGCGAGTATGTTGTCGAGGTAGTTCGTGGACTTGATGCGCGACAGCGGCGAATGCTCGTTCCGGCGCGTGACCGTGGCAACGATACAGGATGCGGGCGGCCTTGGCGGCGGCAACGGTCCTGCCGTTAGCAGCAGCGTGGGCTTGCATGTGGCGGGCATCGGGAGGCCGCGCGCGCCCGGCCCGCGCGTGTAGGTGATCCGCACCGCCGCGTCCTTGAGCGCGTTCGCCTGGAGCACGGCGGCGATTGCTTCGGCGAGCCCGTCCGGCGGCGGGGGAAGCCGCAACACTTCGCAGCCATGGCCGAGGCGCCGCAAGTGCTTTTCAAGCCGCAGGATTTTTCCATCCCTGACAGCCAGGGTCTCAAACAAGCCGTCGCCCAGGGTGAAGCCGCGATCCGCGGGATCGATGCGCGCCTCGCCGTCAGGAAGCAGCGCGCCGTTGAGCCAGAGTATCATTCTCCCTCCCCAAGCCCCGCCCGCAGCAAGGGCGCAATCTTGACCATGCTTTCCTCATATTCGGCAGCGGGGCCGGAGTCCGCGACGATGCCGCCGCCAGCCTGCGCAGCGATCCAATCGGGCGTCAGTGTTAGCGTGCGTATGGTCATCGCGAGATCGGCGCCGCCGCCGAAGCCGATCCATCCGTAAGCGCCACAATAAGCGCCGCGAGGTGAGGGCTCCAGCTCCCGGATGATCTGCATCGCGCGGATTTTTGGCGCGCCGGTAACGGAGCCACCGGGGAAGGTTGCGCGCAGCACATCGATGGGCGTCGCGGAGCCGCGAAGGCGGCCAGTCACCGTTGAAACCAGATGATGGACTTGTGCGAAGCTCTCCAGCCGGCAGAGATGCGGGACCGTTACGCTGCCAATCTCGCAAACGCGCGACAGGTCGTTGCGCATGAGATCGACGATCATCAGGTTCTCGGCCTTGTCTTTTGCGCTGGCCAGCAAAGCGTTGGCAAGCGCTGCGTCCTGCGCCGGATCGCTGCCGCGGGGCCGCGTGCCCTTAATAGGCTCCGCGGTGACAAGCCCCTTGCCGTCCAGCGAGAGAAACCGTTCCGGCGAGGCGCTAGCAATCGATATGTCCCCGCAGCGCAAGAAGGCAGAAAAAGGCGCGGGACTGATGGCCCTCAAACGCCGGTAAAGGGCGAAATCGTCCAATCCCGCCGGCCGCTTCGCCAGGAAGCGCTGGGTGTAATTCGCCTGAAATATGTCGCCGGCCGCGATATGGTCTTTGATGCGGCGGACATTCGCTTCGGCTTCGGCCCGGCTCTGCTCCGCCTCCCAGCTAAGCGCCGGCGTCCGGGGCGGCGGCAGTTCCCGCGGTGCGGCGGCAAGCCGCGCGGCGAGCGCCGTTGCCCTGGAAGCGTCCGCGCCGCTGACCCAGGCGCGGCGCTGGCGCCGGTCGAAAAAGGCGGCCGTATCGTACGCGCCCAAGCACATGGCCGGGAGTTTCAGGATATCCGCTTTGGGCGCGGGCAGTTTTTCGAGGAAGCCGCCAAGCTCGTAGCCAAGATAGCCGATGAGCGCTCCCGCAAAGCTTCCCGCCTGGCCGCCGCGCTTGGCGAACCGCCGCCAAACCTCCGCGAGTGTTGCGAATGGATCCGGGGAATGCCACGCGCCATCGACAAATCCTCCCTCCCCGGTAGCCGTAATGGTCTCGACCGGATCGGCGGCGATGAGGCAGACGCTCCGGCCGCCCGTATCGTAATCGAGCAGGGCCGCGTAAGGGCTGCTTGCAAAGGCCGCAAACGCCGCCTCGGGCTCGCGGAAAGGGATTGAAACAGTGTGCATGGGACGGTCATAGAACGGCGTATGGACCTTGGCCAGCGCTCCCGGCGATGCAGCACGGTGGCATTGGCGTTCCGCTACAATTTTACATACCCGGTTGCCGATTTGCTCCTTATACGGTTAACTAAACACCATGGCTTACCGCGCGCTGGCGATTGCGGGAAAGGCTTCCGCCCAGCGCGGCGCGGGCTGGCGGGCCTCTTGGGCAACATGGCTGGGGACAGGCGATGCGGTTGAACGGCTCTGGACCGGCGGCAGGCCCGCGGTTCGCGCGCGGCCGGCCGGGGGCTGCCGTTTGGTGAAGCATTCCGCGCGCGGCCATCCCTGGCTCTCCGGTTCAATGCGGCAGAACAGCGTGCCGGCAGGCCGGCGTTACGGCTTATGGCGCGGGGGCTCCCGCGCGCCGCTATGGCAATTGCGATTGGCGTCCGGGTCTTGGGCGGGGCGCCGCTCTAACGTCAGAAACAAGGATTTAGTGGCAGCGATGGCGGGGACCCGTGGCTATTCGAAGGCGTTTGGGCTGAAGCTTGTTGCGGCGGCGCTGGCGGAGGCTGGGGCATTGGCGCTGGCGGCGGGCACCTATGCCCAGCAGCAGCCGAAGCTGCAGGTTGCCCCCAGCGCGGCCACGGCGAAGCAGCCGGGCGTCGATACCAGCGGCAAGGCGCCGGTGGTGAACATCACCACGCCCGGCCAGGGCGGCGTGTCGCACAACGTCTGGAAAGATTACAACGTTGGCAAGGAAGGCATCGTCTTCAACAAC